>CASEFL010000001.1 GCA_949287245.1 uncultured Bacillota bacterium
CAATCGCCTACAAGAGAAAACTATTGATAAGCCAAACAATTTAATATTAAATGCAGTTAGTTTCTCAACCCATGGGCAAAAGAAATGGGGATAGTCCAGTTTAATTATGCGGATGATATCCGCTTTTTTTGTGTCAATTAAAGGGTGAAAAGTTTTAAAAATTATGCTAAATAAAAGTGACATTTACCATGAATAAGTTTGGTGAGGGGATGAAATTTGCATTTTTAGCAATCTACACTTGACACTGCTAAATGGTGTTTTATGATATGCCTCGTGGTTCGAATACCAAGGAGGATAACGGTAAAATTATGATTAAACCATTAAACGATTACCTTCTTATTGAGAAGGCTCCTAGTGAGAAAAAAGTCGGTTCGATTATTCTTGCTTCTGAGAAAAAACAAGGAAACATTGCCACAATTGTCGCAATTGGTCCTGGTAAGAAAGATGAAAAAGGAAATCTTGTCACTATTGAGGGGCTCAAGATTGGAGATAAAGTGATTTATCGCGAATATAGTGGGACAGATTATGAAGAAGACGAGCATAAATATCTTCTTATTAAAGCGGAAGATATTCTTGCTGTGATTGAATAAAAGGATGGTGAATAAATATGGCAAAACAAATTATTTTAGGAAAAAGCGCTCGTGACCGGATGGTCAAAGGGGTCGATACTTTAGCAAATACGGTTAAAGTTACTCTTGGTCCTAAAGGACGAAACATTGCTTTAGATAAAGGCTATGGTTCGCCAACAATCTGCGAGGATGGAGTATCCATTGCTCGTGAAATTGAATTAAAAGACCCAGTGGAAAATATGGGGGCAAAATTGGTGTATGAAGTCGCCAATCAAACAAATGAAAAAGCAGGAGATGGGACCACAACGGCAACCGTCCTTGCGCAAGCGATGATTCATCGTGGTATTACTTCTGTTGAAAAAGGTGCCAATCCTGTTTTTGTTCGTGCTGGGATTGAACTTGCGGGAAAAGCTGTTGCGGAAGAACTTCTTAAATTTTCTAAACCCGTTTCCACAACCGCCGATGTTCAATCGGTTGCTACAGTTTCTGCCCAAAGTGAAGATATTGGTCGCTTAATTGCAGAAGCCATGGAAAAGGTTGGCAATGATGGAGTTATCACCGTTGAAGAAAGCAAAACTTCAGAAGATGAACTTGTAACTTCTCAAGGACTTGAATTTGATAAAGGTTACATTTCTCCCTACATGGCTACAGACCGTGAGAAAATGGTTGCTGAGCTAGATGATCCTTTAATCCTTGTTACGGATCAAAAAATTAGCAACATTAATGACATTCTTTCTCTTTTACAGTCTGTTGTAGAATCCCATCGCGCACTTTTAATTATTGCCGATGATTTAGATAGCGATGTAACTTCTACTCTTATCTTAAATAAACTACGCGGAACCTTTAATGTTGTTGCAACAAAAGCACCAGAATTTGGCGACGCTCAAAAGGCCGCTTTACAAGATATTGCCATTACTACCGGCGCTCATTTCTATAGCAAAGATTTAGGCGAGAATCTTAAGGACATGAACATTGAAGGTCTTGGCACGGCAAAGAAAGTTACTGTTAAAAAAGACAGCACAACCATTGTTGGTGGAGCAGGAAGCAAAGAGGATATTGCTTCACGAATTGACGAATTAAAAGCCCAACTCGTGCATATTTCTTCTGAATATGATCGTAAGAATATGCAAAAGAGAATTGCTCGCTTAACAAATGGTGTTGCCGTCTTAAAGGTTGGTGCTCTTACCGAAAGTGAATTAAAGGATAAGAAACTTCGGATTGAAGATGCGCTTAACGCAACAAAAGCTGCGGTTGCCGAGGGAATTGTTCCTGGAGGTGGTGCTGCTTTAGCAGAATGCTATCGTCGCTTAAAGAAAAATCTTCATGATAAAAATCCTGATGTCCAAAAGGGAATTGATGCGGTGATGGATAGCTTATATGCTCCCCTTCGTCAGATTGCGGATAATTCTGGTTATGATGCCGAATCGATCAGTGAGAAACAAAAACGTTTATCCGGTAATCGTGGTTTCAATGCAAAAACTGGTGAATGGGTTGATTTAATGGAAGAAGGAATTGTTGACCCAACCAAAGTCACAAGAACTGCTGTGCTTAACGCTTCTTCGATTAGTGCACTATTTGTTACCTGCGAAGGTACGGTTAACGAAATTAAAGAAGAAAAACCTGCCATGCCACAACCAGGCGCTGATGACATGTATTAATATAAGAAAAATTAGGGAGAGGGTTTCCTCTCCTTTTTTTCTTGGAAAAAACGAGTAAAATCGCCATTTGAGGTTACGTTATGGAAAATATTATCGATGAACTTAATTGGCGGGGATTAATTGAACAATATAGTGACGAGGAAAAGATTCGAAAATTATTCTCTACTCCGCAAACAATTTATTGTGGTTTTGATCCTTCCGCTTCCTCCATGCATTTAGGAAATTTTGTCATGATTTCTCTACTTATGCGGCTTCAAAAGGCCGGGCATAAGATTATTGCGCTTGTTGGGGGAGCAACCGGAATGATTGGGGACCCCTCTGGTAAAAGCAAAGAACGAAATCTTCAAACAAAAGACACTTTAGCGAAAAATACCGCCGCTATTCGCTCCCAACTCGAACGATTCTTAGATTTATCAAACCCAGACAAGGGAATGATTTTAAATAATTATGATTGGTTGGGATCTTTGTCAATGCTCGATTTTTTACGGGATTATGGGAAATATTTTTCTGTAAATTACATGCTTTCAAAAGAGATTGTTGCTTCTAGAATGGAAACAGGAATTTCTTTTACTGAATTTACCTATCAAATTTTACAATCTGTTGATTTTCTTCATTTATATGACACTTATGGGTGCCATATTCAAATTGGGGGAAATGATCAATGGGGCAACTTAACTTCTGGTCTTGAACTGATTCGTAAGGTAAAAGGAGAGGAAGCAGAAGCCTCGGTTATGACTGCAAAACTTATTACTCGCGCCGATGGGAAAAAATTTGGAAAGTCTGAGGATGGGGCCTTGTTTTTGGATCCTTCTCTTACCTCTCCTTATAAACTTTATCAATACTTTATTAATTGTGCGGATGAAGATGCTGTCCGTTATTTAAAAGTGTTTACTTTCTTAAACAAAGAAGAAATTGATGCGATTGAGAAAGAACATTTAGCCAATCCAGGGAACCGTTATGCGCAGCGTCGTCTTGGCGAAGAAGTTGTACGTTTAATCCACGGGGAAGAGGCATGTAAAGACGCAACAAGTTTATCGGAGGCCTTATTCTCTGGTGAAGTTACTCGTCTTAATGAAAAACAACTTGAAGAACTTTATAGTGGGGAAGAACCATCCCTTCCTTCGGAAACGCCAATTTTGGACGCTCTTGTTACTATCCATATGGCACAATCAAAAACCCAAGCAAAAACTTTGCTTACCCAAGGAAGTGTTTCTTTAAACGGAGAACGTATTGATCCTGCAAACTGGTCTTCTTTCAAAGTAACAAAAGAGCATGCACTTTTTGGAAAATATCTTGTTTTCCGCAAAGGAAAGAAAAATTATTTCCTTGCAAAACTTGCTTAATTTTGAAAAACCTTAAAAATAAAGCCCTTTTTGCAGGGCTTTTATTTTAGTTTTGAAAAGAGAATTATTCCTACTTGAATCGGAATGCCAACAAGCGACAAGTACCAAAAGTTTTCTCCTTTATAAATCATTAAATGGATATAAATCGCAAGAAGAAGAGTCCATACAAAAAGAGAGATTAGAATCCAAAAACCAACATTTCTTCCCCAAAAGCGAAAATCAAGCAATCCGGTAAGTAGGAAACATATTGGTGCACTCCAAAAGAAATAGACCCATGCTTTTTCATCTTTAACCGTTAATAGGTTATACACATATATAACGATAGCGCAAAGGAGAATAACGGTGGCTAGAATACAAATAATAATGATTTTATTCGTATTTGCCTTATTTTCCTGAATTTCGTTTTTCTTATGTTTTGCTGCACCATCCGTAATTAAGAAATCTACCGTCACTCCATAAAAATCTGCGATTTTTTTCAATACATCAATATGTGGCATGGCATAGCCTAATTCCCATTTGGATAAAGATTTATCGCTATAACCAACCGCCTCCGCTAATTCCTGTTGTGTAAGCTTTTTTCTTCTTCTAAGTTCCGCAAGATTGTTGCCAATAATGTGTGCTAAGTCGTCCATAAGCACAATATAAAACTCTTTTTTCTTCGTTAAAAGTATTTTCTTCAGTCAAGAAGGATAATTATTATCAAAACTATACAGTGACATATAATTAATAAGCCTATTAAGCCAAATTTATTCAAATTCTCTTGTGATTCTACAGAAAATATTCGTTACTCATTTTAATATCTTGGACAAAATTTATAAGTTGACGAGCAATTCAATTTTTATTTTTGATATTGTAAAAACAATCGATTATTACTGATAAAAATAATATTCTCCAAAATGGAGAATTACTCTCTCTAATGCTTTTTAAGCCTATAGAGGATATTTTGCTTTTCCTTTTCTAGAATGTGTGCGGCCAGGAGGCCATATATTTATGAAGAAAAGTGTGAAAATTGCATTAATCTCTGTTGGTTCTGTTTGCGGAGTTGCTTTGCTTACTTTCGGTGGTTTTGCTATTTATGAAGCCTGCCAACCATCAAGAGATTACAACGTTTTAAATCCCGATGGCGGTTTTAATCGAGATGTTTTAGTTCAAAAATATGATGATTTAGGTTCTGTTTCTGATTATACAGAGCATTTTTCTGCCGCCGAGGCAAGTGTCCTTGCTTATACCTTATTTCAGGATAATGAATTCTACGCTACAAGGGGTGTTGGTACGGCAAATGCTTCTATTGTCACGCAAAATATTTTCTCAACCCAAATCCGTGCAGGTAATGAATTTTTTGAGGAAAGCAACAGCAAAAGTATGTTTGTTAACGTTGCCTTTCGCATGTATGAAGAAGATGGCGAAACGATTCAATACCGCGGGAAAGTTGGCGATGATTTAGAGGACGGCGTTTTTAGTGATGAAGGCGTCCTTTATGAGAATGATGAATATGCTGAGATGATGGGACGAAATGTTCATAGCGTGGAAACATACATCATTTCTAATAAAACTGTGCTTACTGGGGAAAAGGAAGCAAGTTGGTATGGGGAAACCTCTTTTACGAAAACCGCATCTGGATATGCTATTGAATTGGAATTAGATCCTTATTTATCTGTCGCAAATTATGTTCGACAAATGAAAACAATTTCAAATTTGGCGGAATATCCTTATTTTTATTACGTTCACCTTTCCTTTACTTTAGATAAGGATTTACATCTTGTTGAATTAACGACTCACGAAAAGTATCGTGCGAAGCTTTCTTCGATTATTGCAAGCGATACTGAAGGTTCGTTAACAACATCTTTTTATGCTGGACGGGAGGAAGAAATCCCTCTTTTAAATGCTCCCTCCTTCTCCCTTTAAGTTCATTATTGATGAGGTCTTATATGAATAAAAAACAACTAATTCTTACTTTTTCGCTTTTAGGAGTTTTTTCTCTTAGTTCTTGTGACGGGGGAAATGTCAATTCTAGTAGCAGTCATGTTACCGAAAGCAATTCTTCTTCCTCCTTTATTGAGAAAGAAAACCATGTTGATGATTTAATGGCGAATTTACTTTCATTAAAGAGTTTAAAAAGTACGTTTGTTCTTAATACGCAAATTGCTTCTTCTACTGGTTTACCAACACTTGGCACAAATACGGTCGAGATTGAGGGAACCTTTGATTTAAATCTTCTTTCTTTAGAAGAAATTTCGTGTCATTTAGTTGCGGAAGGTGACTATAACGATGCAAAAATTAATCTTGAGGCAACATATGTTGATTCTGTTGCTTATGCGAAAGTGAGTTTGCCTGAAAACGATGATGCCTTGCGTTATTCCTTAAAAGAAGAAAATTTTTCTGATGTTATCTCTTTCATTACAAAAGTAAGTGGTCTTTCTCTTCCTACTTTTGATGGGGATTTTAATTCGATTCTTTCTTCGTTAATTATCAAAGAAACAAAAGAAACGTCTACAGGATATGAGTTCTCATTGACTTTCGAGGGCGAAAAACCCATCACCCTTACTCTTGAAAGCAATAAAGATTGTGAACTTACAGGTGTTACAGGGAATTTCCTTGTTGATGGTTCTATAGTTTCTTTATCGATGGATATTGAAATGAGCACAACCGAATCTTTAATGGAAATTTCTGCACCTTCTGATGCTTCTTCTTATCAAAATTTTGTCAATACCTTAGAAGTTTTTGATCAAATTGCGGACTTAGCAAATAATCAACAATTTGGTTTTTCCTTAGAGATTTCTTCTTTCAGTACACCAAATAGTTCCACACCAATAGTGGGAGATGATTCTAGCTTACTAATTGATGTAGATGGAGCTTATGACAAGAAAGCAGAAAAAGGAAAGTTCACCCTTACTTGTCAAGAGAAAGAAGGGGATGCCTCGCAACAAGCATCCATACTTTTTGATAACGAATATGGCTATCTTGATTATCAAAATTCCTTAAAACTTAAATTTGCTCAAAGCGATTTAGACGAATTTACTTCTCTTTTAATGGCGGATTATCCTTTAGAAGAAGGTTTCTTTGAAAATATTTTTGCCTTCCTTTTAGAAACACCCGCGGTAACCGAAATTCTTCTAGGTGACTATTCTTCCCTACTTGACGCTTTAGTTTCTTTAAAACAAGAGGAAAATGCTGTTTATGTGACTTTCGAGGGAAGAGATTTTGGTTTAGGGAATGATTCTTTGTGTACGATTTCTCTTACAAATGAATCTTTGCTGGGAATTTCTTTAGAAAATTTCTCCATTAACGGCTATTCCTTTGGTTTGGATTTTGTTCTTAAAGAGTTTACGCCTATTGAAATTGAGCAAGAGCAATATGTAACGATTCACGCTCTTCCTACGATGTATCAGCAATTCGCTTCATTAATCGAAAATCCCCGTTTTAATATTGGAATTGCAGGAATTTTTGAAAATGGCAACTCTTTAAATGGAGTACTTCAAGTGAATGCGAAAACCGAGGAAGTGTCCCTTTCTCTTTCCTATAAGGAGCTCTATCTTGATCAAAATAATGCCGAAGCTCAAAGCGTGCCATACACCCATAAGGTTCTACTTGATTATCAAAATTCTTTATTCGCCCTTTCTTATAATTTACTTGGCGAAAATGAAAGTGAAGTTACTCCGGATGAGCAGTTAAAAGGCGTACTTTCAAAACAAAGCATTAATGATATTGGAAATGTTTTATCTTCTCTAATGCAAGGTAGATTGGGGGAATTATTCTCTAATTCCTTAGGGAATATCGCTCTTATTTCTGCTTTAGAACAGGCAGAAAATGGTGATTGGCACGACTTATTATCTTTCTCTTTATTCACCGGAGTTTCGCATACGGAAAAAGGGATTCAAATCGCTTTAAATCCTTCCTTATTGGGAAAAGAAGGTTCTCTTTTCCTCCTTGTTTCTCAAAAAGAAACGGGCGAGATCGAATCAATTTGCTTTAGTGGGGATGTTGTAGGAGGAGAAATCACTTTCTCTTTGGAAGCTAAAGAAGAAAATGTTGTGCCTGTGACGGATTATGAGACCGCAAGCGATTCTTATCTTGTTCTTGATTCCTTAAGCATTCTTACAAATGCGATTGTCAAGGACACAGAATTAACCGCCCATCATATTGGCATTTCTTTAGATCTTAACGCTATTATTTCTCATCCCGTTATTGAAGGCGACATTTATATTGATTCTTCCTTAGATCCTGTCATTTATGTCGATGTGACAAGAACGATAAAAAGCGAAGTAACGACAATTCAAATTCTTGTTCAAGATGGTTTTGTTATGAGTAAGATTGGTGAGGAGACTAGTAAAGTTTCTACCGATGAATATTCTGCTAGTTTAATGGATAACATCATGAATATCTTAGGCTTAGAATCCTCTTTAACGAGCATGATGGAAGAAGATACTTCGCACCCCGTATATGGTGACTCGATTGTTGAATCTTATGCTTATAACGCAGAAAATCGCACATTCTCTCTTAGCATGGATTTAGGGGACCTTTCAAGAATGTCTGTGATGAATACTGCCTTAGGTTCTTTGCCGCTTAATTTACTCATCGATGAAAATGGTTATTTAAATGAGATTAATTTTGATTGCACACTCCTTTCTATTCTTGGTGGTCTTATACAAATTACAGTAAAAGGCAATCTTAATTTACTTGATATTGGAGAAAGCATTCCTCAGGAAATTATTGAAGAAGAAGTCGCTTTTGCAGAGATTTTCTCTTCCCTTTAATTTCTAAATACGTGAATAATGAAATCCTAGGATGACCCTAGGATTTTTATTTTCGTTTTTCTAAGATAATACAATAAGGGAACTTCACGTCCTTTTCTAAATCTTTTCTCCTTTTAAAGTGGAAAAGAAAGGGAAGAGATTCGATAAACGGGGAAGATAAATTACGCGAAAGATGATTTTTGTCCTTTTTGGATAAAAGATGATTTAATTCTTTTGTTTTCTCCTCTTGAACAATGTATATCTTTCCATTCTTTTTTAATAAACGTCGTGCTTTTTGGGCAAAAAATCGATAATCAAGAAAATGAGGATAGGTATTCAAAAGAAGAAGAACATCATAAGCGTTTTCTTCCTTCATATCCTCAAAAGAAGAAGAAAGAAATTGTGTTGAAGATATAGGAAAAAATTGCTTGGCCTTCGCGATTTGTTCATGCGCTAAATCGATACCGATAATTTTATAACCTTGCTCACTTAAAAAATTTACGGCTTCACCAAGACCAGAACCAACCTCTAAAATGGTATCTTCCTTATTAAAGGGAAGAGAAAGCAAACCTTCTTGAAATTTGTTTTTTCTTTCTCCTTCTCTTAATTCATCATTTTTTGCTTTTTCATTAAAAAAAGCTGCTTCCTTCCTTAAAATTACGTTTCTTTGTTTGTAGGCGAAGAAGAATCGATCTTCTGGCGTAAGAAAACCTAAAACACGCAAAATAGAAAGAAGAGAAGGGATTAAGATTACTTGCAAAATGAGACCAGGCCAAGCTTCAATAAAATAAGTTGCGGAAAAAATGGCCCAAGAATAAGAATTTCCCTCCGATAAATAGAGAAAACAGTCATACATTCCTTTTAATCCTTTTCCTATCAATAAGGAGAGAAATAACGTTAAAAAGATATCGAATGTTTCGTTTCTTGTTTTCATTAAACGATAGAAAAAGCCTGAAAGAAGGCCATAGGCGCCAACTTCTAAAACCATTCCCGGCATACTTCCTAAAGCAGGCATTCCCGTAAGAAAAGTAGATAAAAGAGGACTCATTGCCCCAACGAATAACCCATAAAACGGTCCAAGGAGGAAGCCTGCAAGTAATGCTGGGATATGCATAGGCAAAAAGATTCTTCCGCTATTAGGAATCGAATGAAAGGCCATAGGCAATAAAATTCCTAAAGCAAGGAACATGGCAGCATACGTTAGACGGTGAATTTCTTTTCTCATGTGTGACATTTTAAAAAAGACGCCCGCAGGCGTCTATTTCTATAATCGTTTTTTACATGAGACGGTTATAGTATTCAATGATTTGAGCTTCGTTAATTTGTAAGGGGAGTTCATTTCTTTCAGGAAGACGAGCAAAGGTGCCTTGCATCTTTTCTGGATCAACCGTGAGATAGCCAGGAACATTTGGCTTTCCCTCTAAAGATTCTTTTACAACTTTTAAACTTGTATCACGAATCGCGATAACATCGTTAATGGAGCAAAGGTAACTAGCAATATCAACTTTCTTACCGTTAACCGTAACGTGGCCGTGATTGACAAGTTGTCTTGCCGCTGCCCGAGTACGAGCAAATCCCATCCGATAGACAAGGTTATCAAGACGGCTTTCTAAAATGCGGAAGAAAGCAAGACCGGTAACGGTTTTCTCTTTCTTAGCAAGTTCGAATAAACGACGGAATTGACGTTCGTTTACTCCATAAAGTTCACGAAGCTTTTGCTTTTCAAGAAGCTGAGCGCCATATTCGGAAGGTTTTCTTTTCCGATCTTGGCCGTGTTGACCTGGGCCATAAGCCCGCTTTTTCATTTCATCACCGCTTTCAAGGATACTAAACCCAAAGCGGCGGCTCTTTTTCCATGTGGAGCCGGTATATCTGGACATATCATTTCCTCCTTGTGTCCTACGCAAGAAACAAGGGGTCTTTTCCATCCTTTCGGGTGCTATCTCTTCACCTTCGTAGCTAAAGGGTACTTTTTTAAGATAGCGTCAGACAAAGGAGTATTGACCTGCTGCTCGCGCGTTGCGAATTATCATCAAAGGCAATCAACTTGTCAAGGAAGAGTTGTTTTTCTTCATTCTTTCCACTCTCTTTCCTGGACTTGTGTTAGAATGCATACGATGAAAAACCCATTGATTTTTGAAGGACTTAGTCCCATCCAAATTATCCTAATTGTTGGAGGAGTGATTCTCCTAATCATTCTTCTTATTGTTTTATATTTCACGGCATTCCGACGTTATTTATCGCGTAAAAATGCGAAAGATTTAATTTCAACTTTTGAAAAACATCACGCAATGCTGGAAGGTGAAATTCAGCAATTTTATGCGCGTTTGGAACGGATTTCACAACTTAATTTAATTTACGCCACTAAGGCGAATGATTGGAAAAGAAAATTAATCGACTTCCGTCAAGGTATTGATGCTCAAGCCTATAGTCAAGCGAATTTATTGCAAGAAGAAATTGAACGAGGAACAAGGAAAGAACTTGCACGTGATTTACCGAATGCAAAAAAGATTATTACCGAACATGCAACCCAGGTGGATCAACTTTATGATGAATTAAAGAAAATTTTGCAAGGGGAGGAGCAAGGGAGAGAAGCTTTAATTAATGCCCGTGCTTCGCTTCGAGAAGCAAAGCAAGCCTTTTATTCACAAAAAGATTCTTTGGATATGTTAATTGAACCTTTTGAGAAGGTTTTTCATCGCTTAGAAGACTTATTAGAAGAGGTAGAAAACACGATTGATAGCGCCAATTATCAAGAAGCGAATAATATGCTACAAAAGCAAATTAATCCGGTGATTAAGGAAATTACCAAAACTATCCCCTCTTTATCGGAATTATGTTTAGAAGTGAATCATCTTCTTCCCGAACGTTTTATTTCTTTACGAGCCTCTTTTGAAAATTTAGCGGCGACAGGTTATCCCTTACAACACTTAGCATCAAATCATGATTTGCAAGTACTTGATGATCGTATAGAGCATTGCCGCGAAGAATTAAAAAAGTTATCGATTCGCGGAGTGGAAGAAGAATGCCGTCTCATTGAAGAAAAGATGAAAAATCTTCAAGCTTCTTTACAAAAAGAGGTCGAAGCACGGCATATTTTTGAAACAACAATCGATGATGCTTACTTACAAGAAACAGAACTTTCTTCTGATTTTATTAATTTGTGTCATGCCCTTCCTAAGGTTCGGGGAATTTATTTGCTTGATGAAGAAGACCAAGCGAAAAACGATCTTATTCAAAATGTCGTTAATCAATGTGGGGCTAGTCGACGAGTTCTTGACACTTATATTCATAACACCATTAAACAACCTTATACTTTATTGCTTTCCAAAGAAGAACAATTACAAAATCAAGTGAAAGAAGGAAAAGAAGAAATTTCTTCCTTCCGTGCTTATCTTTCTTCTTTAAAAGTTGATGCTGAGAAAAATCAACACCTTCTTCCGCAAGTTGCCAAAAAAGTGGCAGAAATCGAAGTTATGCTTAAAGAAATCAATAATTCTTCTTTAATTAACCAAAAAGAAAAAGATATTCTTCATCTTCATGAATTGCTTGATTCTTTAAATGAAACACTTTCTTCTTTACCAATTGATATTAAAAAAGCGAATGCTCTTGGGCAAGAATTGAATGAAAAAGCCTCCGCTTTATATGAGGAAGTCCTCTCTTTAAAAGAAAACGAAGAAAAAGCGGCGACAGCAATTCTTGAAGCCAATTCTTACCGCAACGATAGAACAGAAAATGAAAATCGTTGTTTGCAAGCGGAGGCTCTTTATCAAAATGGCGAATATGCCAATGCCTATGCTTTAGCTTTAGAAGTAATCAAACAAAGTGCACTTCAAGAAGGAAGAGAAACGGAATGATTTATTTTGATCATGCTTCGACTACTATTTCTTCTTCCGCGGTTCTTTCTTATTATCAAGAAGTAAGCAAGGAATATTTTGGAAATAGTGGTTCTCTACATAAAGCAGGTTTTCTTTCTACAAATGCATTAGAAAAAGCTCGACGAGATATCATAAATTCCTTTTCTTTAAAGGATTATTCTTGTGTATTCACTAGTGGAGCGACGGAGGCGAATAACTTAGCTATTCATGGATTCTCTTATCGCTATCAAGCACGTGGGAAACATCTTATTACTTCTCTTGGCGAACACCCTTCTGTTTTAGAAACTTTTCGCCATTTAGAAAAAGAAGGCTTTGATGTGACGTATTTACCTCTTGATTCAAAAACTGGCGCGATTCGTCTAACGGATTTAAAAGATGCCCTTCGTGAAGATACGATTTTTATTTCCATTATGGCCATTAATAATGAAACCGGTGCCATATCTCCTCTTGAAGAAATAAGAGAACTTCTTTCTTCTTATCCAAAAATTATTTTTCATTCTGATTTTACGCAAGCGGCTTTTAAAGGGTTGCCACATTCCTTTTATTCCCTTCCTGACGCTCTTTCTTTTTCTGCGCACAAATTTGGGGGACAAAAAGGGCATGGCTTTCTTTTATTTCGAAAAAAACTTTTTCTTGAGCCACTTCAATATGGAGGAGGTCAAGAATTTTCTTATCGTTCAGGAACGGTTGATGTTCCTGGTGCCTTAACGACCGCCTATGCTTTAAAACTCGCGAAAGAATATGAGCAAGAAGGATATCAAAATGTAAGGAAAATCCGTTCTTTTATCGTCTCTTATTTACTTTCTCATCAAGAAGAATATGTTCTACATGAAGGAGAAAAAAATTGCCCTTACCTTTTGAATTTTTCCTTTCAAAAGAAGAAGTCTTCTGTGATTGCTGAAGCCTTATCGGGAAAAGGGATTTATGTTTCTACGGTGTCCGCTTGTTCTTCAAAGAAAGAGGAAGCTTCTACCGTTCTTTTAGCCATGGGAATAGATAAGGAATTGGCCAAAAATTCCCTGCGTTTATCTTTTGGGAAAGAAAACACTTTGGATGAAGCACAGTTTTTTATTGAAACTTTAGAAAAATTACGAAAGGAATTAATTAATCGCTCATGATGAAATATTCACATCTTTTACTTCATTTTGGGGAACTTTCTACGAAAGGAATAAACAAAAAAGCGTTTATTACTCGCTTCATGCAGTCTTTAAGACGATTAGGGAAGAAAGAATTTCCCGAATGTACGATTACAAGTGATTATGCGCATGCATATATCAAACTTGAAGAAAATAGCGATTTTTCTCATATTTTGTCTTTTGTTCAAGAGCTTCCTGGCATTCAAAGAATTACGCCAGTTGTTGCGACAACTTTATCTCTTGATGACATGAAAAAAGATAGTTTAACGATGGTTAAAGATCTTTCTTTTCATTCTTTTAAAGTTCGCGTCCGCCGCCCCAACCATCGTTATCCAATTGAAGGATTAGAAGTTGCTCGTCAAATTGGCGGTTATTTATTAGCAAATTTAAAAGGAATTCACGTTGATGTTCATCACCCTGATCTTTATCTTGATGTCGAAATTCGTGAAAATGTTACGTATTTATCTTCTCTTTCTTATGAGGGAGCCGGGGGCTATCCTTTAGGAAGCGGTGGTAAAGCTTTGATGCTTTTATCCGGGGGCATTGATTCTCCTGTTGCTTCTTATCTCCTTTTAAAACGAGGATTAAAACTTGAATATATCCATTTTGCTGCCCCACCTTATACAAGTAGTGCTGTTATTGATAAATTAGCGGATCTTTTAACTTCATTGTCTTCCTATCAAGAGAAAATACTTTTGCATGTGGTCCCTTTTACGAATCTTCAACTTTCAATATATGAACATGTTGATGAACCTTATTGCATTACGATCATGCGAAGAATGATGCTTCGTATTGCTTCTTCCTTTGCTCGTACTCATCATCTTAGTGCTTTAGCCACAGGGGAATCTGTTGGCCAGGTCGCAAGTCAGACTGTGGAATCCATGGAAGCCATAAATGCTGTAACCACGCTTCCTATTCTTCGCCCTCTTGTTGCCGTAGATAAAGTCGAGATTATGAAAATGGCAAAAAAGATTGGGACTTACGAAATATCCATACGTCCTTACGAAGATTGTTGTACAATTTTTAAGCCAAAAAAACCTAAGACAAAACCGAAAGAAAAAGAATGTCTTTATTATGAAAGCAAATGGGACTATGAAAAAGAAATAGAAGAAATTGTTCAAAAGATGAAAACCTACGAGTTAAGCGAAGATGGTTGTTTACTTTTGAAAGAAAAAAAGGAGAAAAACTAATGAAAAGAATTGCCTTAATTGCTCACGACCATAAAAAAGCAGAAATGATTGCTTGGGCTATTGAAAATAAAGAAGTTCTAGCTCCTCATGAACTATATGGAACAGGCACGACTGCGCGTCTTGTTTCAAAAGAAACCGGATTAAAAGTAACCCCTTATTTATCGGGTCCTTTGGGCGGGGATCAACAGATTGGGGCAGCCATCGCGGAAGGAAAAATTGATGTTGTTGTCTTCTTTTGGGATCCCTTAGAATCTCAACCTCACGATCCTGATGTCAAAGCTCTTTTACGCATTGCGGCTGTTTATGATATCCCTATTGCCACGACAAGAACCGGGGCCGAATGGTTAATTCATTCTCCTTTTTTATCAAAATAACGCTTAAAATCAAGAAAAAAAGCCGCGTTTTGCGGCTTTTTTAAAGAAAAGAACGCGATTATCGTGCAAGTGCTTTTTTGGCGCTTTCACAAAGTCCTTTAAAGGCGACAGGGTCATGAATGGCAAGTTCAGAAAGCATTTTTCTATTTAAGCCATGACCATCTTTTGTGACAATTCCTGCTTTGGTAAGGCCGTTCATAAAAGCGCTATAACTTAAGCCATTTTGATGACAAGCGGCGTTAATTCTTTTAATCCAAAGTTTACGGAAATTGCTTTTTTCTTGTTTCCGTCCAATATAGGCATATCTCCAACCACGAAGAACTTGTTCTTTTGCGGTTTTAAAAAGGAGATGCTTTGAACCAAAGTAACCTTCTGCAGCACGTAAAATTTTCTTACGGCGAGCTCTTGTTTGAACACTATTTTTTACACGCATTTCCTCTTCCTCCTATCGTTGATACATTCCTTCTAAACGGTGCATATCGGTTTCATGCACGAGCGTTCTTTTTGAAAGATGTTTCTTTTGTTTTGTAGTCTTATTTGGCGCAAAATGGCCCATATAAGCTTTCTTTCTTTTTAATTTCCCAGTGCCGGTTACTTTAATACGCTTGGCAAGCGTACGGCTGGATTTCATTTTTGGCATAACTTTCCTCCTACTTTTTCTTTGGCCCAATGATTGTTTTTAGCCATTTTCCTTCCCAGAAGGCTGGCTTTTCGATTTGGCTGACATCGCTTAGCTCTTCTTGGAAGCGAGTAAGGACGGCTTCACCAATTTCCTTATGTGCCATTTGTCTTCCACGGAAGACGACACAAACGAGTACTTTTGCGCCCCCTTCAATGAGTTCACGAGCTTTTCTTGCTTTGGTCTCAATGTCATGTTGTCCAATGGAAGGGGAGAGTTGAATTTGTCTCAACTCACTACCACGATTTCCTCTTTTTGCGGCCCGTTCTTGCTTTTGTTTCTCGAAACGATATTTTCCGTAATCAAGAATTTTGCAAACGGGAGGTGTTGCTTGAGGAGCAATACAGAAGAGATCAAGATTGTAGTTTTGTGCAAGCTGATATGCCGCACGGCTACTCATTACACCTAGGGAATCTCCTTCAGGAGAGATGACGCGAACTTCCGGATAATGGATGTTTTCGTTGATGGGGTCGACACGTTTTTGCGGCCGTTTTTGGTCGCGTGGATTGAAATTAGCGATGATTTAGTCCTCCTTACTACGAAAATAGGCGTGGAAGTCCACGCCCGAGTTACCATAAGGATGATTCCTTGGTAGCTTTTTGCCGAGGCTTACTAGCCTCCGGCGAGCCGGGTTAGGGCTTCTTTCTACTTTCGACGTTGCAATGATACGAATTATTTTTTAGAAGTCAATAGCCTTTTATAATCTTGGCTTGCCTGTTTTAGTGATGGATAAACACCTTTTAACAAGGGAAGCAAACCTTGGGGAGGAAGAGTTAAATCGGGAATAAAAATTGTGGGGATATTTGCTTTAATCGCAGCAATTGCACCAGAGGGCGCGTCTTCAAAAGCAAGAGAAGTGAAGGGATCAGCATGACTAACATTTAAGGCGAGTTGATAACAATCGGGAAAAGGCTTTCCTCTTTTTGTCTCTTTTGTCGAAATAACATCTTTAAATATAGGTAAAAGGCCGACTTCAAAGAGCATTTCGCGAATCGTTTCTTTTTTGGAAGAACTAACAACATATAGCGCAATATTTTGCTGATAAAAACGATAAAGTCCTTCTTTAGCCCCTTCTTTTAAAGAAAAATGATGGCTCTTTTTCCAATCATCCATCAGAGCGATCCTCCGCTCACGAAGAAGATTGGGGTCAATTGAGGGGTAGCGTTCTTGTAAATATAGATTGGCTAAATTACGGTCTAAACTTCGCAAAAGAAGAAAATTGGCACGTTTTGGATCTAAAGAGAAAGAACAAATCGCTTCCTTCCAAAAATGTTGATAGATTTTTTCGCTATCAAAGATTGTGCCATCAAAATCAAAAAATGCGGTCTTTATGTTCATCTTTCTTCCTTCTTTGATAAACTAAGGAAGTAAAATAATCTTAACAAGTTTTAAGGTTTATAGGGAATCGTTATGGCAAAAACTAAATCAGGGAAAGCAACGGAATCAGCAAAATCAACAAAAACGGCTAAACCATCGAAATTAGATAAATCGATAGGAGAAATGCAAAAGGAATTTGAAAAGATTTGGAATGCTCTTTTAGTGTCGGAAAAAGACAAAAGGGATTATGTTTTTGTCGATATTAGTAACCGTACTTGCGAAGAAGAGTTAACGGAAGTGGCGAAGAAAAATTCTATATTCCTTAGTCAATCTGCAAAAGTTTCTGAAACTTTTTTAAAAAAGATGGAAACGGAAATTGCTACATTTTTTCAGAGCGCTGAAAAGAATATTAAAAATAACGATAAACAAAACTTTACACAACAGCTCTTCTATTCTTTTGCCTATCTTTTTGTTGTTTATACTCTTGCCCGCCGGGAATCAAGGAAAAAACTTTTAAATCGTTATACGTTTGAAAATGATAATAATTGTTCTTATTCTGTAAAAGGGAAATTTTCTTCTACCATTCAAGATTTAATTGAGACACATAAATATGAAGCTTTTGCCTCTTGGAATGGTTTTTTCTTGCATATGGAATATATGGCGGAAGCCATTATTGAAGGGCCGTCAGAAGAATTGATCGATAAAACGCATGCTTTGTGTCGAGATTATCCTTCCCAACAAGGCTATGCCAATCATTTTGGGGAACTTGTCGCGAATTTTTATTCTCTCCATTTAGAGAAACTCTTTGTTGCCTATGATGAGGATGAAGTGAAGGATAAAAAGATTAAGTTCCATGATGTTGATAAAAGCTTAAATAAAGTTCTTTTTCACTACAAAAAAATGATTGAACCACGGGTGATTTTTGGCTTAAAAAAGATGCACGACATTGTTCTTGAAGGAAAGGGAAAGAAAAATAGCGGTCCAAACGAAGTAACAAAAGAGGAACATTCTTATGCAAAATTCCATTTAAATTATGGCCGCTTACTCGCCCTAGTTGGGAAAGCAGATGAAGCAAGAATGCAAATCATGGAGGCCATTAACGGAATAAAGGATAGTCCAACACGCGCCTCTACTTTAGCAAGATATGAAGACTATTTACGGGAAATTGTCTCGATTCGTGCTTTTCTTGATATGAAAATGGAATTTTTAACGGTTTCCGAAGCTCAAGAACAATTGAAAAGCGAAAAAATTACGAATATTGCTTATGTCTCTATTTTCTCTGCTTTAGTTGGTTTTGTCACCGCGACTTTATCTTCGATGGCTCAGGTGAGTAGTCTTACGCATCTAGCCTTATTGATTTCTCTTGTTGCTTTTGCCTTTGGTTTTGTAATTTCACTCATTCTTCTTTTTATCCTTCTTGTCAATCGGAAAAGGGTTAAGAGCAATAAAGGAGCCTATGCCATTGTTGCGATGTCCTTATCAGTATGTCTTATTTCCTTTGTTGTAATTCTTGTTCTTTCCTTCTTTATGCCATCTTCTCCTCTTGAGGCGGAAGCTCTTTCTTTTATTCTTTTAGGGGCAAAATAAGATGAAACTTCTTTTAAAAGAGTCTCTTTGTAAAAAAGGAGGAAAGGTAAAAGAAGATGGTTATCTTGCAAAAGATAATTTTTACGTTGTCATCGATGGGGCGACAGGTCTTGGCCCATCTTCTTTTTTTCCTTCGGATGCTTCATGGTTAAAAACACAGTTCCAAAAGAAGTTTAAAGCATGTTCTGATTATGATTCGCAATTAGAGGACTTATCGCACTATTTTTATGAAAAATTTATAAAAAGAGTGAACTTTTGCGAGGATTCTTCGCTTTTTCCCTCATTAGGTTTAGCATGGGTTGAATTGAAAGAGAGCAAGCTTTGTTTCTATCAACTTGGAGATGTGGAAATTTATGTTCATAAGAAAAATCATCAAGATATTTCTTTTCGTGAATCGAACCTCCCGACTTTAGATGAAGAATCCCTTTCTCTTTTATTAAAAATTGCGAAAGAAAAGAATATAACTCCCTTAAAAGCGCGACCATTTATTCAAGAGAAACTAAGAGAAAATAGACGTCTTGCCAATCAAGCAAACGGGTATGGGGTTTTCACTTTATACCCCCACCACCATCTTCCTATTCATCGAAAAGAAGTTCTTATCGAAAAGGGTGATGAAATTTATCTTGCAAGCGATGGCTTTATGCAACTTGTTACAGCCTTTGGTGTTTATCCAAGCCGTTATGATCTTTTCTCTTCAAATAAATCTCTTATTTCCTTATATAGAGAATTAAAAAAGGCGGCAATAAATGATCCTGAATTTGTTAGACACCCTCGTTTTAAGTTTCTTGATGATGCCACTTGTTTAAAACTTATCGTTTTATGAAAAAATTTTCTTTTTTCTTCTAGTCTATTAAAAATTAGTATTTTTTCGCATATTTATTAATTTTTTACGATTTTTCTATGAAAATTTTTTAAATGTGTTATTCTAAAAATACATAAGGGGGCAATATGGCGAATAAAGGGGTAGTTTTGCGGTATGGTGTTTATGATACTGCCGCAGGGAATATAACGATTGTTGTTAACGACGGGGAAGTGATAAGAATTCTTTTTGGAAGTTACGACCCACCGGGTATGAGCAATGAAGAAAATACCGTTTTGTTTGATGCCATAATGGAAATTAATCAGTATTTCTTTGGGCAGCGAAAAAAGTTTGATGTTCCTTTTAAAATTGAAGGGACGGACTTTGCTAAAAAAGTCTATACCTATTTATTAACGATCCCCTATGGTGAAACCCGTACAGAAAATGATGTCCTAGAGGCCATTGAAGAGAAGAAATCTCGTAGTACTCTTCGTGAGGTGTTAGAAAATAATCCCATTCCACTAGTTATTCCTTCACATCGAGTTCTTTCCCCTCAACCAAGAAAAAACGATACTTTTGATTTTGATATGACTTCCTTACTTGTTCAGATGGAAAAAGAAGGGAAGCGCTACCGTCCAGGAAAGTATTTGCATCCCTCTTTATAAAAAACCCGAGATATTCTCGGGCTTTTTTTAATTAGGTTTTTTTCGAGTATTCTTTTCTTCTTTTATCCTCTTTAAGAAGTCATCTAAGGATAAATGGACTTGTTTTTCGTTTCCTAATTCACGGTAGGTAACACTTACTTCTTCTTTCTCTTTATCTCCTAAGACAAGGGTATAAGGTACTTTTTCAATTTGGCTTTTTCGTAATCGATAAGAAAGTTTATCTTCGCTATCATCGATTTCAGCTACGAGCCCAAGAGCAGATATTTTTTGTTCCACAACTTTTGCATAATCGCTATGAATGCTAGGACTTACGGGAAGAATTTTTACGGCAACTGGGGCTAACCAAGTTGGGAAAGCACCGCCATAGTTTTCCGTAATGATACCAATAAAGCGTTCAATTGAGCCAAAGACAACACGGTGTAACATAACCGGTTCTTTCTTTTCCCCTTTTTCATCAATATAAGTACAGGCAAAGCGGTGGGGTAAATTTAAATCAAGTTGAATAGTACCGCATTGCCAGGTTCGACCCATAGAATCACGTAATTTAAAGTCGAGTTTTGGTCCATAGAAAGCACCATCACCAGGATTTATCGTATATTCATGATGCGAATCAATACAGGCTTTGGCTAAAGCCTTTTCTGCTTTATCCCAAAATTCAACCGTTCCAATATAGCCTTCTTCCGGTCTTGTTGATAAAACAATCTTATAAGAAAGGCCAAAAGTTTGATAAACCTCATCAAATAAAGCCATGATATTTCTGACTTCGTCTTCAATTTGATCTTCGCGAATAAAAATATGGGAATCATCTTGAGTAAAAGCACGAACACGGAATAAACCATTTAACGCACCAGATGCTTCATGACGGTGAACATGGCCAAGTTCTGCGTAGCGTAAGGGGAGTTCTTTATAAGAATGAATGGCATTTTTATACACTAAAATCGCACCAGGACAATTCATCGGCTTAATGGCAAAATCCCGATCATCAATTTTGGTGATATACATGTTTTCTTTATAATGATCCCAGTGACCAGAAATCTCCCATAATTCTTTTGATAACATCGTTGGTGTTTCAATTTCTTGATAACCATAGCGGGCATGGATTTCGTGCCAATAGGAAAGAAGATTATTTTTCAGTGCCATGCCTTTGGGAAGGAAGAAAGGGAAACCTGGACCATATTCACTAATGAAAAATAGGCCTAAGTCTTTCCCAAGCTTTCGATGGTCATTTTTCTTTCTTAGTTCAAGAATGGCAAGATATTGGTCAAGTTCTTCCTGGGTATAAAAAGAAGTTCCATAAATTCTTGTTAGTTGTTTGTTTTTGCTATCTCCTCGCCAATAAGCACCAGCAAGAGACAAAAGCTTAAAATGTTTGATATAGCCAGTGGAAGGAAGATGAGGGCCTCGACATAAATCAGTAAAATTTCCTTGATGATAAAGACTAATGCCTTCTTTTCCATGCTCTTTGATTAATTCAACCTTATAAGGATCCATCGCGAATCGTTTAAGCGCTTCTTCTTGAGAAACTTCATCACGGATAAAAGGCGCATTCTCCTTTGCCAAGTGTTTCATGATATTTTCAATTTGAGGGAGATCTGTTTCTTTTATTACGTTACCCTCTCCTAAATCAACATCATAATAAAAGCCCTCTTCAATCGCCGGCCCTACCCCAAAATGGGCGTTGGGATATAACTCTTTTATTGCCGCAGCCATAAGGTGAGAGGTACTATGATTTAAAAGGTCTTGTGCCTCTTTTGTTCCCATTTTAACAAAAGAAATTGTGCTTCCTTCCTTTAATGTTTCGCGTAAGGAATGTAAATTTTCGCCATCCTTATAGGCAACAATTTGCTTTTTATCCTCGGGGTTTAACTCTTTAATTAAATCAAATCCCGTTGCCTTTTCCTTTAATTCAATCTCATTATCGTTGAACAATATTTTCATACTTCCCTCCAAAAGAAAAACGCCCCCAAGGGCGCTTCCGCGCGGTTCCACCTTGCTTTACAAGATTACCTCTTGTTTCTCTTTCTCCCTTAACGCGGTAGCGCGCTATCTTGCGATAGATGCTCCGGAGTGGTGCTCCATGAGGACTTCCTCTTGAGTATGTCTCCTTCAATGCGTTTATATCATAGTCTCTTCTTTTTTCTCTACAAGAAAAAAAGAGGGATAACCCTCTTTATGATTTATTTTTGTTGGAAGCCGTATACTGCCCCACCAAGCAAACCAGCTTCCTGTCCAAGCGCGCAGGCCTCTAAGCGAATACCAGGGACGGCCGCTTTCATATCCTCAAAGAAAATGTCTTGAGATTTCATTACACCGCCGGTTAAGGCAAAAACATCAGGGGAGAAGGTTTCTTCAATCATTCGGAACCAATCGGCAAACAAACGAATCCAATCTCGATATACCCGTTCTGCAAGTTCATAACCGTTTTTCTTTAATTCAAAAAATTCACGCGCATCTCCAACATGAAGCCCGTTCATATCCGCAAGACGGACAATGCCTGTCCCTGAGGCCATATGTTCGAATTCATGCGTTTCTCCATGATAAGACATCATGGTATGTCCTACCTCGTAGGAACTACTTTTTAAAACGCCCTTTTCCGTAAATGCACCCCCAACACCTGTAGAAATAGTGACAAAGTAAAGGGATTTTTCCTTTTTATGGGGGCCGATATTGCTTTCGGCTAAGGCGGCTGCTTCAGCATCATTAATTACATAAGCAGGTAAGGAAAAGGTTTTTGTTAAATATTCAGCAAGAGGAACATTCACAATATGGACGTTAGGAAGGGCATAGATATATCCATCATAGCGCACCCGTCCTGGGACGCCCATGGCAAAGCATTTCACCCCCTCAAAGGTGGGTAAGGCTTCTTCAATTGTTTTTTTAACGTTTTTTAAGAAAAGATCCGTATTTCCTACAACAGTAGGACGAATAAGAACTTTCTCAATTTCGTAATTTTCATTAATTAAAGCAACACGAGTATTGGTGCCGCCAATATCTAACGAGACAACTTTTTCCATTAATCAAGCTCCTTTAAAGGTGAAACGTTAATAATGCGCATAAAGTTTGTTTTTCCCACACCAACGGGTGTACCACCAGCAATGATAATAGGGGAATTGTCTTTAATTCCTAAATCACGAGCAATTTTCAAGGCTAAAACTTCCATTTCTTCGATAAAATCAGGCATTGAGGTTTTTAGTAAAACACTATAAACGCCCCAATTCCACGCGCACTGTAAAGCAGTACGACGATTGTTTGTTACGGATATAACTGGGCAAGAGGGACGCGCTTTACTAATTCTGCGCGAACTATTTCCTCGAATGGTAAAGTTAACAATTAATTTTGCTCCAATGAGTAAGGCCGTATTCGCAATGGAATTGGCAATTGCATCGTTAACAGAATGTTCGCTTGTTTCAAAGGCATCACGCGCTAATTCTTCATATGGAAGTTCCCGTTCCATGGCGCGAGCAATCGCTCGTTGCATTTTTACGGATTCCACAGGGTATTTGCCGGAGGCACTTTCGCCAGAAAGCATGACACAGTCTGAACTTTCATCGATTGCTGTAGCAACATCGCTTACTTCCGCTCTTGTCGGACGCGGATGAGTGGTCATGCTATCAAGCATTTGTGTTGCCGTGATCACTGGTTTTCCCAGTTTCCGACATAAAGAAATAATTCTTCTTTGAGCAAGAGGAACTTCTTCTGGAGGAATTTCATCTCCCAAATCTCCTCTTGCGACCATAATTCCATCGGCTTTCTGAGCAATTTGTTCAATTTTTTCTACGCCTTCAGGATTTTCGATTTTGGCAAAAATTGGCATATCAGGGCGCCCATATTTTGCAAGAATTTCTCGCATGGCATCGATGTCTTCTGGACGTCTTACAAAGGAAGCAAAAATACAGTCAAATCCTTCTTGGCAGCCAAAAGCGAGATCTTTTTCATCTTGAGGAGAAATAAAAGGCATGGAAAGACGGGAACAAGGAGCGTTCATTCCTTTTTGGTCTTTTAGATAGTGCGCATTTAATGCTTTGACAACAAGTTCTCTTTTCTCTTCGTCTTTTTCAACAATAAGAAACTGTAAATTTCCATCGTCCACTAAAAGAGTATCCCCAACTTTTACATCGTCATATAAACCAGTATAGGAACAAGAAAAACGTTCAGAGTTACCTAAACAGGGAGTCATTTGAACGCGCATGATATGGCCTTCAGGAACATCTACTTTGCCATTTTCCATCATTCCGGTGCGAATCTCTGGTCCTTTTGTGTCTAAGGCGACAGGGAGCAAGATTCCATATTCTTTTTCAAAATCACGAGCAATTTTTAATTTCTTAAGTTGCTCTTCGTGTGTGCCATGGCTGAAATTTAAACGCATAACATTCATGCCAGCATCATAAAGCTTAAGAAGCATTTCATGAGTGTCGCTTGCAGGACCAATAGTACAAATGATTTTGGTTTTTTTACTAATATCTAAGCGCATGGAAATACCTCTTTACTTTAATATATCAACTAAGCGTAGCATCGAGACGTGTTTATCTCGGGGAAGGGCAAGTGCTTCATAAATATCGTAATCAACGATTTTATTATCCACCATACCAACACAGCGTCCAAGTTTTCCCTCAACTAAGCATTCAACGGCATATTCACCCATTCTTGCAGCCAAGACGCGGTCAAATGCGCTAGGAGAACCACCACGTTGGACATGGCCTAAAACAGTTGCTCTTGTGTCAAAACCGGTTGTCTCTTGAATGTGACGTGCCCAAGCATGAATGTCTGGATATAACTTTTCCGAAACAATAAGAATCGCTCGTTTGTCGCTATCTTTTTCTCTCATTGCGCGCAAAGTTTGAATAATTTCTTCTTCTGGAATGGGGTGATCAGGAGTAAGAATCATTTCCGCTCCTTCGGCTAAACCGGAAAACAAAGCCAAATCCCCACAGCGATTACCCATAACTTCAATAACGGAGCATCGAGAGTGACTTTCTGTGGTATCTCGAATTTTATCAACACAGTCCATGATGGTATTTAACGCTGTATCAAAACCAATCGTATAGTCAGTAGAAGCAATATCATTATCAATAGTGCCGGGTAAACCAATACAATTGATACCCATTTCCGAGAGTTTTTTGGCGCCCATATATGAGCCATCTCCACCAATCACAACAAGGGCGTTAATTCCTTTTTCGTTTAAGATTTCAACGGCTTTTTTTCTAACTGCTTCATCTTTAAATTCAGGCAACCGAGCAGTTCTTAAAATTGTTCCTCCGCGGTTGACAATATCGGAAACCGATTTTCTTTCTAATCGTTCAATTTTTCCTTCAATTAATCCACGATAGCCATCGTAGACACCATAAACTTCAAGTCCATAGGATAAACCTGCGCGGACTACTGCACGAATGGCGCAGTTCATGCCGGGTGCGTCACCGCCCGAAGTAAGGATACCAATTCTTTTTATCATGAAGAAACCTCTTTCTTCTAATTCTGACTCATTATAAAACGTCACTTCTTTCCATGAAATAGGGAAAGACCATGGAGTGAAAGAAGAAGTAGGTTTATCATTACTCTATGCATACTTTAGTAGGAAACTCTTTATTCACTTCGCTTCGGCTGCGTCCTTTATACGGAAATGACTTTGAAAGTTTATCAAGACTATACGCACCAATCCTTGGATATCGTGCACTAGGGTTATATTTAACTCTTTATGGTTTCTCAATGAGTCATGAAAGTATTCGTGCAACGGAATTTTTTAAACGTTATGAGTTAACAAAGGGAGAATTTATCGGGAATATTAGTTTTTTAGAAGCTTTAGCCCTTATTCGAACTTATCAAAACGGGGATCACTATACTTTTCTTCTCCATTCTCCTTCCACTCCAAGAGATTTTTTCAAAAATGTTTTATTAAGAGGAACACTAGAAAATAAGTTAGGAAAAGAAGAAGTAGAAAAAATCCGTTTATCTTTTAACCCTCCTTCCAAACCAGAAGGAGAAGATATTTCTGCTGGATTTTCCTCTGTTTATGGTGGGGATTATTCTCGTTCTTCCTTTTGCGAAAATGGAGAAGAAATTCAAAGCGATCGTGCGCATATTCGTCTTGGCATTGATGAAGGGAAACTGCTTGAAGAATGCGCAAAAGCATTCCCAAATATTAGTAATGTTCGTACCCTATTTTCCGAGCAAGAACTTCGTGATGTGGGTCGTTTCATGATGTTATATGGAATCGATGAGATTTCGATGGTCTCTATTCTTAAAGATGCTTATAGCTTTGACGCTCCAAAAGGGAAACGGTTGGATTTCCGTTATTTAGGAGATAAATGTTTGGAAATGAAATCATTTCAAAGAAGTGCTGCAAAAAGAAAACGTCGGATTGCTATACCGGGAGAAAGCACTCTTTCTAGTGAATTACGGTTAATGGAACGCTCTAATCCTGTTGATTATTTATCTCACCTCCAAGGTGGAGGAACTCCTTCCGAAGCCGATGTTCATCTTGTTCAGCGTTTAGCTTTGGAAATGGGTTTAGAAGCTCCTGTTATCAATGCGCTTTTATATTATTTAACAACAACAAAGGATGGAAAAATCTCTAAAAATTTGGCAGAAAAAATAGCCGCATCTTTGCTCCGTGCCCATGTAGAAACCTCTTTAGATGCCTATGATTATCTTCTAACACCAGCAACAAATAAACGTGAGGATAGGGAAGAAAAAGAAGAGAGAGAAAGCGAAAAATCCACGCAAAAAGCAGATGAAAATGATGATTCTTATGAATATAGCGAAGAAGAATTGAAGAAAATTATGGGGGTTAAGTCATGAAAAGAGGAGAAAAAACTGCACTTGAAATTTTAAAAAATCAAAAGTTTGAAAGGGAAAACCCACTTAATTTACAAGAAGAAATTGAAAACGATTCTTCCTTAATAAATGAGTTTTTATCTCTTGGTTTTCTAAAAGAAGAGGTAGATCGCTACTTAATTCCGCTTTCCGAATATCAAGCTTCAAAACGTATTTGTGCTTCTTGTAAAAATGTGAATGACTGTCTTTCCTCCATTAAGCATTATCGGTATTTTCTAAATGTTGAGGATGATGGTTCTCTTGGTTTATCTCTTGGACTATGCGAGAAAGCAAAAGGACTTTTCTTAAGTGAACATAATTTTCTTGTTCGCGATTTTCCTTCGGAATGGATTTCTTTATACGATAAAGAACCATTTACCCGTAATCGTTTGTTATCCTCTAACTCTTATATGAAATTAACAAAAGAAAAGCCATTTCTTATCCTTCAAGGGGAGATGGGTGTGGGAAAAACTTTTCAGGCCGCACTTTTATCTTTATATGCGGTTCGTCAAGGAGAAAAGGTTGCCTTTCTTTCTGCACCAAAAAGATTAGAAGAAATGATTAAATTAGCCAGTAATTTTCGCGATACGCAGGCATTTGATGATAAATTCGAGGAATGGAGAAGTGTATCTTTGCTTGTTCTTGATGATTTTGGAGCAGAATATAAAACGGCAAAATTACGAGATTTATTGCTCCTTCCTTTATTAGAATCAAGGAGAAGAGAAGGCAAAAAAACGATTTTTACGACAAGAGATTCGATAAACGTAATCGCGAATGAATATGGACAAATTCAGTATGGGAAAAGACAGGGAACTAGGTTAAAAGAATGTATAGAAGCAGGCACAAGCAAAATTGTTTCTTTGTCCCCTTCTATTGCCAAAAAATTAGTCAAATAAATAAGAAATACGATTCACTTTTTCTTTAAAATCTTCTAAGGAATCATCTCCATTTATAAGTAATCCGCATTTTCTTTTTACTTCATCAAGAGAAAAATGTGGGGCAAAAAGAAGGGATTTATCAGGATCTTTTCCACGTTTTATTAACCGTTCCCGTTGTTTTTCTTTGCTCGCATAGACAAAAATAATTAAGTCACATTCTTTTTCCAAAGGAGAAGAGAAAAGCAAAGGAACTTCAATGGCCAGTTTATCGTTCTTTTTTGCTTCATTAATAATTTCTTGCATTTTTTGATAAACAAAAGGATGGACTTTCTCCTCTACTTTCTTTCTAAATAAAGAATCTTTTTGCATATAGTCAAGAAGAATAGCGCGATTAACCGTGTTCTTTTTTATCATCAAGGGATAAAAAGAAGAAAAAAATTGCTTCATCTCTTCGCTTTTATATGCCTCATGAACTATCTCGTCTGCAGAATAAACATGATATCCATGTTTCTTTAAAAGAGTTAAAAGAGTTGATTTTCCTGAGGCGATTGTGCCTGTGATTCCAAGAACAAGGGGATGGTCTTTTCTTTTTTGACAACAAGGACAAAAAGTTGTTCCTCGCCCACCAACTTCAATTTTCTTTAAGGGAAAGAGACAACATGGACATGGAGTATTGCCTTTTCCATATACTTTTAATTTTTGCGCAAAGAGTCCATCAATTCCTTCTTTTGGATGATAGGAACGGATGGTGGTTCCTCCTTGCATAATAGCATCTTCTAAAATTTCTTGACTGGATAAAAGGAGGGTTGTTGTTTCTTCTTTTGTTAAAGAACAAGCCGGTGTTAAGGGATGAATTTTTGACTTAAAAAGGGTTTCGTCAGCATAAATATTTCCTATACCGGCAATGACACTTTGATCCATTAAAACCTCTTTTATAGGTTTTCTTTTATGGTGAATTAGGGAGTAAAAATGATCAGGATTTTCTTCCCATGGTTGTTTTCCAAGTTTACTTAATGGGGGAGTAAGGAATAAATTTTTCTTTTCTTTGATTTCTAACGTACCAAATTTTCGCACATCTTCATAAACAAGGATTTCTCCCGTGTGAAGATGGAAAAGACAAATGTCATATTTTCCTTTTAAACTTCCTTCTTTTCGTATTCGATAACGGCCTTCCATTCGTAAATGAGAGAGAAGAATTTTTTCGTTTGTTAAAGAAAAAATGAGATATTTTCCATAATTTGATACGTCTAAAAACGTCTCATTTTCTAAAAATTGACAAAAATCTTCTTTTTTTGCAAGGATATTTTTTTCGCGAATGATTTCAACATGAATGATTTTCTTCCCTTCTAGTAAAGGGGATAAAATTTTTGCAACGGTTCTTACTTCTGGTAATTCAGGCATATTATTCCTTGCAGTCATACCATGTATGACCGACTCCTCTTTCTACTTTTAATTTCACTTTCAAAGGCAAAGCATGTTCCATAATTTCTTCAAGTTTTGGGGCAATTTCTTCAATTTCCTCTTTTCTAATCGCAAAGATTAACTCATCGTGGATTTGTAAAATTAAGCGGCATGACGTATCTCTTGTGGATAAAAACTCATGAACTTTAATCATGGCTGCTTTAATTAAGTCCGCCGCGCTCCCTTGAATTGGGGCGTTCATCGCGGCTCTTCTTGCTGCTTCTTTTCTAGGGAAACTAGGATCATGGATTTCTCTAATATAGCGTCTTCTTCCTAAAATTGTTTCAACATAGCCTTTTTCTTCGGCCATATTTACCAAGGAATCAAGGAAAGTTTTAATTTCGGGATAGGCTTCATAAAAGGAAGAAATAATTTCTTTTGCTTCGTTAAAAGAAGTTCCGATTTGTTCAGCAAGTCCGTGAATGGTAGAACCATAAATAATCGCAAAATTTATAGCCTTTGCCTTTTGTCGTTCTTCATGACTTATATTTTCTTTATGGAAAATTCGTCTTGCGGTTTCGGTATGAACATCTCGTCCTTCTTCAAATACTTTTTGATAATTCTTAGAATTTGCCATTTCGGCTAGAATGCGGAGTTCAATTTGTCCATAGTCTAAAGAAAGCAAGACAATATCTTCATCAGGATAATAAAAGGCTTTTCGCACTTTTCTTCCTTCCTCTTCTTTTGCCCCAATGTTTTGTAAATTAGGGGAAGAACTGCTTAATCTTCCTGTTGCGGTTTCGCAATTATTAAAGTAAGTATGAATTTTATAATCATCTTCAATATGTGGTAAAAGACCATCAATATACGTTGATAAAAGTTTTTGATATTTCCGATATTCTAAAAGACTTTGGATTACAGGATGTTCCTCATATAAGGCTATCAAAGCTTCTCCTGAAGTACTTTTCCCACGCGTCGAAGGAAGATGCAATTCCTCATAAAGAAAATGCGCGACCTGTGCAGGGCTATTTAAATTAAAAGGAGTGCTTGCATACTGAAGTACATCATTCATTGCCTTCTCTTTTTTGCTTTGGAATTCTTTTTTATAGCTTTCCAGTACTTCTTGATGAAGGGGAATTCCTTCTTTTTCCATCTCTTCGAGAACAAAGACCAAAGGAAATTCAATATCTCGATATAATTTTAAGGAACCCATTCCTTTTAAAAGGGCTAAATTTTTCTCGTTTTCCTTGGCGATTAAAAAAGCAAAAAGGGAAGAAAAATCTTTCTCATTATCCGGTTTTGTGTACCCAAGTTTTGCTAAAAACTTTTCTTGAGTAATGGCACTTCCTGGGTCTAATAAATAACTTGATACCTTAACATCATCAACGATGCCTTCGATACTTATACCCTTTTTCATGAATTGATAACATAGTGCTTTTGCATCATAAGTTATCTTTTTTTCGAAAGGATTTTTTAAATAAGAAGAAAGATCTTCATGAAGGGGAACTTCTTGAAAAGGGATAGTAAAAGTTCTCATGCCATCAGATAAAGTAACATATTCAGGAAATTGTTGATGGTAACAATCTTCTTTTGAAGAGAAGGTAATCGTAAGAGGCCTTTCTCGCTTTAATTCATCCCACGAAGAGACGATGAATGGCATGGGAAGTTCATCGCTTTCTTTCGTGTTAATAAGTTTTTTTGGCAAACGAGTACTTAAGGCACGGAATTCGTATTTTGAAGAAAAAGAAGCCACTTTTGCAAGGGAAAAGCCGTGATAAGTTAAATTCTCTAATTGAAAGGGAAGCGGGCAATCGATTTTAATTTTTGCTAAGCGATAAGATAAGTAACCATCCTTTTCACCCAAACGAATTTTTTCTCCAAGTTTTCCTGGAATTTCGTCTTTATGTTTCATAATTTCTTCAAAACATCCGTATTCTTGAAGAAGTTTAATTGCCGTTTTTTCCCCGATTCCTTTAATTCCTGGAAGATTATCCGAATCGTCTCCCCGTAGCCCTTTATAATCAATAATTTGTAAGGGAGATAACCCCATCATTTCTTTAAGAGTTTCTTCATTAATTTCTTGGAGTTCCGAAAGACCTTTTTTTGGCAAAGCAACATGAATATTTTTGTCAATTAATTGGAGATAATCACGGTCAGAAGTATAAAGAAGGACAGGAATTTCCTTTTGACTTAATTTTTTTGCTAAAGAGCCGGCAATATCATCTGCTTCTACGCCATGTTCTTCATAATGAGGGACTCCTAAAGCATCAAGAAGTTCACGGGAAATGGGAAATTGCGGAATTAAATCGGTTGGACATGGCTTCCTGGTCGCTTTATATCCTTCGTATTCCTCTTTACGAAAAGTGTGAGAATCCGCATCAAAGGCAACAAAAAAGATATCTCCTAATTCCACACTTTGAAGAATATGGGCAAGCATATTACTAAAAGCATAAATTGCGTTCGTAGGGATGCCGCTTTTTGTCCGCATTAAGGGAGTATCCCCATGGGCAGTTGCATAATAAGCGCGAAATAAAAGAGAATTTCCATCAATGATAATTGCCTTCATAGGTATCTTCCTCCAAGAGGGGAGTTACATCGGTAACGACATAACTAAGTGTATTTAAGTGATAATTTCTTCTTGCCGCAACAAGAATTACTCGATCATTTTTAAGCGAGGCGTAATTCTTACTATATACATCATTCCAAAGGGTGAAGGTTACTTCTGCTGTTTCATCCATTAGGTCTAATTTTACATAGCGTGTACCCTTTTTTGATGTTTTAACGGTCATGGATTTAATTAAACCATACGTATGAAAAGGGGAATTTGCTGTATCAATTTCGCTTAAAGGGATAGCCCCAAGTCTTTTCGCCATTTTTTCAAAAGCTTTAAGAGGAGAACCAGAAAGCATAATGCCTAAAGCTTCTTTTTCTGCTTCTAATTTTGTTAATAAACTCTCGTCTCGCTTTTGGAAGATAGGAGTTTCAATATCAAAATCAAACAAAACCGGTTGTCCATCTTTGCCCACGAACATAGAAGCGTAGTTTAAAGCGGCATAGGCAGTTGCTCTTTTACTCGCACGATTCTCAGGGAAAATATCGAGGGCTCCACCATCAATTAAGCGAATAAAATAAGGAAGAGTTAAGCCTAAAGGTTTCCCTCTTCTTGCAAAATCGAAATAGTCTTTATAAGGACCATTTTTCAAGCGTTCATCTAAAATATCATGAGTAAGAGAACTTGGTAGTCCGCGGATAAAGGATAAAGGGGCGCGAATCCCTTCTTTTTCCACGTGATAAGAAACTTCTGAGGCATTCAAAGAAGGGAGTAGCAGCTCAATTTTTCGTTTTTTCATTTCGCTTAAAACATTACGGAACTTTTCATCACTAGAAGATAAGGAATCGAAAATAGCCGCATAAAAGGCTTTAGGATAATGAGCTTTTAAATACGCCATCTTCATTGTTAAATAGGCATAAGCAATGGCGTGAGATTTGTTAAATCCATAATTGGCAAAGCTTTCGATTAAAGAATAAAGCTTTTCTGCCTCCTCTTTCTTCTTCCCATTTTTTAACACACCACGAATAAATAATGGCTTTAAGCGGTCAAGCCTCGATTTATCTTTTTTGGAAATTGCCCGACGGAACAAATCCGCTTCTCCATAAGACATGGAGGCTATTTTCCGACATATTTCCATGATTTGTTCTTGGTAAACAATAATTCCATAAGTTTCTTTTAAGATTGGTTCTAATTCAGGAATGAAATAACTTACTTTCTCTTTCCCCTTTTTTCTTGCCGCATAATGGGGAATTTGTTCCGCAGGTCCAGGACGTCCAAGCGCCTCTAAAGCGGCGATATCTTCTAATCTTTCGGGCTTAATTTGGGCAATAACTCTTCTCATCCATGCGCTTTCAATTTGGAAGAAGCCCATCGTTTCTCCTTTTGCGATGAGTTCAATGGCCTCTTGATCACGAACAGGAATAGATTCATAGGAAATTTTCTCTTTTGCTTCTTCTTCGATGTTTCGCAAAATATTGCGCAAAATAGATAAATTTCGGATGGATAAAATATCCATCTTTAAGAATCCTTGTTCTTCTAGATAATCTTTCTCAAGCTGGGCTACTTGGCCGTTCACTTCCTCTTTTTCAATAGGCAAAACGTGAGCAAGAGGCTCTTCATTTAAAAGAACACCTGCAGCATGAATTCCCGATTGCCTTGGCAAACCTTCAATCTTTGAGGCTAAGGAGACAATTTCCAAATAATATTTGTCACTATCGATAATTTTGCGAAAATCCGTATCTTCTTTATAATTTTTCCGAAGGCTATCTTTTTCTTTTTTAATAGAGCGACATAAATAGTCAATATCACGAATTGGGTATTCATATACACGCCCAATATCGCGTAATGCTTCTTTAGCCCCAATCGTTTGTGTTGTTAAGACATGCGCGCAGCGTTCTTCTCCATATTTTTCTTTTAAATAAGTAACAATTTCTTCGCGTCGAGTATCTTCAAAATCTACGTCAATATCAGGAAGATTTTGCCGTTCGGGATTCAAAAAACGTTCAAAAAGTAAACCAAATTCCAAAGGATCAGGACTCACAATATCTAAAGCATAGGCAACTAGTGAACCACCCGCGGACCCTCTTCCTGGACCAACAAGAATCCCTTTTCTTTTGGCGTAGTTTACGTAATCACCTACGATTAAAAAATAGTCACTAAAACCCATCTTGGAAATAATATGAAGTTCATCGTCGAGTCGTTTTTGATAACGTTCCTCTAGTTTTCCTTTGTTTTTTAGCCCTTCTAAAGCCTTTTCCTTTAAATAAGTATCCGCGCCGATATCTTTGGCTTCGCGAAAGGAAAGGAGAGTTCCTCTTTTATGAATATATTGAAAAGAGGAACAATAGGTGAACACTTCATAGGTATTTTCGATTTCTTCTTTTTGATACGATTTTTGCAGCGATTCTTCATTAGGAAAAAAATATCTCCCTCTTTCTTCTTTCTTTGTAAGTAAAGTTTTATCACGAATTGCCTTGACAATTTCTAAAGCAATCGCGTCTTCTTCCTTCGGGTAATAAATAAGAGGAAAGGCTAAAATTTTAATTTGATGATTTTTTGCAAAAGTGCGCATTTTATCCACATAATTCTCGGAGTAATCTTGCGTCAATCCCAAATAAAAATGTGGGTATGCTTTGCTTATTTTTTGATAAAGAGTTTCTTCATAAAGGATTCCATCTTTTAAAATTAAAACCGCTAAAAGACCTTCGTTTGTTTGAAAAAAATCATCAATTTTTAATGTTTTATTATTTCTTTTTTCTTCTAAAAGAAGGAGGTTTTGATAGCCTTTTTCGTTTTCAACATAAAGATAAAGTTCAGGAAAAAAAGAAAAATTAGCCCCAAAAATAGGGACAACATTTTTCTCCTTCATAGCATGATAAAAGGGCGCATATCCTGCTAAAGTATCAATATCCGCGATTGCCCCACCAAAAAAGTGATTTTTTTGACAAAAAGAGGCAATCTTTTCGGGAGTTAATGCGCTTTGTAGATAAGCAAAGCTGCTACGAATCGCAAGGGGAATAAACTTCATGCTTTTATTATATTATTTTTCCTATCTTTCTTAAGAAAAATTCCGCCATTTGCGGCGGAACTTTTATATAAGATCATCCAGCTCTTTTAAGAAAGCAGGAAGTTCTTTTAAACTCTTTATTTTCGCACCTGAAGCTTGGGGATGCCCTCCTCCGCCCCAGTGACTGGCGACCTTTGAGATATCGAGTTTTTTACTCCGAATAGAAATTCGCCAACAAGGCTCTTTTGGGTCATTATCTTCCGTTATGGAACACCAAATATGAATCCCTTTAATATTGGCAAACATATTTACGTGTTCTTTTCCTCGCTCGGAAGGAATATTAAGTTCTTTTAATCCTTCTTCCGATAAAAGATAGTAAGCCACTCCATGTTCGGTCAGAGAGTAATGGTTTAAAACGTATTTTTGGAAGGTGAGATCCGCAATATCTTTTTCGTACATCCCAAGGTAAAGCTCAGGAAGAGAAATTCCTTGGTCAAGAAGATAAGAAGCCGCACTAAAAGTTAAAGGGGAAGTAGAAGAGTAAAGAAAGCGTCCAGAATCCCCAACAATTGCCGTATATAAGTATTTGGCCGCCACAGGAGAAACTTTTGTTTTTGCAAAGCTTTTCACAAAAGCAGTAACAATTTCTCCGCAAGAAGCAGTACTTTCATCAACAAGAGAAAAATGGGAAACATCCGGAGCACGGAACGGGTGATGATCAAGCTTGATTACTTCTTTGGCTTTTATAAAACGGGGGTCGGCAATGCGGTCTTTATCCCCAACATCCACAACAATTGCTAAAAATTCGTCATCAAACCAAGAATTTGAAAGACGTTCTGGTTCGGGGAATAGGCGCGGAACGAAGGTTGGGTGAGTATCGCCGACTTGATGAATTTCTTTCTTAGGAAAATTCTCTTTTAAAAAAGTAAAAAGTCCGAATTGGCATCCTAAAGCATCGTAGTCAGGCTTAATGTGCCGGAAAATACATATTTTTTGATATTTTTTTACAATATTTCGTAAAGTTTTAAAAATCGTTTTATGTTCGGCAATATAACCATCAATGGGAGTTTTTTTCATTATAAAGTGCCCTCCCACGCTTTATACGAGTCACGGGCAATCATTAATTCTTCATCCGTTGGAATAATCGCAACCATAATTTTGCTATTCGGTGTACTAATAACCCCTTCTTTTCGATTTAGACTTTCATTTTTCTCTTCGTCAAGTTCAATTCCTAAGGCCTCTTTTACGCGGTCAATAATCATTTTCCGGAAAATTGGTGAATTTTCGCCAATACCTGCGCTGAATACGAGAAGATCTGCCCCGCCAAGACGAACATAGTATTGACCAATATAATCCGCAATTCTTCTCGCAAATAAATTTGCTGCACGCGTCGCTTTTTTATCGCCCTTCAGCATTGCCTCTTCAATGTCTCTTGTGTCATTAGAAAGTCCGCCAGAAACTCCATATAATCCGGATTTTCGATTAAGAATTTCATAAAGTTCATGAACATCTTTTCCTGTGCATGTGCTGATATAGTCAAGAACGGAGGGGTCAATATCTCCAGAACGCGTCCCCATCATGACCCCACCAAGAGGGGTAAGACCCATCGATGTAGCCACGCATTTTCCATTTTTAATCGCACATAAAGAGGCTCCAGAACCAATATGACATGTAATGATCTTGCTTTCTTTTTGGTTATTTAAAAAGTCGTGGATTCCTTTGATGGATAAGTATTGGTGAGAGGTGCCATGGGCCCCATAACGGCGGCAATCATATTTTTCACTCCATTCATCTGGAATAGGGAATAAGTAATCTTCTTCCTCCATGCTTTGATGAAAAGCCGTATCGAAAACCGCAATGGCTTTTGCCTCAGGAAGAGCATCATTAAAGGCATGGAAGCCAAGCAAATGAGCAGGGGCGTGTAAAGGATCTAAGGGAACAAGTTCTTCAATTCGATCTTCCGTTTCTTTTGTGAAATATGCGCTCTTCGCAAAATATTTCCCCCCTTGAACAACCCGATGTCCAACAACAGCAATTTCCTTAAGAGTAGAAACAACGCCAGAACTTTCTAAAGCTTCTAAAATAAGTTTAACTCCCGCTCCATGATCAAGAATGGGAAGAATTTCTTTTTTCTCTTCCTTCCCTCCTTTAAATTTAAAAATCGCATCTTCATGGCCAATACGTTCCACAATCCCAGAAGCAATCACTTTTTCTTCTGGCATTTCAAATAATTTGTATTTAATGGATGAGGATCCAGCATTGACGGCAATGACTTTAATCATATTTTTCTCCTTTTTGCATTTTCTTTAGCGATTCTAAACGTAGTTTTACTCTTTTTCCATGCGCGAAGTGCGAGTTTGCTATAGACTTATGGCAGTAGAATTGCAAAATAGGAGGCAAAACTATGGCTTATGGCATTCTCTATGACTATTTAATGGGGCAATCAATCGACGCCTATAAATATTTTGGTGCGCATTTTGGTTATTGCTCTTTACCAAATGAAAAAGGGGAAATGGAAAATGTAAGTGGTGTATGGTTCCGTTTATATGCTCCTCTTGCTAGTGACCCTTCTGTTATTGGTGAGTGGAACAACTGGGACCCTCGTGTGAATCCGATGAATAAAATTGATGATTCGGGAGTATTTGAAACCTTTGTTCCTAATTTATATAACTATCAAATTTATAAATTCCATTTCCGTAATGCGCGTGGAGAATGGGTTGATAAGGCAGACCCTTTTGCCTTCTTTAGCGAAGTTGCTCCGGGAAGTTGTAGCAAACTTTACGATATTGAAGGTTTTCCTTGGGATGATGGAAAATGGATGAGAGAGCGGGATCGTAATTTTGATAAACCGATGTCCATTTATGAGATGCATCTTGGTTCATGGCGTGGAGAAAGAGAGGGAAGAAAGCCTTCTTACGAAGAAGTTGCGGATGATTTAATCCCTTATTTACAGTCTATGGGTTATACCCATGTAGAGATTATGCCCATTGTTCAGCATCCTTTTGCTGGTTCATGGGGCTATCAAGCCACAGGATTTTATTCGGTTGACGGGCGATATGGGAATCCAAAACAGTTAATGAGTTTTATTAACCGTCTCCATCAAGCAGGAATTGGGGCAATTTTGGATTTTGCTCCCGTTCATTTTGCAACCGATTATTATGCTTTAAGAGATTTTGATGGTTCTCCTTTATATGAATATGCTGATCCTGCGCATACTTATAGTCCTTGGGGTTCTTGCCAATTTGATTTAGGAAAAGATCCTGTCCGTAGTTTTTTAATGTCGGCAATGAATTATTTCCTTTCTTATTTCCATTTTGATGGAATTCGCGTTGACGCGGTCAGCAATATTGTTTATTGGGATGGGAATAAGGCTTTCGGAGAAAATACCGGGGCGACAGAATTTATCCGTCGCTTAAACGGCAAAATTCATTATGAACATCCTGATGTCATGATGATTGCGGAAGATTCTACCGATTTCACGGGCGTTACAAAACCCTTAGAGTATGGTGGACTTGGCTTTGATTATAAATGGGATTTAGGCTGGATGAACGATACTTTAAAGTATTATTCTAAAGACCCTATCTACAAAAAATGGGAACATAATAAGCTTACTTTCTCGATGGCTTATTTTTATAGTGAGAATTTTCTTTTGCCTTTAAGTCACGATGAGGTTGTTCACGGAAAGGGAACAATTATCAATAAACTTTATGGCGATTATGACACAAAGTTTGCCTTATTAAGAAATTTATACACTTATCAATATGGTCATCCTGGAAAGAAATTATCTTTTATGGGAAATGAATTAGCCTCCTTTGATGAATGGAATGAATTACGTTCCCTCCCTTGGAACCTTCTTTCTTTCCCAAAGCATGACTCTATCCGTCGCTTAATCCGTGATTTAAATCTCATTTATGAAGCGGAAGATGCCATGCACGTTGAAGAATATAATCCTGCAAGATTCCAGTGGACAATGGTAGATAATTATGATCAATCCGTTTTTGCCTTTGAGCGGGAATATGGTGATTCTGACTTGCTTTTTGTCTTCAATATGACACCCAATTATTATGAAGGATATGAAGTTGGCTGCCTTCACGAAGGAGTTTATGAAGAACTCTTTAATAGTGATAAAGATGTTTATGGAGGTTGGAATAACTATAACGGCCTTCCTTGCCAAAGTTATGCTGGCGCACCAGAAAATCGTCCTTATCACATTTCAATTAAACTTGGTGCTTATGCGGCAATGATTTTTAAGCGTCATGTAGAGAAGGCGAAGCGCAGTCCAAATAGCAATATTTCGGAATTAGTCGTTACTCCAAAAGATCCCGACCCTATTTTCAAGGGAAAGAAAAAACCACTACGGGTACTTTTACTTACAGAAGAAAAAGAAGCAAGCCAAGAAAAAACACCAAAGAAAAAGGGTGTGACAAAAAGAAAAAGCAAAAAATAAAAGGAGAACAAAATTTTTATGAGCAAAACAAGCGATATGTTTAGCAGCAAAACCGCTTTTAAAGAAGAATTTGCCAGACGTTTAGAAGAACGTTATGGTCGGTCTGTTGCGGATTCACATATTACTGAACGTTATGTTGTTTTAGGGGAAATGGTGCGTGACTACGCAGGAAAAGACTGGCGGATTTGTCGCGAAGACATTTTAAAAAGTGGAAAAAAACAGTGCATTTATTTTTCCATGGAATTTTTAATTGGCCGTTTACTTTTAAATAACATGCAAAATCTTGGCGTTTATAAAGTGGCCAAAGATGGTTTAAAAGATTTAGGTGTTGATATTAATGAATTGGAAGATCAAGAACCTGATGCTGGTTTAGGAAATGGTGGACTTGGCCGTTTGGCGGCTTGTTTCCTTGATAGTGCTGCCTCTTTAGGGCTTCCGCTTCATGGAAACACAATCCGTTATGATTATGGATTTTTCCGACAAAAGTTTGTCGATGGTAAGCAAGTTGAACTTCCTGATCAATGGCTGTCGGATGGTTTTGTTTTTGAAGTAAGAAAACCAAAACATGCTGTTGAAGTAAAGTTTTATGGGAATGCGGAAACTTATTTGAAGCCCGATGGAAATTATGCGATTCGTTTGGTGAATGCTCGTGCCATTCGCGCAGTCCCATATGATGTTTCCGTTGTTGGCTATGAAAATAAAGTGGCCAATACTTTACGGTTATGGTCTGCAGAACCAAGTACAGAAAACTTACCAACAGACTGTTCTTTTAATGAATATTTAAGCACTTTAAAAGAATTAACTTTCGGGTTATATCCTGATGATTCGACAGAACATGGACGTTTACTTCGCCTTCGCCAACAATATTTCCTCGTTTCTGCTGGTTTACAATCCGCTATGCGCGGAGAAATGCGCCGCTATGGGACACTTGAACACTTCGATGAGCATTATGTTTTTCAATTAAATGACACCCATCCGATTCTTGCTATCCCCGAAATGATGCGTCTTTTAATGGATGAATATGGCTGGGGATGGGATGATGCATGGAAAATGGTGCAAAAGACAATTGCTTACACCAACCACACCGTGATGCCGGAAGCTCTAGAACGTTGGCCCATTCATTATGTACAAATGCTTCTTCCACGGATTTATATGATTGTTGAGGAAATTGATCGTCGCTTTAACGCTTGGATGAACGCAAAAGGCATTGATAGCGGGAAACGTTATCAAATGCAAATCATTAAAGACGGGCAAATCCATATGACAAATATGGCAATTGTTGCTGGTTTTTCTGTTAATGGTGTTGCTAAACTTCATACGCAAATTTTAAAGAATTTTACTTTCCATGCATTCTATGAAACCTATCCTGAGAAGTTTAACAATAAGACGAATGGTGTTACCCATCGCCGTTGGCTTTTATATAGCAATCCTGCTTTAGCCGAAATTATTACTTCACGAATTGGGGATTCATGGATTACTCATCCGGATCATTTATCGCGTTTTGATGATTATGCAAAAGAGAAAGCGACGATGCAGGAAGTTATGGCCGTAAAAGCGGAAAATAAGAAAAATTTCGCCCTTTTTGCAAAGAAAACGTATGGATTAGATCTTGATCCGAATAGTATTTTTGATTCACAAATTAAACGATTACATGCTTATAAACGGCAAATTATGAATGTTTTCCGTTTAATGTATCTTTATAACAAAATTAAGAGTACGCCTGGTTATCAAATTACTCCGCATACTTACATTTTCGGCGCAAAAGCTGCACCAAGTTACGAATATGCAAAACGGATTATTGAACTCATTTTAGCGGTTGCTAATGTTGTGAACAACGATGAAGAAGCAAGCAAAATGATGAAAATTTGTTTTGTTGAGAATTATGGTGTTTCTCTAGCCGAAAAAATCATTCCTGCAACAGATATTTCTGAACAAATTTCTACGGCAGGAAAGGAAGCATCAGGAACTTCCAATATGAAGTTTATGATGAATGGTGCTTTAACTCTTGGCACTCTTGATGGAGCGAATATTGAAATTGCTAAATTCGCTGGCGAAAATAACGAAATTATCTTTGGTTTAACAGAGCCTGAGGTGAATGAGTTACTCGCATCAGGAACTTATAATCCTTGGGATTTATATAACAGTGATCATGACATCAAAAACGTGATGGATTCCTTATTTAATGGCCCTTGGGCTCTTGGCAAAGGGGACCGTTTCCGTTTAATCTTTGATGAGATTATGAATCATGGTGATCAATATTTGATCTTAAAGGATTTCCATGCTTATTTAGAAGCAAGCAAAAAGGCTGATCTCTTTTATCAAGATAAGTCTCGATGGGCAGAGGCTTCGATTCATAATATTGCGAATTCTGGTTTCTTCTCTTCGGATCGTACCATTGAAGAATATAACCGCGACATTTGGCATTTAACTCCATTTGAGGTTTCCAAAAAGTGAGAGAAGTTTTAGATGATTTGTTTCTTGCTCAAAAAGAGCTTGATTTAAAAATCCAAGAACAACACGACGCAAGTTATGAAAAAACACTTCATCAACGAGTGCTTGCTTTCTTTGTTGAACTTGGGGAAATGGCCAATGAAACACGCTGTTTTAAATATTGGTCCTTTAAAGGCCCTTCTCCCAAAGAAGTTATTTTAGAAGAGTGGGCGGATGGTTTACATTTCTTGCTCTCTTTAGGAGTCGCAATGAAGGTAACTTCTTACACTCATGAAATGCGGAAAGAGGAGTGTACTTTAGTCGATCAAATCTTGAAGTGTTATGTTTTAACCTCTGATTATTTAATTGATTTTGATCCTAAAAAATATGCTCTTCTTTTCTCTGCTTATTTAAATATTCTCCCTCTTCTAAATAGTGACTTTAAAGAAGGAAAGGAAGCTTATTTTCATAAACTTGCCATTAATTACGAACGACAAAAGGAGGGTTACTAATGGGTTTAACAAAAAAACAGTATTCTCTTCTTGTAGGAAGCATTTTCACTCTTATTCCGTTTCTTCTTTTTCTTTTGCCTCTTTATTTTCTTATCCCTAGCGGGGAAGAGCGTGGAATCAGTGTCATGCTTTATGAGTATTTTGCTTATCAAGGGGATATGACGCAGGCCATTGTTTTATTTTCCTTAGGTGGAGCAATGGCAATATGCGGCTTAATTCGACTTTTTTCTCTTCTTGATAAAAAAGTAGAACATCGCGATAAGTTTTCCTTTTGGACGTATATTGCCTATGTATTTCTAGCAGTGGCTTACGGAATTTGTTGTTATTACTTTCAATCATCGATTGTCTTTTTAATTACTCTTATTCCTTCTGCACTCCCGTTGATTCTTCTTTTTTTGGAAGCGCATTTTTATAGTGCTGAACTTTAATTTTAAAGTTTAATAACACCTATTTTTTTAAATCCTAGAAAATAATTCCCTTTTGCAGGGAATTTTTTCTTTTTAAGAAACAAAAGCGGGAAAGAAAATATTGAATACAAAGAACTCTACAAATCGTAGATATTATAAACCGCCTTTCCTCATATATAAAAAAAGCATGTCATATGAACTTTGTCTGGAAGCCTTGGCCGGCTTTGGTGAACGGATAAGGCGTTTAAGGTTGGAAAGGGAATGGACCCAAGCCCAATTTGCCCAATATTTAAGCGTATCAGATAAAGCGGTGTCGAAGTGGGAATGTGGTCATGGACTCCCAGATCTTGTTTCTGTCCTTCAAATATCTGCCTTGTTTCACGTTAGTCTCGATTATCTTTTGTGGGGAGAAAGTAAAGCGAACTTTTAAAGACCTTTTTTCTCAATTTGGGTTTCAAACGTTTGAATTTGTTCTCCCACATCAAGATTTTTAAATTGATTCATATAAAGCCTGTAATAAAGACCTTGCTTTTGCATTAAGGTAATGTGATTTCCATCTTCAACAATCTTTCCCTTTTCCATAACTAAAATGCGGTCACAGGAAACAATGGTGGATAATCGGTGGGCGATAGAAATCGAAGTTCGTCCTTTTAAAAGTTGAAGTAAGGCTTCTTGAACCTTCATTTCGGTCTCAGTATCAATAGAACTTGTTGCTTCATCTAAAATCAAAAGAGGAGGATTTCTAACCAAAGCACGCGCGAAAGAAAGAAGCTGTTTCTCTCCTTGTGATAAACAACCGCCTCCTTCATCTAAGAAAGTGTCGTAACCTTTCTCTAAATTCATAATCTTTTCATCAATTCCTACCACTTGTGCTGCTTTTCTTACTTCTTCTAAGGTGGCATCTTCTTTTCCATAGGCAATATTTTCAAAATAAGTTCCACGAAAGGCAAAGGGGTTTTGCTGAACATAGCCAATTTGGGAATGTAACCATCCCAAAGAACGATCTTTTATGGGAATGTTATCAAGATAAATCTCTCCTTTTGTAGGTTCATAAAAGCGGCATAAAAGGTTGACAAGCGTTGTTTTTCCTGAGCCAGTTTCGCCCACAATAGCCATAGAGGTACCTTCTTCAATATGTAAAGAAAAAGGATGGAGAACTTCTTCCTCAGGAAGATAAGAAAACGATACGTTTTTAAAATCGATGGTTCCTTTGATTGTTTCGTATGCCTCTTTTTTTGGCGCAAAAGGCGTGCCATATTTTCTAATTACCTCAGGGCGATCAACAATTGTTGGCTTTTCATCTAATAATTGTCCCACCTTTTCTGCACCAGCTTGTGTGGCCATAATTTCACTAGCCACCTCGGAGAAAGTTTGTAAGGGGTTATAAATATTCCCTACAAAAGAAACGAAAAGAACGATGGTCGCGGATAAAGAAATAACAACCTGTTCATCGTTTCCTCCTTGAATCATAACAATTCCGACAAGAACCAAAATTGCGGTAGTTAAGCCTGATAGAAGTTGCAAAGAAGGGGTTAAATAAGCATTCACGCGGCTTGCCTTATATCGTTTTTTCTCAATGTCAGAAATAATTCCTTCGGCTTCATCACCCACTTCTTTTTCAATTGCTAAGGTACGAATTGTTTTGGCACCATTAATCACTTCGGCCAACCAGCCTACAAAATAGGAATAAGCATTTCTTGCTTGCCGCCACCTTGTTAATAAAAGACGCTGCAACAAGGGAAGAAGAACCATCACAAAAGGCACAGAAGCAAGAACAATAAGAGAAAATTCCCATGAACGAGAAAACATCGTAATCAAGGTAAAAAGAATATCAAACATCGACCATATCATTTGTAAGATTTGATTGGCGATAACATCTCCTAAAGAAGCGGTATCGTTATTCATCCTAGCTATTAGCCAACCAGAATTCGTTTTATCAAAATAAGAAAAAGAAAGTTCTTGAACTTTTTTAAAGCAATCCCTTCGTAAATCGGTCATGATTTTTAATGAAAGAATATTGCTAAAGTAAAAGTTTGTGAAAACAGCGCAGGAACGAATAAGAATTGCGACAACTTCTAGAACTAAAAATCCCCAAAAAGGCAAAGTCATGGTAAATACTCCTTCAATAAAAGTGAGAGTTAAGGGGAGTAAGAGAACACTTTCAGAAGAAGGGGAAAGAGTAGCAAAACTGCTTGTTCCTTCAATAACCGCAGCATTCATAGTGGGAACAAGAGCAGAGTCATACCACGAAGTTAAAAGCATGGCAAAAATCGTAAGCAAAATTATTGGCCAATAATGGAGGGCATAGCGGATAATTTTTGCCCATATTTTAAGATTAAGTTTATTGGGTAATCTTTCTTCTTCTCTCATTCCATCATCCTCTGTTGAATCGATGCGATCCTTTGATATAAACCGGGTTGTTTTTGTAGTTCTTCATGTGTTCCCATCGCGCTTAACTTTCCCTCTTCAAGGACTAAAATCACATCCGCATCTTGGGCTGTGGCCACACGGTGGGTAATGATAAAAATTGTTGATTTCCCTTGCATTTCCTTAAGATTTTTACGAATTTTTCGGTCCGTTTCGGTATCCACTGCCGACAAGGAATCATCAAAAATATATACTTTTGCTTTTGTAAGTAAAGTTCTCGCCATGGCTACACGTTGCTTTTGCCCTCCAGATAAAGACATCCCTTTTTCGCCAACTTGTGTTTGATATCCTTCCTGGAAGGAACGAATGGTATCGTCAATTGATGCAATTTTTGCCGCTTGATAAAGTTCTTCTTCGGAAGCCTCTTTTCTTGCTAAATGGATGTTTTCTTCTACACTCTTACTAAAGAGGAAAGGCTCTTGTAAAACAGGCACAATCTCCTTCCTTAAATAACCGATTTGGTAGGAAGATAAAGGCTTCCCGTCAAGCAGAATTCTACCTTCTGTAGGTTCATATAGTCTTGTTAAAAGAAGAGAAAGAGTACTTTTCCCTGAACCAGTTTTTCCCATGATAGCCACAGTAGATCCTTCCTTTATATGAAAAGAAAGATGAGAAAGAATCGGAGTCTGTTGATCATAAGAAAAAGAAACATCTTCAAAGAGAATATCGCCTTTAATTTCGCTAGTGATGCCACTGACTCGATCTTCAAAAGGAGCATCAAGAATTTTTCTTAATCGATCACTAGAAGCAAGATATTGCCCCATATTGGATAAACTCGTAGCGCATTGTCTTACTGGCCAAACAATCATATTAACGAATAAGAAACTAATCACGATGGTGGAAGAATTAATTTTGCCAAGGTAAGCAAGAAAAATCCCGACACCAAGAGCAAGAGCGTTACTTCCAAAAGCAAAAATATCGCTACTTGCAAAAAAGAAAGACGACCATCTCCGCCATGAGGTGAACTTTTCCTCATAATCCTTTAAGTAATGTTCGAACTGTTCAATTTCTTTTTGTTCGGTTCCAAAAGCCCGCACTAAACGTACGCTAGCAAGATTTTCATTAATTCGCTCGGTCATTTTTCCTTCGGAATCATCCGCTAGACGATATAACTTCCGAACTTTTTTCATTAAGAAGAAACTGTAAAGAATCATGAAGGGCAGTAATCCTAAGCAGGCTAAGGCGAGTTCATAAGAAAGACTAAAAAGAATTATAGAAACAAATAAAACCATCCATAAGGAGTAGTTAAAGTTTCCTACATCTCCAATCATAAAACGTCTTAAAACATCAACGTCCCTTGTACAAGTTTGAATAAGATCGCCCCCTTCTTCTTTTTTATAAAAAGAATAGGACACTCCCTGTAAATGGGTAAACAAAGTACGTTGCATCGCACCATTAATATAGGCAATGGCATAACTTCTTAATCCCATACGTAAAAAAGAAAGAAGTGCAGTAATCAAAGCGGATATGGCAAGAGCGGTAGGAAGAATCGTTAAACGATGTTCCATTAGATAAATGGCACCCCTACCGCCTGTTAAAAGTTCAATGACTGCTTTTTCGATGAATTCCGCTTTATTTAATTCTTCTAATCCCTGAATTGCATCAATGAGAACTTTTGTAAGAAAGGTGGTAAAAACTTGAAAGAAAATTTGCACGACTTGAATGGCAAGTTGAGCGATATAAGCTTTATGACGTCCACGCGAAATTTCTACGCACGTTTTTATAAAATCTTTCATCCTTTCAATTATATTTCATTTTTTCTTTCCTTAGGTATCTCATCCTTTTTTGTATAATAAAGAAAAAGAGGTTCATATGGAAAAACATACAAATCCTTGGTGGCGTGAAGAAGTAGGATACATCCTTTATCCAGAGTCTTTTAAGGATGGAAATAATGATGGGATTGGTGATTTACCTGGTCTAATTTCAAAACTAGATTATTTAAAAAATCTAGGAGTTGGGATGGTTTGGATTTGTCCTATCTTTTCCTCCCCAATGGAAGATAACGGTTATGATGTCTCGGATTATTATGCAATTAATCCTCGTTTTGGGACGATGGAAGATTTAAAAACACTTCTTGAAGAGGCACATAAAAGAGGAATTAAGATTATTCTTGATTTTGTTTTAAACCATACCTCAAAAGAACATCCGTGGTTTCAAAAAGCATTAAAGGAAAAAGACTCTGAAGAAAGAAAATATTATTTAATTCGAAAAGGAAAGTGGATTGATGGGAAGCTTTATCCTCCTTCCAATTGGGGTAGTTTTTTCACCCCTTCTTGCTGGGAACGAATTGGGGATAGTGATGAATATTATTTTCACTCCTTTGGCACTAGTATGCCTGATGTTGACTGGACAAATCCGAATTTACGAAAAAAATATGTCGAAATAGCGGATTTTTATATTTCTTTAGGAGTGGACGGTTTCCGTTTAGATGCGGTAGCCCATCTTGCAAAAGATATGTCTTTTGAAGATAGTTCATTGCCTGATGAGGATGGAGATGGTTTTGTTCTTGACCCATCAAAGTTTTCTAATCGTCCAGAACTACTTTCGTATTTAAAAGAATTCCGTGAAGAAGCCATTCGCGGAAGAAATGTATGCTTAATTGGCGAAGTTGGTGGTTCTATTCAACCAAGTGAAGGGGTTACTTTTGCCAATCGTCATCATGGACCGCTTGATCTTCTATTTAACTTTGACACAGTTTGGAACAATGGAAATTTTGGTTCGATTGGAAAAAAGGATGAAGAAATTGTTACCAATGTGATGCAACTGAAGCATAACTTTACTCGCTGGTATGATGCCTGTCATAAGGAATGCGATATGCCTCTTTATTGGTGTAACCATGACCATCCTCGTGTTCTTGGACAATATGGTTCGCGAGAATATCGAAAAGAATCCGCAAAAGCGCTCTGTTTAACTCTTCTTTTCTTATATGGCACACCCTTTTTCTATCAAGGGGAAGAACTTGCTATGGACAATTTAGTGGAGGGAAGCATTGCTGATTTTGCGCAGGATGTTGGAACGAAGGACTCAATCCTTGCTTATCGAAAAGCAGGATATACGGATGAGGAAATTCTTTCTTTTTTAAGAAGAAGCGCCAGGATTAATGCACGGAGTATCTTTTCTTGGGAGAATGCTCCTTATGGAGGATTTAGTTCGGTGGCGCCTATTTTGCCCCAAGGAAAAGATTATCTTGAAGGATATGATGCTCATACTGAGGAGTTAGACCCTTATAGTGTTCTTAATTTTTATAAGATGGCAATTCAAATTCGCAAACAAAAATACTATAACGATCTCGTTTTAGATAGCCAGTTAGAATGGGTCGACTGGAACCATCAGGATGTGATTGCTTATTTACATCGTGGATATCAAACCATTATGGTTGTGACGAATATGCGGCCCTATCAAGTTTATTTCACATTTAATTTCCAAATCGCGGATATCTTACTTCATAACTATGACGGGGTATTGCTAAATAATCATGTCTTAACCCTTCGTCCCTTTGAAAGTTTTCTTTTTGTGGTGAAATGATGAAAGAAATATTGCTTTGTACGAATGGATTATTCCCGGAGAAAGAGTTTCTTTCTTTCTTAAAAGCCAGCAAGATCCCGCATCAAAATTTATCGGTGAAAGGAGATCGGGCAAGTCTTCTTCTTGAAGAAAAAGATGCCATGCATTTTATTGCCGCATTCCCTGCTTTTGCCGAAGATTTCCCCACCCCCATTGCTGGGGTTTTTGGGGAAGAAGGAACTCCTTATTTAGTGCGTTTTTTAAAAAGTGCACTTTTTGTTTTGCCAGGACAAATTTCTTCCTTAGCTGCGCTTCTTTTAAAAACTTTTTCTTTCGGTGATTTTTCTCTTCTTCCCGAACTCAATTTTATTTTTCGTGGTTTAGATCCTGAATTAATAAAAACGGGAAAAGAGTTTTGCCTCGCTTCTTTACGGGGGGATTATGCCTCCGAATCTTTATATATTCACAGAAACACCCTTTTATACCGTTTAAATCGTTTTGAAGAAGAAACACACCTTGATTTACGCAATTTTCAAGACGCTTTGCTTTTTACTCTTTTTCTTTATTACGGACATGCTTAGTATGAATTGTGCACAATGCACAAGACAGCGCTTACATTCCTGCTATAATCCTCTCAGAAAAAGGAGGGAGTTATGCCCTTAATTAAGAAAAAGAAAGTTGCAGAGGAAGAAATTCAACCTGCAAAAGAAGAAACCCCAACTCCAGTAAAAGAAGAAAGCAAGCCTGTTCATGATAGCAACATGGCTTATGTTTCTCTTCGTCATGTTGACAAGATTTACGACAATGGTGTTCAAGCTGTTTTTGATTTCTGTTTAGATATTCAAAAGCATGAATTTATCGTTTTTGTCGGTCCTTCTGGATGCGGTAAATCCACAACTCTTCGTATGATCGCTGGTCTTGAAGATATCACCAATGGTGAACTTTATATTGATGGTAACTATTCCAATGATGTTACACCAAAAGATAGAGATATCGCCATGGTCTTCCAAAGCTATGCGCTTTATCCTCACATGACGGTTTATGACAATATGGCTTTCGGATTGAAGATTCGTCATCTTCCTAAAGCGGAAATTGATACTCGTGTCCATCGTGCGGCGAAGATTTTACAAATTGAAGAGTATTTAGACCGTAAACCAAAGGCTCTTTCTGGTGGTCAAAGACAGCGTGTTGCTTTAGGAAGAGCGATTGTTCGTAACGCTAAACTCTTCTTAATGGACGAACCTCTTTCTAACCTTGACGCGAAACTTCGTGTTCAAATGCGTTCAGAAATTATTAAATTACATGAGGCTTTAGGGGCAACGACAATTTATGTTACCCATGACCAAACCGAAGCTATGACCATGGCAACAAGAATTGTTGTTATGAAACTTGGTTACATCCAACAAATTGGTTCTCCTATTGAAATTTATAACAATCCAGCTAACATTTTCGTTGCTACCTTCATTGGTTCACCAGCAATGAACATGATTAAAGCTACATGGGAAAAAGACAAAGTTGTTCTCCATGATGGCGAACGGAACTTTGAAGTAAAGACAACGGAAGAAGTAAGAAAATCTCACGATAACTTCTATAAAGCTGAAATTGAGGCGGATCAAGCAAAGGTTTCTGAACTTGCAGAAGAAAATCGGATTAAGCACGATCCGAAAATTGATGAACAAATTGCTGCCATTGAAGAACGAATTAGCAAGCATCAAGCTGCTTTAGAAGGAAAGCATGACATTATCTTTGGCATTCGTCCAGAAGACATTCATGAATATTCAAAAGAAAGAGAAGAACGTTATGGTATAAAGCCTTATTCGATTAAGGTTGAAGTTGCTGAGCTTCTTGGACACGAATATTACATCCACACCACCTTTGGGGCGGGCGATTTGGTTGCAAAAATTCCTCTTGTTAAAGAAATTAAGATTGGTGATGATTTAGACATTCTCTTCAATGTCAAAAAGGCTCACGTTTTCGATCCCATTACCGAAAAGAGAGTGTATTAATCGATTATCCTTTCTAAAGGCTAGGGTTTTCCTAGCCTTTTTTCTTTTGTAAAATAGAGGCATGAAAAAATCGCTTATTTATTTTCATTCCTCTTGGGCATTTCTGCTTTTATCGACAACTTTATATCTTTTTTCTCATGGTGTATGGGGTGAAATTTCCGCATCTATTTGTGTATTTCTTTCTTTGCTCTTCTTTTGTTTGGCGCTTCATTTTCCTAAAGAAAAAGACCTGCATTAGGCAGATCTTTTTTTTGATGAATAGGAGGAGCGGCCTTTTTTGAATCGTCCGCGCCCAAAAGACTTTTTCTTCCGATTATTCCTATCAAAGTATGGCTTTCTAGATTCGCTTTTCTTATGAGAAGAAAAAGAAGAATCTTTTTTATTGGAGGAAGAATGAGAATCTTTCTTTCGTAAAAAGGAGGAAGGATGTCCACTTTGCTCTCTTCTTGACGTTTTTTCTCTTTTTCCAGAGGAAGGAAGAGAATCTTTTTTTCTTTTCTTTCCTTCGCGTGCTAACAGAATTTGCTTCGCACGTTCACTTTTTATTACGCCATAACGCTCTTCTTCCCGTTCAGGAAGAGTAAGATCACGGTCTTCGACAAGAAAATTTAGCTCATCAATATCCGCGTAAACTTTTATCCCTGCTTGAATAAGGGCCCGCGCGGTAACGCCAAGGCCAGCAATTTTATTTCCAGAAAATTTCCCATCATGGATAGTTCTAGAACCGCAGGCGGGAGACCCGTCTTTTAAAATTGCTATAGAAATATTAAGTAATTTACAAAGACGAACAGCACCTTCCGCGGCCATTTGGTATTTCTTTGTTAGATTCTCACCATTTTTGTTAATCACTTGCCCATTTTTAATTTCAGCAGGAACTCTAGGGATAGGAAGACCACACTCTACCTCAGGGCAATATGGAACGAGCTCATATTTTTCGCGGAGCTTACTTAAGAGGGGAAAAGGAGAACTTTTCGCGTCATATCGACAATTTTCTCCCAGCAAACATGCACTTATCAGTATTTTTTCCATCTTTTTTATTTTATGGCAAATTGAGGTATTTCTCCAATAAAAGCAAGATTTTTTCTCGTTTTCTTTTATAATTTTATGGGAGAAGTGAATGAAGGTAACCTACGAAAATGTTATGATTCATGGCGAAAATTTCCCCGTTCGAATTGAAAGACGAAAAAATTTGCGACGTTTAACGCTTCGTTACGACTGGGAACATTCTTCTTTTCTTTACCGTGTTCCTTATCAACTATCCAGTAACGAAGCAAAAGAACGTTTTCATTCCTTATTAGAGAAATATTTATCTTCTTTAGGAAATGAAAAAAATCTACGCCCCTATCACGGAGATCGAGTTTATCTTTTTGGGGAAGAAGTTTTAATTACTGGTTGGTCCTTAATGAGCGATAAAGCACGTTTTCTCTTTTTAAAGGAAAAGCTTCATCATTATTTAGAGGAAAAACTTCCTTATTGGGAACAGGAATTCCAAAGTAAAAACCATCCCTTTGAAATTAATTATTATCCGTCTTATTACGGACAAAATCGCGGAAAGGGGAATCTTTTACGTTTTTCTATTATGCTTGTCCATTATCACCCAAGAATTATTGATTCGGTGATTGCCCATGAAATAACCCATGACTTCATTTCCAATCATAGTAAAGATTTTTATTCCCTTCTTCTTACTCATTTCCCTGATTATTCCTTACGTGATCACGAGTTACGTACCAATCAATATAAAGGAGAAAATTATGGAACGAATTGATAGCCCGCAAAATTCTTTTTTAAAACAAGTTAAAAAAGAGGCAAACGGCAAAGGGGATACTTTTCTTGTCGAGGGTTTTCATCTTGTAGAAGAAGCCATTCGTTATCGGGCTGTTGATCTTATTTTTTCACAAAAACCGTATTCATCTCCTTACAAAAATATTTTGCTTTCCGAAAAAGCCTTTCTTTCTCTTTCGAATCAAAAAACTCCCGAAGGCGTGATTGCCATGTGCCATAAAAGAAAAGATAACAAGATTGAAGGAGAAAGAATTTTATATTTAGATGGGGTACAAGATCCAGGAAATGTAGGAACGTTAATGAGAACGGCGTTAGCTTTTTTATTTGCTACCGTAATTATTCCTTCTGGTACTGCTAGACCCTACTCTCCAAAGGTTATTCAAGCTTCTCAAGGAGCAATTTTTGCTTTGAACGTAATTGAGACACAAAATGATAGGGAAGAGGACTTCTCTCTTTTAGAGAGAAGAAACTACCAAATATTTACTACATCTTTACAAGGAAACGACTATAAGGACTATTCAACGTTTAAAAATATTGATTCTTTATGTTTGGTGTTAGGAAATGAAGGCGAAGGAGTAAGCAAAGAAGCGATAAAGCATGCAAAATATTTAGCTAAACTTCCTATTTCGCATATTGATTCTTTAAATGTAGGGGTTGCTGGGGGTATTTTTATGTATCTTCTTAAGCGTCATTAACTTCCCTTTCTTTAAAAGTCGTCGCATAATTCTCTCGTCTTATGAGTAAGGAGTAGTAACTAAGAGGAATTTCCTTCGTGGGAGAAGCGAAAAGAGTGACCGCTTCAGGATATGCTTAGTGAATTCACCTTTGAGGACGCAAGGAAACTTGCCCCATCCTAGGGTTAAAGGAAAAAAGCAGCGAACAATATTGCTCGAATCGGGATGGCACCGCGGAGATTCTCCGTTCCCGGCCGTCCCTTTTCTATTGATTGGAGGTAGTATGGAATCTTTGATTGCAAAAGCAAAAAGTATTCAAGAAGAAGCATTAACAGCTATCGAAGAAAGTAAGGATTTATCCGCTCTTCTTGAAGTACGGAATAAGTATCTTTCAAAAAAGGGTCTTGTTTCATCTTTGATGAGCGAATTAAAAACAGTGGATGCTAGTGCGCGTGGAGAAGTTGGCGCGACGCTTAATATGACACGCTCAACTGTTTTAAAAGCATTTGAGGCAAAAGAAACTTTGCTCCACGAGGAAGAGATTGAAAGAAAGCTTGAAAGTGAACGTGTTGATATTACTTTACCAGGGCGCTCGTTATCTGTGGGCTCGATTAATCCCTTCTATTTAATTCGCGATGAAATTTGTGACATTTTTGCCTCCTTAGGTTTCCATATTGTGGAGGGTGATGACATTGAAAGTGAGCGTTATAACTTTGAACTTTTAAATATGCCTCATGATCATCCTGCTCGTGACATGCAAGATACTTTTTATTTGACTAATGGTCTTTTATTACGAACGCAGACTTCTGCTGCGCAAGCTCATACCTTAGAAGAAGATTTATCGAAAGGTCCATTACGCATTGTTTCTCCTGGAAAATGTTATCGAAGAGACGATGATGATATGACGCATAGTCATCAATTCGGACAAGTGGAAGGCTTGGTCGTGGGAAAAGGAGTTTCCATGGCAGATTTAAAGGGAACTCTTGCTTTATTTGTGCGAAAAATGTTTGGAGAAAAAAGAAAAATTCGTTTACGTAGTTCTTATTTCCCTTTTACCGAACCTTCTGTTGAGGTCGATGTTAGTTGCGCAAAATGTGGGGGGAAAGGCTGTTCGATGTGCAAAGGAACAGGTTGGATAGAAATTTTAGGCGCTGGTGAGGTCCATCCTAATGTTTTAAAGATGGGCGGATATAACCCAAAAGAAGTTTCTGGTTTTGCTTTTGGGGTAGGTATTGAGCGTGTAGCTATGCTTCGTTACGGAATTGATGACATTCGGCGTTTTTATCAAAATGACGCGCGCTTCTTAGCAGGATTTCACAAGGAGGATTAATGATGAAAGTTTCTTATTGCTGGTTATCGGAATACGTTGATTTGACTGATATCACTCCAGAAACAGTCGCTTCTTTATTAACTTTTGCGGGAGTAGAAGTGGAAAGCATTACTCCACTTGCAAAAGGAACTGGGCTTGTTATTGGCGAAATTATTTCTTGCAAACCCCATCCTGATAGTGACCATCTCCATATCCTTGAAGTAAATGAAGGGGAAAAATATGGCATTGTTCAAATTGTTTGTGGCGCGCCAAATGCAAGAGTAGGTTTACGCGTTATTGTGGCAAGAGCTGGCGCAGTTTTGCCTGAGATTACCATTCATCCTTCCAAAATTCGTGGTGTAGAAAGTAATGGCATGTGTTGTTCTTTATTAGAACTTGGAGTGGAAAGAAAATATTTAAGTGAAAAACAAATTTCAGGTATTGAAGAACTTCCTGTGGATGCCCCCATTGGCGAAGAGCGAGTACTGGAATATTTAATGCTTGATGATGTGACTTTAGATTTAAAGCTTTTAGCGAATCGTCCAGATTTAAATTCATTAATGAATGTAGCAAAAGAGGTTTCTACCCTTGTCCATCGTTCGCTTCATCTTCCTTCTGTGCCATCTTTTGGCACTTCTACACCTGAAGTTCAGCCTGTCATTGAATGTTCTTCTTGCATGCGTTTCTCTTTAGCGGAAGCTTATGGAGTAAAAGTGGCTCCTTCTCCTTTATGGTTACAAAGGCGATTAATGGCCTCAGGGGTAAGAAGCATTAACAATGTTGTTGATGTTGGTAATTACGCCATGATTCTTACTGGTCAGCCTTTTAATATGTACGACAAAGATTTACTGCCAGGAAATACTCTTGTGGCAAGAGAAGACATCACCGGTCCTTGGCTTGCTATGGATGATAAAGAGTATGTTTTAGAAAAAGGAGATCTTTCTATTGCTTCAGAAGGAAGAACGATGTGCTTAGGAGGCATTATGACTTCCAAAGAATGCGCAGTCAGTGAAAATAGCAAAAATATCGTTGTGGAAAGTGCTTTATTTTCTGGAGTCCAAATTCGTCACACTTCTTCGCGGCTTGGTTTAGCAAGCGAATCAAGTGCACGCTTTGTTAAAGGGTTAAGCGATACGCAGGAAGAGTCTCTTGCTTACGCTATGGTTTTATTGGGTGATTTAACAAATGCGGATCATTTATCAAAAATGGCTTTTGTCGGGCAAAAGAAAAAGGAGGAAAAAATCATACAAACCTCTCTTGAAGCGATTAATCGTCGTTTAGGAACAAGTTTTTCTCTTGATGAAGTGATTTCCACCTTGGAATCTGAACAATTTTTTGTCGAAAAGAAAGAAGAAAAATTGTTTGTTCATGTTCCACGAACAAGAATTGATGTTGATGGTGAGGCCGATATTAGTGAAGAAGTCATTCGTTTACGGGGCTATGAAGAAGTTCCTGAACATGAAATTTCTTTACCAGGAAGCGGTGGATATAGCGAAAACCAAAATAAAGAGCGGGCAATACGTCGCTACCTTCGTCATATTGGGTTAAATGAAGTTCTTACTTATAGTTTGCTTAGCCAAAGCGAGAATGAAACTTACCCTTATTTAATGTCTGGGACATCTTATCAAGTAATGAATCCTCTTACCGAGGAACGTGCCTATTATCGTCATAGTCTTGCTCCATCTTTGCTTTCTCTTCTTTCTTATAATGCTTCTCGTCAACAAAATGATTTTTCATGTTTTGAAATTTCTGAGGTTGCTGTTGAAGGAAAAAGGGAAAAACATTTAGGCATTGCTTTAATGGGGGAAGAAGAGATTGTTCGTCTTTTGTCGACAAGAAAAAGAGATTTTTATGACGCAAAAGGCATATTAGAAGGAATTCTTTCTTTATTAGGAGTGAAAGAAAACCGTCTTCGTTATGAGCCTATTGTTACGACAAGAAAAGAATTTCATCCTGGGAGAAGTGCGCTTTGTTATTTAGGGAAAGAGCTAATCGCTGTTCTTGGGGAACTTCATCCTGCTGAAAAGAAAAAACGGGGAGTAAAGGATGCGGTTATGATGGAAATTCGTCTTTCTACTGTTCTTTCAAACAAAGGAAGTACTTCTAAAGCGATAATCCCTCCTCGCTATCCCATGACAAGACGTGATCTTGCCTTAGTTGTTGATGAGAAAATTAGTTTTAAGGATTTAAAGGAAGTCATTTCAAAGTCTTCTTCTTTAGTGAAAGAGGTTGTTCCTTTTGATGTTTATCGTGGAGTTGGGGTAGAGAAAGGGAAAAAATCAATTGCCATTGCCTTGTTTATTCAAAACGAGAATAAAACAATGACCGAAGAAGAAATTCAAACTGTTGTTGATGAAGCTTTATTGCTATTAAAAACAAAACTTTCTGCGGAGATTCGTCAATGAAATTAAGAAAAAGCACAATTCCTTATTCTCCCATTAATATTAAAGGGGATGATGTGCCTGCTTCTTTGCCACGTTACCCTGTTCTTGAAATTAAACAACTTCAATATGAAGGGGAAGTAGAGCGAGTAGCGGCTACATGTTATCGCTTCTTTATGAATATCAAGGCTAAGCTTCTTGTTGAAGACGCAGAAGATATGACCCCCTTTATTTTTCCTTACGAAATAGAGGAAGTAATTTATGTTTTTGATCAGGAAGATAGCAATTTAGAGGAAGAGTTGGTTCATGAGGAAAATAGTGTATGTTACATACTTCCTGGAAAAGAAATTGATCTTTCTGAACTTGCCTATCTTGCTTTACATACAGAGTTACCAAGTCATTTGGTAAAAAATATTTAGAAATATACCATTTTTAAAAAACCAGATTTTTGCTAGTTTGTATCGAGATATTTATATTACCGAAAAACTACTAAAATAATACTATTTCATAAAAAGGCCTTTCCTTGGCCTTTTTTTCTTACGCGCGAAACTTCTTTATTCTTTTTGCAAAAAGGTTTATAGTTTTGGCACGAGGTGGGAAAAAGTGGGAATTTATTTTGGAACCTATCGCAGAAACTTAGATGCCAAAAGACGTCTCTTGTTGCCATCGCGCCTTCTTACCGTTAAAGAAGGGGACTCTCTTTACGTGCTTCGCGGTTTTGATGGCTGCTTGGCCGTTTATGATGAGGAAGGCTTTCAAAAGAAAGTTACCGAACTTCTATCTCGTGACACACTCAATCCTGCTGCCCGTGATTATGTCCGGATAAGCGCTAGTAGTGTTGAAGCACTAGTTGTTGACGGACACGGGAGAATTGGTCTTCCTGCGGAACTCCTTTCGCGAAGAAATATTGGTTTTGATGTCACTATTATTGGTGCTCTAGATCACTTCGAGATTTGGGATACTTCTGCATATGAAAACTACTTGCTTAATCGCGGTCCTCAATTTGAGGAATTGGCGGAAAGGAGTAGGAATCATGAGTGAGCATCAACCTGTTCTACTTCATGAAGCAATTTCTTACTTGGATATTAAACCTGAGGGGGTCTATGTGGATTTAACCTTCGGAAGAGGTGGACATAGTAAAGAAATTCTTCGCCATCTATCTCCAAAAGGAAAATTAATTGCCTTCGATGTCGATGATGAGGCAATCAAAGCAGGGGAAACTCTCAGCAAAGATTCGCGTTTCCTTCTTATCCGTGAGAATTTTGCAAACTTTCTTTCTTCTCTAAATGAGATTGGGGTGAAAAGTGTTAATGGGATTCTAGCGGATCTTGGCGTCTCCTCTCCACAATTTGACGAAGCATCTCGCGGTTTCTCTTATCGAATGGACGCTCCACTTGATATGAGAATGGACAAAAGAAATTCATTAACAGCGGAGATTATCGTTAATGAATATAAAGAAAGTGCCCTTGCGAAAATTCTCTGGGAATATGGGGAAGAAAAAGATGCGCGAAAAATTGCTTCACTTATAGTTAAAGAAAGAGAAGAGACACCAATTCGTACGACAACCCAACTTGCTGAGCTTGTTAAGAAGGCGAAAGGGCCAAAATGTCGTCATCAAAAAGGACATCCAGCAAAACAAACTTTCCAAGCCTTAAGGATGGAAACAAATGCTGAGTTATCTTCCTTAGAAAAAATGCTTCATGACCTTCCCGAAGCCTTAGCGATAAAAGGAAGAGGTGTCGTCATTACTTTCCATTCTTTGGAAGATCGAATGGTAAAACAACATTTCCGCCTTTTAACTCGAGTAGAAGGATCGCGTTATTATCCCGTTAATGAAGAAAGAAAATTCATTGATTTAACGAAGAAGCCGATTGTTGCTTCAGAAGAAGAAATAGAACATAACCACCGCGCACATAGTGCAAAACTTAGAGCAATAGAAAGGAGCCGTTTATGATTTTGATGAAAGACAAACTAGAAAAAACTGGTCATAAGAAACTTTATTATCGAGCAAAAAGTGTATTTACTGCTTCTTTGATTGCTTTAGGCGTTTTAGGGGTTGCTGCTATTCCTGTAGGAATCTCTTATCAACTTGCTCAAGCAAAAGAGCGTGAATTAGAGGATTATTCTTATCAAGACGAAAACTTAGTAGAAGAAGAAAACGAACTTCTTTCTTATAAAAACAACGAATCTTCGAAGTCCTGACGCCTTTAGTTTATCTCCTTGCTAATGCGCAGGCAGAATTGGTGCCAGGTTACTGGCACCTTTTCTCTTTAGAATAACTCCAAAAAATCTACTAATTTTTTACAAAAAGGGCCATTGAAAGAAATGGGGCCCTATCATAAGATAGGGAGGTACAATTATGGCAATCACAAAATACACTTCCGTTGTTGAAATTGGCTCTGGTTCAGTCAAGTTTATGATTGGCTACGCAAAAGACAATCATCCAATTCCTGTTTACTATGCAAAAAAGCGTTTGGAACGCCCATTATTTGGTCGCAAATTGACGGATGAAGATAAAAAAAGCACAATCAATGCCTTATCGTTTTTTCATCATCTTGATAATGAAACTTTAGCTGTAAAGGTATCTCTTGATAGTGCTGTTTTATTGCTTCCTCCTTTGAATCTTCGAGTTTATCAAAGTGGCAAAGCAACAAACGTTGTGGCACCAAATGACATTATTAGCCAAGTGGATGTTTCAAACGTTCATACTCTTATTAAGAAAGAAAGTTTGCCAAACGGAACAGGGCTTGTCGACATTGTCCCTGATCGTTTTTCTTTAGATGATGGAACCTCAACAAGTATTCCTCCTATTGGAAGAAAATCTCATCTATTAAGAATGGAAGCGAAATTACACTGTTTGCCAGAAGATATAATCACTGGATATCGTCAACTTTGTGAGGGTGCTTCTTTTCGGATTGAGCAACAAATCGTTGAAACGTATGCCTCTTCCACTTTCTTTACCTCTCTTCCTAACTTTCCAGAAACTTATTTTTATATTGATATTGGAGCAAATATTACTTCTGTGGCCTTTATTGGTCATCATCAGCCTTTTGCCTCTAGTTATATTGAATTAGGGGGCGAAACTTTGACTAGTTATATTGCAAAATCTTTAAATTTATCGATTAGCGAAGCGAATTATTTAAAAGAAAAATTTGGGATACAGCGTGATGATTATCACTACCAAATTCCTCTTTTTGTTAAAGATGGAAGAAAAATTTATCAAAAAGAACTGAATCGAGTGATTAGCGAATTTCTGGAAATCTACATTGAGAAATTAAAAGCCCCAATATTCAGTGTTTGCCAAGCCGTTCATCTAAATTCATCAAGAAAAGAAATGGCAATTTTAGGAGGAGGAGGTTCTCTTCTTTCCGGTTTAACAAAAGTTCTTGAAACAAAAAATCTTCCCAATATTTCTTCTTTTCAAGCGATTCTTCCTTCTGTGCCAGGGGCAAATGACCCCGCAGCGATTAATTTATTAGGAGCCATATCTGCTAGAAGCACATATCGCGGAACGTTAGAAGATAACTATGCGGGAGTTAGTACCTTAAGTCGAGATTTAGGGAGAGGAGAATAACATGAGCGAAATTTATAATGAAATGGATATTGACGATTTTGGTCCTACAGCCCGAATTGTGGTCATAGGTGTTGGAGGAGCAGGAAATAATGCGGTTAACCGCATGATTGATGATCATATTGAGAATGTAGAATTTTATGTATGTAATACGGATCGTCAGGCTTTAGCCACCTCCAAAGCTCCACATCGCATTGCTCTTGGGACAAATGTTACCAATGGATTAGGAGCAGGGGGTGATCCTCAAAAAGGAGAGGAAGCTGCAAAACAAAGCGAAGCAGAAATTCGGGCGATTATTCATGGCGAAGAAGGAAAAAGTAGAAAAGCCGATATGGTCTTTATTGCCGCTGGTTTAGGAAAGGGAACGGGAACGGGAGCTTCTCCTGTAGTAGCAAAGATTGCAAAAGAAGAAGGCGCTTTAACCGTTGCTATTGTTACACGTCCTTTTGGCTTTGAGGGGCCTCAACGGAGTGCGAATGCGATTTCTGGTCTTACAAAATTAAAAAATGCTGTTGATTCGATTATCATTGTTAGTAACGATAAACTCTTAATGGATTCAGGGAATGCGCCAATTGATAAAGCATTTTCTTTAAGCGATGACATTTTGTCACGTTCAGTGAAAACGGTTGCAGATTTAATTCAAATTCCTTCGATTATTAATCTTGATTTTGCTGATGTAAAAACAACCTTAGAAAATTCGGGGATTGCTTTAATTGGTTATGGACAAGGTTCCGGTCCGCAAAAGGCCCAAGAAGCCGCGAATAGTGCTTTAAATTCTCGTCTTCTAGAGGCCTCTGTTTCTGGAGCAAGAAGAGCCATTTGCGCCGTCACTTGTGGAAACGGAGTTACCTTATATGAAGCGCAAGAATGTGTTAGAAGAATAAGCGAACAAGCAGGGGGAGCCATCGATATTAAATTCGGGGTATCGCTAAATCATAATTTTGATGACACGTTAATTGTTGCGGTTATCGCAAGTGACTTTAGTGCCGAATACGATTTTACTTCTCCACCCCAAATTCAAATTCCTCATGATTCGGAACAAGTGGGGAATGGAAACTTCTTCCCACAAAATCATCAAGACACGGTTGAAGAAGATGAAAAGTCGGAAGAAGACTATGCCGATTCTTTACTTCCTGATTTTTTGCAAGGGACTTTTGGAAATAATGAGGAGGAATAACCTCTTTTACTTGTAAGTCAGAAGATGATATTTTAAACTCGACACGGCGAAGAAACGGACAACGCTTAGTAAGAAATAAGAGCGAGCCTCTTGGATGAAAACGAGGCACCTGAAAAGTTATCACCGTTGAGCTAGTAACTTGAAGGAAGAGTAGAGTTACCGCACCCAGCGTTATCGGGCTAGAGCGCGAGAGAGATTCTCTCGAAGAAGGTGGCACCGCGCGAAAGCGCCCTTCGGGGCGTTTTCCTTTTGTAAAGGAGCAAATATGGGCGAGATGAAAGATACCTTAAAAATGGGCGTAACTTCCTTTGAAATGCGAGGAAATTTGCCAATAAAAGAACCAAAACTTTTAAACGAATGGGATGAATTATCTTTATATGACACGGTTTTAAAAGAAAGAGAAGGCGCCGAAGAATACGTACTTCATGATGGTCCTCCTTATGCTAACGGGGACATTCATTGTGGTCATATGATGAATCGTCTATTAAAAGATTTTGTCGTTCGTAGCAAAAGCATGGAAGGATATAAAACTCCTTTTGTTTTTGGTTGGGATACGCATGGTCTACCCATTGAAGTTCAGGTGACCAAATCCGGTGTAGACCGTAAAAAATGTACAACGGCAGAGTTCCGAATGAAGTGTCGCGAATATGCCTTAAAACAAGTTGAACATCAAAAAGCGCAAATTCATCGTCTCGGTTTACTTGGTGATTTTGCCCATCCTTACGTGACCTTAGATAAAGATTATGAAGCGGATCAAGTTCTCCTTTTTGGTGAACTTGCGCGTCAAGGAATTATTTATAAAGGAGTGAAGCCAGTTTACTGGAGTCCTTCAAGCGAATCCGCTTTAGCAGAGGCGGAAGTTGAATATAAAGACGTTCCGGCTAGGACATTATATGTTCGCTTTGCTTTAGAAAAGGACGAACGAATTCCTGAAAACTCTTATGTAATTATTTGGACAACGACTCCTTGGACAATTCCTGCGGATTTAGCGATTACGTTAAATCCTCGCTTTACCTATGGATTTTTTGCTACCGATAGTGGAAATTATCTTTTCTTAGCCGAAAGAAAAGAGGATTTAGAAAAAGAGTTTGGGTGGACAAAATGTGAATGTCTGAAATTAATGAAGGGAAGTGAACTCGAAGGACTAAAGGCCGTTCATCCTTTATATCCTAATCGCACCTCTTTATTAATAACGAATACTTATGTTACTTCGGATACGGGTACAGGATGTGTCCATACCGCCCCTGACCATGGTGTTGATGATTTTAATGCGTGTTTGCCTTATGGGATTAAACCTTTTTGCCCAGTAGACGAGGAAGGAATTCTTCATTTGGAAGAAGGGGATCCGTTAAATGGTCTTTTTTATGAAGAGGCAAATGATAAAGTTTGTGAGTTACTAAAAGAGAACGGTTCTTTATTAAAGGAAATTGATATTGTTCATAGTTATCCTCACGATTGGCGGACACATAAGCCAGTTATTTTCCGTGCAACACCGCAATGGTTCTGTTCAATTACACCTTTAAAAGAAAAGCTTTTAAAAGCGATTGAAGAAATTAATTGGACTCCTAAATGGGGAGAAGAAAAGATGCGGAATATGATTAAAGACCGCAATGACTGGTGTATTTCTCGTCAAAGAACTTGGGGTGTTCCTCTTCCTATTTTGTATCGAGAAGATGGTTCGCCAATTCTTGAAAAAGAGGTTTTTGAAAAAATTGCTTCTATTTTCCGAAAAGAAGGAAGCGATGTATGGTTTTCAAAAGAACCATCTTACTTCTTACCCGATAGGTATGAGGCAAATGGCGTAAGTAAAGAAAAAGACATCATGGATGTATGGTTTGATAGCGGCTCTTCTTGGCTTAGTGTTTTAAAAAGAAGAAACTTGAAAGAACCATGTGATTTATATTTAGAAGGAAACGATCAATATCGTGGCTGGTTTAATAGTTCGTTAACCCTTTCAGTCGCTGTAAGCGGAAAGCCCTCCTTTAAATCTTGTCTTACTCATGGTTGGGTCATGGATGAATCGTGGAAAAAGATGTCCAAAAGTGCCGGAAATGGAATTGATCCTTCCAAAGTTGCCTCGGAATACGGCGCGGATTTATTGCGTCTTTGGTGTGCAGGCGTCAATTATCAAAGCGATGTAAGAATAGGGGAAACGGTCATGAAGGCAGTAAGCGATCAATATCGAAAAATCCGAAATGTTCTTCGATTCTTATTAGGGAGTCTAGACACTTGGAAAGAAGAAAAGAATATTCAATACTCTCTTGTTGATACTTGGATTTTAAACGATTTTGCTCGTTTAAAAAAAGAGGTCATTCGTAGTTATGACACCTTCGCTTTCCCAACGCTTTTGCAAAATATTTTAAATTTCCTTGTCGATTTATCTGGTTTTTATCTTGATATTAGCAAGGATGTTCTTTATTGTGACGCTTTATCCTCAAAAAGAAGAAAAGCACGCGTTGAGGTTTTCCATAAAATTGCTCACGAACTTATTCTTCTTCTTACACCGATTCTTCCTTTTACCATGGAAGAAGCCTATCGCGCTTTGCCGTTGAAAGAAAAGAAAAGCTCGGTTGCTTTAGAAACTTTCCCTGTTCTTGAACCTGTTGATGAGAAGAAAATTCATGAATATCGTCTTTTCCGCTTGCTTCGTGATAAAGCGTTAAAAGCTTTAGAAGAGGCTCGCGCCCAAAAAGTTATTGGTTCTTCTCAAGAAGCATCCCTTTCTATCCAGGAAACGAAAGAAAACTACGACTTCTTAATGAATATTCATGATGATCTCATCGAATTATTTGGTGTCAGTGAAGTGCTTTTAGAAGAAGGAACTCTTTCCTCTTATGAAGCAAAGAAAAATGACGGGGAGCGCTGCGAACGTTGTCGAATGCTATTCTCTTCTTTAGAAGAAAAGGATGGACATAAACTTTGTAAGCGTTGCGAAGAAGCCTTAAAGGAGACAATGTAAATGGAAGAGAAGAAAGAAGGAATCAAAAAAAGCCCAAAGACAGCAAAAGAAATGATTGCGCGTTATTTTGATTTTCGTCCTTTTCCTCATGATAAACGGGGGATATTGCGTAGTTGTCTTTGGCTTGCTCCTTTGCTTTTCTTGCTTGATCTTCTTAGTAAATGGGCGGTTATTTGGGGGTTAGGAGAGAAAGTAGGAGATACCCTCATGGGCGGGAAAGTTGCTGTTATTCCGAATTTCTTTTATCTTCACTTAACCTTTAATGAAGGAATGGCTTTTGGGATTGGCGATGGAACTTCTTGGGCTAGAGGAATTTTTGCCGCAATAAGTTTTCTAGGCGCAATTTTGCTTTTCTATTTTTGGCTTCGTCATCTTAAAAAAGATGATTTGTGGGCAAATATTCTTTTTTGTATGACTTTTGCTGGGGCCTTAGGAAACGGAATTGATCGCGCTTTTTATTGGCCAAATATTGTTGGCTTTAGCGGGGTAGTTGACTTCTTTGAATTTTATATTTTTGGACCGGATAAAGCACCCTTTGCCGTATTCAATATTGCTGATGCTCTTCTTGTCCTTGGGATGATTGGTGCCATCATTTACTTTATTGTTGCTGCCATAAAAGATAATCAAAAAGAAAAGATAACAAAGGATGAATAATGAAGAAATTATAAAATTTTTCCTTACCGAGAAAGATTTTGGTAAGCGACTTGATGAAGTGGCTTTTTCTTATGGATTATCATCCTCAAGAAGTAAGGTTCAGCAAAAAATTAAAAATGGTGATATTTTGGTGAATAATAGAAAAGAAAAGCCACATTATATCGTAAGATTTAATGATTTTATTACTTACAAAAAAATAACTAATAATCTACTAGAAATTAAAAAAGAAGATTTTCCAATCCCTCTCATCTATGAAGATGAAGATTTGCTTATTGTGAATAAGCCTCGAGGCTTAGTCGTGCATCCTGGAAATGGACATTATGAAGGAACTTTGGTAAATGCCTTGCTTTATCGATACGGTTCTTCTCTTGCTGGAAATGATACTTTGCGTCCTGGTATTGTTCATCGCATTGATAAGGATACAACAGGCTTACTTGCGATAGCAAAAAGTGAGATTGCTTTTGCTTCCTTATCCGAGCAGTTACGCACGCACAGTATGCATCGAGAATATCTCGCCCTTGTGAATGGAACCTTTCCTAAAAGCGAAGGTAAAATTGATGCTCCAATTGGGAGAAAGAAAAATGACCCGATTCGCTTTGCGGTGACAAGTGACGGGAAGGAAGCAATTACAACTTTTAAGGTAGAAGAAACCTTTGGAAATTCTTATTCCTTACTCCGCTGTTCTTTATTTACAGGAAGAACACATCAAATTCGTGTCCATATGGATTTTATTCATCACCCGGTTGAAGGGGATCCTTTGTATGGAAAAGAGAATCATCGTCTTTTTCAAAATGGACAACTTCTTCATGCCGAACATTTATTCTTAAAGCATCCAAAAACGGGAGAAGAAAAACAATTTTACGCCCCACTTCCCGATGATTTTGAAGAAGTTCTTACTCGCTTAAGGTCTGGAAATTTTTAAAATTAATTTTTGCCACTTCTGAAAGCGCATCTTTTCCATGCTCTTTTACAAATTTTAAAATAAAATCTTGGACATTTTTTCCTGCCCCAAGAGGAAAGAAGGTGTCATAACGTTCTTCCATTTTTTGCCATTCTTCTAAGAAATATCCTCTTGCTAAACAGGAGGCTAAGGCAATTGATGGATATAAGGATTCTCCTTTTGTGGCAAAGTGAATCGGAGAAAATGGTGTTTCTTTTCCCTTTTCTAAATATCGATAATAAAAAACTGGGGTACAAAACTGATCTAAATAGTGAACGCTTTGGGGAAACTTTTTCATCAAAACAAGATGCGTATGGTTATGAAGGATCGCTTTTATTGCGTTCATATTTTTCTTTTTATGAACTTCATTGTATTTTTGGGGAGAAAGAATGCTGACAGAATGAGCAAAATTTTCTTTTAAATAAGGAAAGAGACGAACGATATCATCATTTTCTAATTGTTTACTGTCGCGAATTCCTCTTTCTTTTAAAAAAGAACAATCTTTTTCTTCGATATAGGCAGCAACAACAACGATTGGCCCAAAAGCATCACCGGTTCCTACCTCATCCGATCCAATTTGCGGAAATAAGGAAGGATAGGGTGGTGAGGGTAAGGCTATTTTTTTGCTTTTAGGAATAGGAAGCGGCTCGTTAGGGAAAGAACGAATAAATTCTTCCTTTGCCTTTCTCCCTTGAAAAAGAATGGTCATTTCGCCACTTTTTTTCTGATAAATGCGAATCATACATCCTTCTTCTTTTCCTTCATATAAAAGCCCGTTTTCCTTAGAAGGGGCTTTTTCTAAAAGATGAAGGGCAACTTGCAAAGGAAGTTCCTCTTCTTTTAGAGCGCGGACAATTACGGATGGTGATTTCATACATGTATTTTAACATTCTTCGCGAAAGGAAGATAAGATAACTGCTATACTAATAACGTGAAAGACTCATTAACGACATTAGAATTTCCTAAGATTCAGCGTGAACTTGCTTCTTATTGCAAAGGAGAAAGGGCGAAAGATACTGTTTCTTCTCTTGCTCCTTATCAAAATAAGCATTTTCTTCTTGATGAATTAAAAAGACTTGAGGAGGGAATGCTTTTATATGAGCAATATGGCTCTCTTCCTCTTTCGCCCTCTCCCAACTTATCTTCTTTTCTTCTTTTGGCAAAAAAAGGCGGTTCTTTAAAAGGAGAAGTACTTGTTGCGATTCTTCAAGACATTCATCAGGGAAAGGACATTGTTCATTTTTTAAAAGGAAAGGAGCAAAATTTCCCTTATTTAAATGAAAAATGTTCCTTTTTTCTCCCCTTTACGAACTTAGAACGTTTACTTACTAAATCTTTGAAAGAGGATGGATCGTTAAAAGATGAAGCCTCTACTCGTCTATCTTCTCTTCGAAGAAGGAAAAAGCTAATTCAAAGTAGTATGCGTTCTTTAGCAGAGTCACTTTTAGAGAAATATTCGGAATATTTAGCCTCTTATTCTTTAACTTTACGAAATGGTCATTATGTCTTGCCGATACAAAATGCTTATAAAAGTAAAGTACGCGGATTTTTACAAGGAATTAGCCAAACCGGAGGAACTTTGTTTGTTGAACCTGAGGAACTTTTAACTCAAGAGCAAAAATTAATGGAACTTCTACAAGAAGAAAAAGAGGAAGAAGAGAGAATCCTTGCCTTTTTATCTCAGGAAGTAGGAAAAGAAAAGGAAAGTTTGGAAGAAGAAAATATTGCCATAGGATATTTTGATTTTTTAAACGCAAAAATTCTTTTTGCTTCTTCTTATCAAGGAATTGTTCCCATAGTAAAAGATACGCAAGGGATTCATTTTATAAAAGCTCGCCATCCATTGCTTTCAAAAGAACAAATTGTTGCTAATGATTTTATTTTTGATGAAAAGCGCCGCATTTATTTATTATCAGGCCCTAATGCAGGAGGGAAGACTGTCGCTTTAAAAACGGTAGGTTTACTCTCACTTATGGCATTATCCGGCTTAGCCATTCCTGTTAGGGAAGGCGGATCTTTATCTTTTTTTCCTCACGTATATGCAGATATTGGGGATAATCAATCCTTAGAAGAAAATTTATCCACCTTCTCTGCTCATATGAAGCAAGTAGGGGAAATAGTTGATAAAGTAACAAAAGACGACCTTGTCCTTCTTGATGAACTAGGTACAGGGACCTCTCCTAATGAAGGAGAAGCACTTGCCGAAAGTGTCTTTTCTTACTTGCTAAAAAAGAATTGTTTAGCAATGATCTCAAGTCACTTTGAGGGTTTAAAAAGTTATGCTTTGTCTCAAGATGGGGCTTTAAATGCATCCATGGCTTTTGATCAAGAGTCGCTTAAACCGACTTATCGTTTGCGTATTGGTGTTCCAGGAGAAAGTTATGGCCTTTTGGTGGCAGAACGTTTCGGTCTACCAAAGGAAATTATTCAACTTGCCACAAACTTTGAAGAAAAACACAAAGAAGGTTCCCTTACAAAAGCCATTGCAAAATTAGAAGAAGAAACAAAAAGGGCGGAGGAAAAGGAAAAACTTCTAGAGGGGAAAGAAGAGGAATGGGAAGAAAAAAAGAAGGTTCTTGCTTCAAAAGAGGCTGCGCTTCTTTTAAAAGAAAAAGATTTTCAAGAAGATTTAAAGAAAAAGAAAAAAGCTCTCCTGCAAAAATATGAAGAACAACTTGAAGCTCTTTTAAAAGAAGCATCTTCTATAAATAAACTTCATGAGGCAATCGCCTTACGAAAAAGAATGCATGCACTTGGGGAAGAAAAAGAAAGAATTGAAGAAGAAATTCATGAGGAAAATTTAAAGGTAGGTGATTATGTCTCTTCTCCTTCATTTTTCTTTGAAGGAAGGATTCTTTCTCTAGGAAAAGATTATGCTCTTATCGGAGAAAAAGGTGCAAAAAGTATGCGTTTGCCACTTTCTTCTTTAAAAAGAAAAGCCCCGCCAAAAAAAGAAAAAGAGGTGATGGAAACTTCTCGTCCTCTTGATGAATTAATTCAATATAAAAACGTAAAAAGCGAACTTTATTTATTGGGGATGCGTGCGGAAGAAGCAAAATTAGCTTTGGAAGAATACTTAGATGCTTGCCGCATGGGGAAAATTAACCGTGTACGTATTATTCATGGTTATGGCTCGGGAGTACTCAAAAATGTTGTTCATGGTTATTTAGCTGCCCACCCGGAGTTTGTTTCTTCTTTTGCTTCTGCTGGACCAGAAGAAGGGGGAGGAGGGGCGACTATCGTCCTTTTAAAAACACGATGAACGAGAAAATTAATCGTCTTTTGGCCTTATTGCCTTCTTCTCCTGGTGTTTATTTAATGAAGGATAAAGAGGATAAAATTATTTATATTGGAAAAGCAAAAAATTTAAAAAATCGCGTTAGTCAATATTTTCTTCGTCCTCAAGTAGGGAAAGTAAAAGCCATGGTTGATCACGTGGATCATTTTGAATTTATTGTTCTCCATAGTGACAAAGAAGCTTTTATTTTAGAAATGAACCTCATTCAAACATATTACCCTCGCTACAACGTTCTTTTAAAAGATGATAGCCACTATCCCTATATTGCCCTAAAAAGAAAAGATGCAAGTTTATCCATTGCAAGAAGAGCAAATCAAAGAGGAGAGTATTATTATTTTGGTCCGTTCCCAAATTCAGGAGATTGCTACAAAACAATTGATTTGTTAAATTCTCTTTTTCCGACAAGAAAGTGCCGCTTTTTGCCCAAAAAGCCTTGTTTATACTTTCATTTAGGTCAGTGTCTTGCTCCTTGTTTTCAAAAGGTCGACGAGGCGGAATATAAAAAAATGTACGAAAGTATTCGTAATTTTCTTGAAGGTGATATTAGGGAAGTTCGTTCTATCTTAAAAGAAAAAATAGAGGAAGCGGCAAAAGAAGAACGGTACGAGGAAGCCAAAAGTTTTTATGAAAAACTTCTCGCGATTGAAAAAACAACTGCGAGGCAAACAGTAGAAACATCAACCGATCATACTTCGCGCGATGTGATTGCCTATCGCGAAAGAGAAGGATATCGTGCGATAACAATATTTACATATCGCAAAGGAAGACTTTTAGGGAAAAAGAATCTTGTTGTCGCTTCCTTTGGTGAGCTAGAAGAACAAATTCCTGAACTTTTAGCCGCTCATTATCAAACTCATGATTGTCCTTCTGAAATTGCCATTCTTCTTCCCTCTTTTAAAGAAGAATTTTCTTCTCTTTATCCTGAAATTCGTATTATCGAACCAAAAGAAGGACGGATTAAAGAACAACTTGATATGGCGTTAATCAATGCTAGTGGTGCCTTAGATGCCCATTTTATGTCCGCAAGGTTAAATGATGATAATGAGGCTCTTTTAGAAGAACTTGGAACGCTTTTATCTATCCCTTTTCCAAAAAGAATTGAACTTTTTGATAACTCTCATTTACAAGGCGCAAACCCTGTTGGGGCAATGGTTTGTTTTATTAATGGTGAACGCGCGAAAGGCATGTATCGAAAGTTTCATTTAAAAGAAGAAGATGCCGGAGATGATTATCACTCCATGCAAGAAGTAATTTATCGTCGTTACCTCCGCTTAAAAGAAGAAGGAAAAGAATATCCTGATCTTATCCTTGTTGACGGGGGATTAACGCAAGTTCATGCAGCAAAAGAAATCCTTAATAAAATTTCTGTTTCTATTCCAATATTCGGTCTTTATAAAAATGAAAAGCATGAGACTCAAGGCCTAATTGATGAACATAGCAAAGTTTATTCAATAGATCGGAAAAGCCCTTTATTTTTCTTATTAATGCGCATGCAAGACGAGGTTCATCGTTTTGCAATTTCCTTTCATAAAGCAGAACGGAAAAAAAGTATGTCGCAGTCGATTTTTGATGGAATAAAGGGAATAGGCGAAAAAAGGAAAGAACTTCTTCGAAAACATTATCCTACGATTGAATCTTTACAAAGTGCAACATTAGAAGAATTATCGCAAATTATTCCCGAAAACATTGCGCTTTTGGTGCTTGAAAAAGTTTCGAAGCTGAATTAATTAACTAATTTCTTCTTTTTTCTCTTAACCTTCGTCAATCTCTTATTTATAATCAAGCACGCTGCGCCCATAGCTCAGTTGGATAGAGCAACAGCCTTCTAAGCTGTGGGTCAGGTGTTCGAGTCACCTTGGGCGCGCCAAATTGATAAAAATGCCGATTTAATCGGCTTTTTATTTTACTACACCCATCTATTGGATTTGTAAAAATAATAACAGAATCAATTATTTAAAATCTGTTATATATAATATTTTATGTAAAAAGAAGTAATAAACTTGTATTAATAAATATAGAAAGTGAAAAATTATGATTGATCAAAAATTACTAGATCTCCTAAAAGAGAAGGATGTTGCAGCCGCCTATAAGATTGGCAATAAATATCATGTTTTGCACGGAAAAATGATTAAACCTTTAGTGGAACTATATTGTTCCAATGTTAATTTAAAGAATGCGATATTCGCAGATAAAATCGTTGGATGCGCTGCAGCTTCATTTTTTATTGTTATGTGTGTAAAACATGTTTATGGTGCAGTTATGAGTATGCCGGCATATGTGCTTTTAGTTCAGCACGGAATTAATGTGTCGTATGGGGAATTGGTTAGCGATATTCTAAACCAGGATCGTTCGAGATTGTGTCCAATGGAAGAAATTGCGCTTTTCTCAAATCGCAATCCTTTTGCTACAGTTACTTCGATATTATCAAAACTAAAAATGCAATAGTTTAATACTAATATCTAACTAATTATCTACTAATTAAAAGAAAAATAATTAGTAGATATCGAAAACTAATCATCTTCTTTACTTTCGGTGCATATTTCGCTTAATAGTTTCATATAATATAAAAGGAAGAGGATTTAATATGGCAAAAACAAAGAATGAAAAAGCGGCAATTATCTTCGACTTGGATGGAACGCTTGTTGATAATCGAAAAGCGATTCAGAAGTCTTGGAATGCCGTAATGAACGCATTGACAGGTAAATCACATACTTTTTCTCTTGCCGATGTTGAATCTTCAATGGGTTTGCCAATGGACGAGATTGTTGCTCATCTTTTTATTTCTCGATTTGGTGAACCTGGTCGGATTTTTGGTGAGAAGGCCCTTGCTTATGAGGTAAACTACATTAAAACAACCGGGGCAAATCCTGTTCGTGGAGTTGGGGGGCTTTTGAAAAAGTTATCCTCAAAATATCCTCTTTATATCGTTAGTAATTGTCAAAAAGGCTATATAGATGCTTGCCTTTCCTCTACGGGTTTTTCTCCTTTTATTAAGGGTCACGTATCATGGGGAGAGAGTCCACGTACGAAAGCAGAAAATATCGTTCTTTTGTGTCAACAAGAAGGTTTAACAAGAGCAATTTATGTTGGGGATACCTCTTTAGATTTTGAATCAGCTAGTCTTGCCGGTCTTCCTTTTATTCATGCAGCCTATGGATTTGGCGAGGTAAAAGGGGCTATGTATAAGGCAGCTAAACCCATGGATATTGCTTCATTAGTGAAGGAGATTTTTTCTGGTGAGTAAGAAAGAAGAGTTTCTCGAGCTTTTAAATGAGGATAAAGAAGCAGACGCCAAAACTTTTTTCTTTTCCCATCTTGATGAAATTTATAAAGAAGATCCTTTTTTTGCTTTGGATTCATGCGTTGTTTTACGTTTAGAAAATGAAGAATATGGTGAATGTTATGAAGATTTATCCTGGTTTAGCGACAAGCCATATATTTCCATTGCCTTCGAAGAGAAATTAATGAACATTCGCAAAACATTAAAAGACAAAATTCACCAAGTTGAAGAAAGGAAAAAGAAAGCAAAGGGTTCGCTTCTTGATGAAAAGAATGAGAAAGCCCTTTTATCTATTCTTTTATCTTTTTCGAAAGAAGAAAAAAAGGCACATGAAGAGGAGTTAAAACATCTTGCGGAAAAAGAGGAAGGTGATATCTCTCTTTTTTGTCTTCTCGCTTTGTTAGATATCCACGCTCAAGGCACCTTAAATTTTCCCCGTCACGGAAAGATTTATTTGCTTGATTTAGAGAGTATTGTTCCTCCTCTCATGGATGAAAGCCAAAAAATGGTAGAAGATTCTCTTAAGGAACTTGCTCCTTCACCAAGTTATTTCCAAATGGCTTTAGAAGCATTACGTGCGGCAGCTGTTTTTTCCTATCCAGAACTTCCTTATAAGAAAAAAGAAATGCTTTTTGCTTATAGTGCTTGTATTTATGTTTCGCGTTTACTAGAGGATGCAACGGAGGAGTCTCTCCTTATTCAAAAGGACTTATTTTCAAAAGAAGAAATAGAAAAATGCATTTTCTTCATTAAAGATACTGCTTTTTCTTCCCCTTCGCGCTAAGAAGCGATATATTTTGCAACCGGAGCAACAGTTTGCTCGTACGTTTTTTATTGAGGATAAGGAGAAGATATGAATAACGTGATGGAAAAAATTGGCACAACTCGCGTCAAGATTACTGTTGATGTTGATACAAATTCTTGGAAAGAAGCCCAAGAAAATGCCGTTAAAAAGTTAGCAAAAGAGGTAAGCATTAAAGGATTCCGAAAAGGGAGTGCTCCTTTAGAGATGGCTCGCCGTCATTTAGATACAGGTAGAATTTGGAACGAAGCGGTGGATTCCTTGCTTGATCCTTGCTTCCAAGAGGCGATTAAAGAACACGGTTTACGTCTTGCTTTTAGTCCATCGGTTTCAATTACAAAGATTAGCGATGCGGATTTATCTATTGTTTACGACTGCATCCTTGCCCCAACTTGTGAGGTGGGTGACTATCAATCTTTCTCTGCAAAAAAAGAAGCCCCTGCTGTCACTGACGAAGAGGTTATGAACAAAGTCAATGAAACTTTGAAACAAAATGCAGATTTGGTTCCTGTGGAACGCGAAGCAAAGATGGGTGATACCGTCACAATGGACTTTGTTGGTTATTTACCCGATGAAAATGGTGAAAAGAAAGCCTTTGAAGGTGGTTCTGCTAATAATTTCTCTCTTGAACTTGGTTCTCATCAATTTGTCCCTGGCTTTGAGGAAGCTGTTGTTGGTGCAAAAGCGGGAGAAGAAAGAGATATTCAGGTCACTTTCCCAACAACTTATGTTAAGGATTTAGCAGGGAAAGAGGCCACTTTCCATCTCACTATTCACGAAGTAAAAGAAAAAGAAATTCCTGAGTTGACCGATGAAGCAGTCAAAGAACTTGCCATTAAAGATGTTGAAAGTGTTGATGCTTTAAAGGAAAAAACCCGTGTTGGTTTATTAAAAGAAAAGACAAATAAAGCAGATAATGATTTTTATAACGCCATCATAAATGAACTGATTACTCGTTCTACCTTTGCCCTTGATGAGGAAATTTTATCGCGGGAAGCAAAACGGAATGAGGAAAATTTAAAGAAAAATATCGAGGCTCAAGGATTAACTTTTGATCAATATTTAGAAATCACAGGGGCAAATGAAGAATCTCTTCACAAACAAATGGTGGGTGAAGCAAAGAAAAACTACGAACGATTCCTTGTTGAACAAGCCGTTATTGAAAAAGAAAAACTCGCGGTAACAGAGGAAGAATTAACTAGCGAAATTAAGAGAATGGCAAAAGAATACGGCATTGAAGAAAATCGTGTACAAGAAATTGTCATGGGCAATAAGGCCGCCTACGAAAACAATCTCTTAGAAAGAAAAGTTCGTGAATTTCTTGAAAAGAAAGCAGCCTAAATAAAATAGGGCCAAGGAAACTTGGCCTTTTTTGGTATTTTTAGCAGATAAAGGTTGACTCTGCTAATTTCTTTTTTATAATCGTTTTCGCGCTTGGTACTTATTCCAGAAAGGAGATTTATGGACGAAAAGAAAGACTCTGTTCCTGAAGAAGAGAAAAACGCAATCTCGTTATATCCACTCCTTGTTGCAAGGGAGTTAGTTGTCTTTCCTGATAATCGCTGCAATGTTGCTGCTGGGCGAGAATTTTCACGTGCTGCCGCAGAAATTGCTGTCTCAGAAACAAATAGTTTAATTTTAGTTGCTACCCAAAAGGATAGCGAAAGCAATGAAGTTTCTCTTAATTCTTTATATCAAGTAGGTACACTCTGCCGTATTCTTTCGCTTGAAAAGCGTGAGGAAACGGTTAATTTAACGATTCGCGGCTTGAAACGTGTACGTTTTTTAAGTGTTGATCCCGTGGATAATTATTATGTTGCCTCAGGGGAAGAAATTGTTCCTGTCTATTTAACGGCAGCGGAAGAAGAGGATTTAACGACGCGTATTTTAACTATAGCTTCCAATGACCCTGAAGCAATGAGTGCGCTTCGCATGGCAGGACCAAGAAGAATTGAAACTCGTCCTGTTTCTTCTTTGCTTGATTTATTGCCAAATCCTTTGCATTTATCTGTCGAAGATAAGATTTCGCTTCTTGGAGAAGCTGATCCTCGTAAACGGATTGTTTATTTTGAAAATCTTTTTGCCGAACGAAAAAAGTCTCGCGATATTGATCGTGAACTTGATGAACAAGTTCGTCGGCAAGCAGAACAATCACAAAAAGAATATTTTTTACGCGAAAAAATGCGCGCCATTCGTCAAGAACTAGGGGAAGATGGCGAGGAAAGTGATGATGTTGATAGCATTAAGAAACGTTTAGATACTGAACCTTTCCCTGAACATGTGAAAACAAAAATCCGTAAGGAGTTATCGCGATATAAAATGATGCCCGATAATTCTTTAGAAGCGTCTTTAATTCTTAATTACATCGACACTCTTATGAGAGTCCCATGGTATCAAGAAACAAGCGATAATGAAGATATTCAGCATGTTCGCGAAATTCTTGATGAAGACCATTTTGGACTTGATAAAGTAAAGAAACGAATTATTGAATATCTTGCGGTTAAAAATAAAACAAAGACATTAAAAGCACCGATTCTTTGCTTTTATGGTCCGCCTGGATGCGGAAAGACTTCTCTTGGAAGGTCAATTGCGCGCGCATTAGGAAGAAAATTTTGTAAAGCTTCCTTAGGCGGAGTTTCTGATGAAGCAGAAATTCGCGGTCATCGCCGGACTTATGTTGGCTCGATGCCAGGTCGAATTGTTCAAGGTATGATTCGTGCTGGGACAACAAATCCTGTATTTTTACTAGATGAAATCGATAAAGTGGGAAGTGCGAATTACAAAGGCGATTGTGCTTCTGCTTTGCTTGAAGTTTTAGATCCCGAACAAAACTTTGCTTTCAATGATAATTATCTAGAAGAGCCGTATGATTTAAGCCACGTTCTTTTTATTGCGACGGCGAATTACCTTGAAAATGTTCCTGCGCCTCTTCGTGATCGTTTGGAATTAATTGAGGTTCCCAGTTATACCGAACCAGAAAAAATCAAAATTGCTTCTTTATTCTTAATTAAAAAACAATGTGAACAAAATGGTTTAGCCCCTGAAGAAATTGTTTTTGAGGATGATGCGATTCCTGAAATTATCGAATTTTATACAAGAGAGGCCGGTGTTCGTGAACTTGAACGGTTAATCGCTTCTATTTGCCGGAAAGCGGTTGTTGAGCTTTTAGAAAATAAGAGTGCCGGTCCAATCCACATCAACAAAGAGAAAGTAAAAGACTATTTAGGGGTAGAAATCTTTGAAGATACAAAAAAAGAAAAAGAACCACAAATTGGGGTAATTACCGGGTTAGCCTATACCCAATATGGGGGAGATATCCTTCCTATTGAAGTAAATTATTCAAAGGGGAAAGGTGCTCTTGTTATTACAGGAAAACTTGGTGATGTCATGAAAGAGTCTTGCTCTATTGCTTTGGATTATGTTCGTGCTAATGCCAATCATTATGGAATTGACCCGGATTTATTCGCAAACATTGACATTCATATTCACGTTCCTGAAGGTGCGGTTCCTAAGGATGGGCCAAGTGCGGGTGTTGCCATTACTTGCGCAATCATTTCCTGTTTATCGCATACGCCTGCGGATAATAACGTTGCCATGACAGGAGAAGTGACCTTAAGAGGGAATGCCTTGCCGATTGGTGGTTTGCGTGAAAAGTCATTAGCGGCTTTGCGTTCAGGAATTCGCACGATTCTTGTCCCTGAAGGGAACAAAAAAGATGTTGTTGAACTTCCTGACGAAGTGAAAAACGGCATGGAGATTATCTTCATGAAAACGGTCGATGATGCCGTAAAAAGAGCGCTATTAAAATCATAAAGAGAGGACCTCAAACGAGGTCCTTTTTTTGATAAAATAAAACCATGATTGATTTTAAAAAGACAAAATTTCTTCTTTCTGCGATTGATTTAGCGCACACTCCGAAACTTCGAAAGCCGGAAGTTGCTCTTTTTGGGAAAAGTAATGTCGGGAAAAGTACATTTCTTAATTTTGTAACGGGAGGAAAACTTGCTTTCTCTAGCAAAAAGGCAGGAAAAACACAATTTCTAAACTATTTTCTTATTGATGATCGTTATTATCTAGTAGACACCCCTGGTTATGGTTTTCAACAAAAAGGAATCAACAAAGATAAGGCCTTTGCCCTTCTGATGGAAGAGTATTGTCTTTCTAAAAGGATGAGCGGGGCGGTTGTTCTTATTGATACAAGGAGAGGTTTTGATAAAGATGATGAAATGCTTATTGTTTTATTAAAAGAAGAAGGCATTCCTTTTGCATTAATTTTTACAAAAAGCGATAAGGCAACGCGAAAAGAAAAAGACGCGATTATAAATTTACTTAAAAATCAATCCCTACCCTTTGCCTTTTCCGGAGAACGCGGAGAAGTTTATTCTTGCCGAACACTTTTACTATCACTTTTTCATAAAAACCAATAAAATAACCCGCTATGAATAAAAAGAAACCGCTTACTTTCGTTCAAAAAGAAACCCTTTTTTGCCATGAAAGAACATTGGTAGCTGTCGCCAATTCGTTCTTGAAACATTTTGGTGTTAAGCCTTTCCATGAAACGTTACCGGAACTGGATCGCGCTTTGATAAATAAGAAAAAAGTGGCCCTTTTTCTTTTTGATGCCGCAGGAAAAGCGATTTTAAAAAGCGTACCAGATGGACGCTATTTCCTTGAACATTCACTTGCTGAAATTCACTCGGTTAATCCTTCGACAACCGTCGCGGCAACAACTGCTTTACTTTCAGGAAAATTTCCATCCGAAACAGGATATATTGGTTGGTCTATTTATTTTCCGGAATTAAAAGAAGCGGTTGATGTATTTCCTAATCGTTACTCTTCCAATCATCTTCCTTTGCCAAGTGGCTATGAACATTACATGAATAAACGCTGTCCTTATGAATCGATTTTCTCTTTGATTAATAAGCAAGGTCATATGGCACGGAGTATATTTCCTGGTGGTGTAGCAGGAGTTTCTCCACTAGAAGCAAGCACTATTTCTGCTTTAGGGGTAAAAGCTAGTAAAGCATTTCATGATTTGAAAGATTTAGAATTTTTATATGTTTACTGCACAGAACCAGATTCTACTTTACATGAATATGGAGTAAAGACTCCCTATTTATCTTCTCTTATTAAGGAGATGAAAGAAACAATCATTCGCTTCAAGGAAGAAAATCCTGATGTTTTTACTTTAGTGCTTGCCGATCACGGACAAATTAATGTGGAATGGCAGGATTTATCAAAAATTAAAGAAATTGATGAGGTTTTGCTGGCAAAACCATTTTTAGATGCCCGTTTTGCTTCCTTTTTAATTAAGGAAGGGGGCGAAGAGCAATTTGAACGTGCTTTCCGTGCAAATTTCCCCTCTTTTTTCCTTTTTTCAAAAAAAGAAGCCTTGCAAAAAGGACTATTTGGACAAGGGGAACCTTTGCCGTTTTTAAGAGAATCTCTTGGCCCTTATATTGCCGTTTCTTATGGGAATATTGCCTTATATGCCTCGCGTTTTGATCCTAACGGGAATGATTTAGTTGGGCATCATGCTGGTGTGACGAAAGAAGAAAAAGAAATTGTTCTTTCTTCTTTTTAAGAACAAACTTCTTAATCTCTAGCAATATGAAAGAAAATCGATATAATTTTTTCGTTCTTCGAAGAGGGACCCTGAACCTTTATTAATAGAGAACTACGGTTGGTGGAAGGTAGGAATAAAGACAGGGAAGTCGCTTCACACAAGAGGAACTCTAGTCGACTGGAATAAGCGAAAAAAGGGCTAAAAGGGAACTTTTAGAAATAGGGTGGTACCGCGCGAAATTGCGTCCCTATAATGTTGGGACGTTTTTCTTTGGAGGAACCCTATGGAATATTTAGCAAAACATTATAACCCGAAGGAAATTGAAAATGGGTTATACGAGGAATGGCTAGAGGAAGGTGTTTTTTGCGCGGAAGGTGAAGGGAGCAAAAAAGTTCCTTTTTCTTTGGTGTTACCGCCTCCTAACGTAACAGGGAAGCTCCATTTAGGACATGCGATGGACACGATTCCTATGGATATTTTTGCTCGTTATCAACGGATGATGGGAAAAGACGTTTTATGGGTACCAGGGATGGATCATGCTGGTATAGCTACACAAGCAAAAGTCGAAGAAGAACTCCGAAAAGAAGGCATTTCCTCGCATGATTTAGGAAGAGAAGAGTTCTTAAAACGTTGTTGGGCATGGAAAGAAGATCATGCTCACCTTATTCATGCACAGTGGAAAGCTTTAGGCCTATCTTTAGACTATAGTCGCGAACGTTTTACTTTAGATGAAGGAATTTCAAAGGCTGTAAAAACCGTTTTTAAATCTCTTTACGAGAAAGGACTTATTTATCGCGGGAAAAAGATTATTAATTGGGACCCTGTTTTTAAGACGGCATTAAGCGATATTGAAGTGATTCACCAAGAAGAAAAAGGAAAAATGTACTATTTTTCTTATGAAGTAGAAGGGGGAGAAAAGATGGTTGTTGCGACAACACGCCCTGAAACTATGTTTGGTGATGTTGCGATTTTTGTCTCCCCAAAAAGTGAAAAATATCGTAATTTTGTAGGCAAAAAAGCAAAAAATCCTGCCAATGGGGAATGGTTACCAATTTTGGAAGATGAATATGTTGATGCTTCTTTTGGTACGGGGGCAATGAAATGTACACCCGCTCATGATCCTAATGACTTTCTTTTAGGGGAAAAGTATCACCTTCCTGCCATTCCATGTCTTGATGAGAGCGCGCATATGCTACCTATTGCTGGTATTTTTGCAGGACTTGACCGTTATGAATGCCGTGATGCTTTAGTCAAGAAAATTGAGTCTGAGGGAAATTTAGTTAAAATCGAAGACATTGTTCATTCTGTAGGACATAGTGAACGTTCACACGTCATTGTCGAACCAATGCTTTCCCAGCAATGGTTTTTAAAGATGGATGAGATTGCCTCTTTGGTTAGAGAAACGCAAAAAAACCCTGCAAAAAAGGTGAATTTTAAGCCAAAACGCTTCGAAAAGACCCTTTTACGATGGATGGAAAATTGTCACGATTGGTGTTTATCGCGGCAATTGTGGTGGGGACACCGAATTCCCGTTTGGTATAAAGGGGATAAAGAAAATCCTACTTCCATGATTGTGTGTCCTGAGGAAAACGCAAATTTAGATGGTTATACCCAGGATACAGACGTTTTAGATACTTGGTTTTCCAGTGGTCTTTGGCCCTTTGCTACCCTAGGATGGCCTGAAAAAACAAAAGATTTTCATCGTTATTTCCCAAATTCAATTTTGGTTACAGGATATGACATTATCTTTTTCTGGGTATCAAGAATGATTTTCCAATCCCTTCTTGCCACAGGCGTTGTTCCTTTTAAAGAAGTAATCATTCATGGCTTGGTCCGTGATCGAGAAGGACGAAAAATGTCAAAGTCTTTAGGGAATGGGGTCGACCCTTTAGAAATTATTGATCAGTACGGTGTTGACGCTTTGCGTTTCTTTATTACAAACGGCACGGCCCCGGGTTTAGATATCCGTTATGAAGAGGAAAAAGTTGCCTCCTCGCGGGATTTCCTTAATAAAGTTTGGAATGCTGCTCGTTATTTGCAAGGCGTATTAGGGGAAGAGGAGGCTAAGCCCTTATTCTCGGTTCCTCTTGGACACTTAGAGAGGGGAATTCTTGCAAAATTGTCTCGGTTAATTCGTGCATATGAAAAAAATATGGAAGAATTTTCCTTTGCCAAATCTGGCGCGTTACTAAGAAATTTTGTCTATGATGAATTTTGTGGGAAATATCTAGAATGGAGTAAAGTAAGCATGAAAAAAGGCGGGAAAGAGAAGGATGCAGCCATATCGACCTTATCTTTTGTTTTAAAAGCCATTTTACTCCTTCTTCATCCTTTCGCCCCTTTTGTTACCGATCGAATTTACCAAGCTTTCGGCAAGAAGAAACAAACCTTAATGAAAGAACGTCTTGAAGATGCTTTACCAAAGAAAAACGGAAGAGCGTATTACTCGGCCAAAGAAGAAGCTTCTTTCGACCTTTTATATACGATGATTCAAAGTGCAAGGGCATACAAAGTATATCATAAACTTGCCCCAAATGCTCCAATTCAAATTGTCCTTTCAGAAGAACCATTCCCTGATTTCCGTGATTATTTAGCACGCTTTACTTTTGCCCACACGATAACTTTAGGAAAAGCAGGGGATAACGCGTTTCGTTTTCGAAGTTATGGGAAAAATTATTCTATGACCCTCCTTGAAGATATTTCCAAAGAAGAAAGAAAAGCCCGTTTAGAAAAAGAAATTGCACGATTAGAAAGCGATATAGCTCGAAGTTTATCGATGCTTAATAATCCTGGTTTTATGGCGAAGGCGCCAAGAACCAAAATTGAACTCGAGGAACAAAAATTAGAGGGAAATAGAAGTCTTTTAGAGGCGGCAAGAAAAGAAATTTCTTCTTTATAAGGCCAAACTTCTTCTTTTCTATCTATAAATTAAGGAAAGGAGGAAGATATGGAAGGAACAATATTGTCAGAGGCGGAACTTCTTGCCTATAAGCCGGGAGAAGCGATTACTTTATCTGCAGTGTTAGCTATCCTTGTGGTGGCGGTTGTTACAGTTGTTGTTTTTCGCTTATTCCGTAGTGAGGATGGCTCGGTAAAACTCCCTGGTGGGTGGTCTTTTACATGGGAATGAGCCGCTTTAAGGAATTGCAAGTTGAAGAACGACCACGAGAAAAAGCGTATCGCTATGGACTATCAACTTTATCCGATGCTGAGCTTATTGCTTTAATTATTCAAAAAGGTTCAAAGAAACACGACGTTTTGTCTTTATCCCGTATTTTGTTGCAACATTTTGGAGGATTGGCCTCTCTAGGAAGAAGTAGTGTTGAGGCCTTATATAATGAAGAAGGGATTGGTCCTGGGAAAGGATTAGCCCTTCTTGCCGCTTTTGAAATAGGAAAAAGAAGTCGGGAATATAAGGATATTGAAACTCCAATTAATAAGGCTCGCGCCCTTATTGGGAATTTTAATCAAGAAAGTCTTGCGGTTCTTCACTATGATCAAAGAGAACGTTATGTTGGAGGGGAAGTTATTGCGCGTGGTACCTCCTCTTCTCTCGTTTTTGAAGTAGGAGAAGTTATGCGAAGCATTTTACGATTTCACGGAAAAAATTTTTATTTGGTCCATATTCATCCCTCGGGAAATTTGTTGCCAAGTGAAGATGATATCCTGACCACTTTTTCAATTAAAGAAAGGGGTGAAGGGCTTGGATTCTTTTTACTCGACCATTACATTTTATCCGAAGAGGAAAGTTTTTCTTTTAAAGAACATGGCTTTTTAACTCCTTTTCCTTAATTCTTCTTCCATTTTGAATATATCTTGCTAAAATACGCGCGTTGTTGCCTCCTAAGGCCGCAACCGCATTGCGAGGTTTATAACTTCTTACCTAGTAAGAGACCGTAGTAAGCGAGTATAGGAGAAAGGAAGGATTATGGAAAAGTACGCTATTGTTGAAAGTGGCGGAAAGCAACTTCGTGTTGCTGTTGGTGATCGCATCTATGTAGAAAAAATGGATGTTGAACCTGGCAGCGAAATTGTTTTGGACAAAGTGCTTTTTATTGGTGGAGATAGCCCAAAAGTTGGTTCTCCATACGTAAAAGGTGCAAAGGTCACCGCTAAAGTTGAAAAACAAGGTCTTGGAAAGAAGATTGTCATCTATAAATACAAGGCCAAAGCCAACGAACGCAAGAAACAAGGACATCGTCAACCTTATACTTGCTTAGTCATTGCAAGCATTGCCTAAGTTATGATTCGCGTAGAAGTTATTTTCTTAAAAGGAGAGTTTCGCAGTTTAACCATTAAAGGACATGCGGAAAGTGGTCCTTATGGACATGACTTAGTCTGCGCAGCAATGAGTGCAATCGTCCCTGGTGGCTTTAATGCCTTAAAAGGGGAATATAAAATCGAAGTTTCAAAAGGATTTGTTTCTCTAGAAGCACCTAGTGGTCTAAGTAGCCATGATCAAGTGGTTCTAGAAACAATACTTGCACAAATCTCAGGGATATCGGATAGCTATCCAAGTTATCTAACCCTAGAAAGAAAGGAGAAGGCATGAAAAAGTTCATTGTTGACCTGCAGTTATTTGCCTCTAAGAAAGGGGTAAGTTCGACACGGAATGGTCGAGATTCCGCAGGACGTCGACTTGGCGCAAAAGTTGGTGATGGTCAATTTGTCACCGCAGGCAGCATTCTTTATCGCCAAAGAGGAACAAGAATTAAACCCGGTATGAATACAAAGAAGGGGGGAGATGATTCCATCTTCGCTCTTATTGATGGGGTTGTTCGCTTTGAACGCGTAGGCAAGAATGGCAAGCGCGTTAGCGTTTACGCAAAGTAAATAATTGTGGTTTCTAAGAGGTGGGTGTCCCACCTCTTTTTCTTTTATAAATACTGCGCGTGCGCACGTGTTCCTCTACTTAATAAAGTCATATGAACCATTTTTTTAAATTTCAAGAAAAAAATTTTTCTTTTTCTCAAAATTTTCTTTTTTCCGATTTTTCCTTAATTTTTTTGTAAAAAACGTCAAATAAGCGGATTTTTGCAGGATTTACCGATTTACTTAAAAGAAAGGGGTTACATTTTCTATGTAAGGGTTTACAAAATGCATGTTGTGGAAAAACAGAAGTTGAGTATATTTATAGCATGTTAATCAATTAGGTCGCATTGGCGTTGGCAGTATTTGTGACGCCGAGTGATTTGGAAAGGAGCGAAAATCTAAATGATTAATCTCAAAAAAGGTCTTGTTGCTGTTGCTGGTTTAGCAATGGTAGCTGGTGTAGGTGGAGTTGCTCTTACAAGCTGTGGCAATGATCCCTATGCAAACATCGTCACAGTATGGGCACCAGAATCGGATGTCACTTACTTTAGAGAAACTGTAATTCCTGCCTTCAAAGCAGCAAATCCTGATGTTCTTAAGATTAAAGATGCGGATGGAAATGTTACCGGTGAACTTGATATCCAAGTAACAGAGATTGTTGGTGAAGGTGATATTGTTGCTGGATCTGAAAACATCAATGAAGTTGCTGATGTCTTCTGTATGGCAGACGACAACACTCGTGAAATGGTTGCTCGTGGATATCTTCTCGACTTTGAAGATGTGAAAACCGAAAGAGTTGCCTCTGATGGACAAGGCGCTATTGATAGCTTCACCATCAACGACAAGCTTTATGGTCTTCCTTATCGTAACGACAACTCTTACATGCTTTATTACAACACCGACATCGTTACTGATGAAGATGCAAAAACTTTAGAAGGAATTCTTGCCGCTGCTAAAAAAGTCAACGGGAAAGTTCACTTCCAAATTGCTAATACTTGGACATTCCCTTCTGTCTTATTCTCTGAAGGAGAAGTTCACGTTGAAACTATTGACGGAACCACCTATCAAATGACCGACTTCGGGTCTAATGCTGCTGTTGCGGACGCCCTTTATGAATTCGTTCAACTTTATGTAGAATATAAAGACACAGTTGTTGGTGTTGAAGGCATCCAAACGGATACCATCCTTAATGGCTTAGCCTCATCGGCAACAGAACCAACCGCTGCTTATATCATTTATAACTTTTGGAATGACACCGCAAAGAAACTTGATGAACTCGGTCTTCCTGAAGACAGTGTCAAAGTTACTACTCTTCCAACATTTGGCAATAACCGTCAAATGAAGCCATTCATCGGTTATAAAGGAATGGGTGTGAAATCCAGCGTTGCGGATAACAAGAAAGACGCTGCTGTTGCCTTTGCAAAATTTGCCACAAATGGCGATATGCAAGCCAAACGTATCACAGATCTCAAGCAAGGGGTTACCAATCTTGAAGCATCAGAAGAGCACGCAGCCGAGCTTGCCGCTCTTCCACACATGGTTGCCATTAATGAAACGATTGCAAAAGGCGAAGACGCCTATGTCCCACAAGGTGTCAATGTTACTGGCGCTTTCTGGAGCGGAGTTGACCCACTTGCAAAAGGTCTTCTTAACGACCCAACAAAGTACAATACTCTTGATGCGTGTAAAGAAGCATTACAAACAATTGCCGAGTTCAATGGCTGGAAAGATGTAAGCACAGTCGCTTAATTTCCTTACACAAACAATTATCGCCCCGGGTGAGGAAACCCCGCCCGGGGCTTCTTCTCATGAAAGGATTCCTATATGAGCGAAGAGAAAAAGGATTTATCCAAGGACGTTACCCTTGCTTCTGCTGAGTCAAGCGAGGAAAGCGCCCTTGACCTTTCCGAACTCGACTCACTAAAAGAAACGAATTTTAAGCCTGATCCTTGGTATGTTACTGTAGGATTGGGAATCTTACGTTTCTTAGCGAAAGTCGGTTTGTGGATTTGTGGAATTGTCTACGATACCATTAAATATTTGCTCCTTGTTGTCAAATATATTATTGGCACCGTTTTGATGATTATTCCGGGGATTTACTTAATCGGAAAGAAAGCTGTCCAGATGTTTAATGACATGGACTGGGCAGGAAAACTAAGTTTCATCGTCATGGGGGCATCGCAGTTAAAAAGAAAACAGTGGCTTGATGGTATTGTTTTCTTGGCTGTAGAAATTGCCTTCCTAATCTTTATGTTCATCCCAATAAGCGGGGAATATGGAACTGGCGTTGGTTCTATCATCAAATTTATTTATCTTGGTGTAGATAGCACGAATACAAGAATTGATCTTATCTTTGGCTTCTACACATGGATTATGGTGGTTGCATTCCTTGCGGTCTATTATCTTTCCTTAAAAGGTGCTTATGACTCTTATATGATTACCGTTGCAGATCAATATAAGAGAGCTAGAATCGAAGGAATCCATGTTATCAATCATCCTGAGGTTTATCACGGGAAAGCGACAAAAAAAGGTGGCTATGTGGATTTCTCACATATGAGTTCCTTTGGAATTCATTCCACACTTCGTCATGATTATGGCTTTGATGCGTTAACTGCGCGTGTTGTTTCGCGAATGCCTTTTGGAAGATGCGATGATCCTCGCCGTCTTGGTATCGATGATGCAGGAAATTTCTCGATTGGCAATATTTTTAAGGCCGAAGCCGAATGGCCAATGAAAGTTCGTTCGCTTTTTATCGTTCTTTGGGGGAATGTTTGTCATTTCTTCCGTCGTGGGAAGGAAGTTTTCTATGAACATTGCTATGATCCATTCCGTAATTTGGTTCTTAATTATTTATCCTGGTTCCGGCCAATTGAACGGTATTGCTATTGGTATTTAGAAAAACCAAAAGAGAAATACGGCCGGTTTGTTGTTTTAGAGGAAGAAAGACTCAGTCTTATTCGCTTCTCCCATAAATACGACAAATATAATGATTATCTTGCTGTTATTCGTGATACAAAAGCATTAGCGGCTGTATATCACGATGGTGGCGCTTTATTTGATTCCCTCTTCGCACGTGATGCTTTGTCTCAGAAAAACGGAGAAACTCCTCTTGAAGATACGGCAAAACTTACGATGCGTAAGAGAGTTTCCAGTGTTATTGGTACCTTTGAAGTATCCTTCCCTCTAGGAAAGAAGATTACTTCCAAAGCAATCTCAATTATTAATGAATATCGCACGAAACAAAATTTACGTGGTGAAGAATTGCGTGATGCCTGTGTTGCTCGTTTTAATGAACTTGGCGATCATTATCAAAATTACCAAGATGAATTCATCGAGAAGTGGCATGATGCACCGATTCGTTCGGCTGAACGGGCAATTGAACTTGCTCGAGACCCATCCATTCTTCAACAACACTATGATTTAGGAAAAGAAAACTTCCTAACCGCCTGTGAAGGGGAACATTTGTTGAAGCGCGATGCTTTAGCCTTATATTCTCTATATGGGGAATATGCGCGTATTGCAAAAGAAGGCGGCGTAGGCTCTGAACTTCTTGACCGCTTTGCTCGCCGCTATGAACGCGCCTTACGTTCTTTAAAAGCCATGGGTTATCACGGACAACCGGTTACCTCTTTACGTAGAGTGAAACAATTTGCTGATGAAAAATTTGCCGTCACGGTCATGAGCCTTCCTGTTCTTGGTGCGGTTGTTGTTAGCATTGTTCCTCTTTTATGTTCTATCTTTGTTGCCTTTACAAACTGGAATAAAACAAATTTCACAATCTTTAACTGGGATCCTATTGCTTGGGGAAATCTTGTCGATATCTTTGATACAAGCGGCAGTAGTTCAGGAGCAAGTTATGGTTATACCTTCCTCCACTTACTCTTATGGACGATTGTTTGGGCCATTGCTTCCACTTTCTCTTGCTATATCTTAGGTATTGTTGTTGCTCTCTTAATTAATCGTAAGGGTTTAAAGTTCCCTCGTGTTTGGCGGACTATTTTAATTATCACGATTGCCGTTCCTTCCTTCATTTCCTTAATGGTGATGAATAAGATGCTCAGCACTGTTGATAATAACGGCTTAATTAACAGTTGGCTTGTCAAACAAGACTGGTTCTTACCTTTCAGCCAAACAATGGGTTGGGGTATGGAGGCCGGTTCTGGTTGGGTTACTGATGGCATTCCTTTTATTCAAGGCATGGGATCTGGTGCCAACTGGGCCATCATTCCAAAATTAACCGTTATTATTGTTAATATTTGGATTGGTATTCCCTTCACCGTCTTATCGACTTCTGGTATCTTAATGAATATTCCAAATGACTTATATGAATCAAGCCAAATTGATGGCGCTGGTCCATTCCGTCAATTAGTTTCTATTACCTTACCATACATCTTCTTCGTTACTGGTCCATCTCTTATTACTTCCTTTGTCGGAAACATCAATAACTTCAACGTTATCTTCTTCCTTACAGGTGGTAACCCCATTGGTGTTAATGACATGCTTGCTCAAGGAGCAGGAGAAACCTCCTTACTTATCACGTGGTTATATAACATCGCAGTAGACACCACGATGCAAAACTACGCATTAGGTTCCGTATTAGGAATTGTTATCTTCATCCTTTGCGGATTCTTCTCCCTTGTTGCTTATAGCCGACTTGGCTCAGTACAAAATGAGGAGGCTTTCCAATAATGAAAACACGACGTATATTTGCGGATACCTTAGTGTATCTTATCCTCCTTGTGATTGCCGTTGTTTGGATTTCTCCAATTATATGGCTTATTCTTCAAAGCTTTTCTGGCGAACCCAATAGCCAAGGTGCAGCCTCTTTTGTTCCAAGTGTTTGGTCTACCGATCCTTGGATGATGCTTGCTACAAACCAAGTAGAAACAGCAAACGGCTTAACCGAGGCACGCTTTAACTGGTTTGGACAAATTACCGATAGTGGGGCTTTATCGATTGGTTCCTTCATTAATACCATTTGGGTCTCTTTGCTCTCGATGGTTGTTTCTACCGTTCTTACCCTTTGTAGTGCTTATGCCTTCTCGCGTCTCCGTTTCAAAGGAAGAACATTAATGATGCGGATTATTCTTATTCTTGGAATGTTCCCAGGATTCCTTGGAATGATCATCATTTACTGGACCCTTGAAGGTCTAGATGACACAGGTTCCTTAAGAAACCTCTTCGTTCTTGCTCTTGTTTATAGCGCTGGCGCTGGTATGAACTACTATGTTTCTAAAGGCTTCTTCGATACGATTTCTCGACAAATTGACGAAGCAGCGATGGTTGATGGCGCAACAAGATTCCAAATCTTCTACAAAATTACCTTACCTTTATCAAAACCAATCGTTGTTAACGTAGCTCTTGCGGCCTTTATGGGTCCTTGGGGTGAATATATTACCTCTAACTTCTTACTTGGTGGCGCGAATTTGAACTACGACAACTGGATTGTCGCTCAAACTCTTTATAACATGCTAAACGGTGGTGACTATGCTTCTCGTCCTCCTTATTGGCGGGTATTCTGCGCTGGCGCCGTTTGCGTTGCCATTCCTACAACAATTATCTTCATGTTTATGCAGAAGTATTATGTTGCAGGTGTTACTGGTGGAGCCGTTAAAGGTTAATCCTTTCTTAAAGAAAATAGGCGTCTCAAAGAGGCGCCTCTTTTTGGAGATATTTCCTTATGATTGAAGTAAAAATTCCCAAAAAACTCCCAAAAAATCTTCATAACGAAAAAGGATCGGCTGGATATCAAGTATTTGTCGCAAGTTTTCGTGATGGAAATGGCGATAAAAAAGGCGACTTAAAGGGTATCATTGAAGCCGTTCCTTATATTGCTTCCTTAGGATTTCATTACCTTTGGTTAACTCCTATTTTTAAAAGTTCATCGTATCATCGTTATGACACAGAAGATTATTTATCGATTGATTCTTCTCTTGGTACTTTAGAAGACTTTCACACTTTGGCAAAAACAGTTCATGAATATGGAATGGAATTAATCTTAGATCTTGTGATTAACCATTCTAGTTTCCGTCATCCTTGGTACATTCAAAGCGCGAAAGATTATTTTCATCATGATGAGGGCAAGGATTCAAAAGCGGATTACTATAACTGGACGAAAAAACCACAATATGCCTATTCTTACGACCCGAATGCGGATGCTTGGGTTGAAGGAAGATTTTCTGGTTGGATGCCGGATTTAAATTTGGATTCTTTATCGTTAAGAAAAGAGCTTGAAGAAATCCTATGTTATTGGTTAAAAGAAGGGGCGGATGGTTATCGTCTTGACGCGGTACGCTTTTATTATTTTGAAGAACGCGAAAAAACGGTTGCCTTTTTAAAGTGGTTAAAAGACGTATGTTATAAAATCAAAGCTAATTGTTATATTGTTGGGGAAGCATGGGAAGATTATCCCGATGAACAGTCGATTTTAGATTATGCTTCTAGTGGAATTCCTATGTTTCATTTCCCTTTGTGTTTATCAAGAGAAGATGGTCCAGGTGCCGCAGTGAGTTTTCTTTCTTCGTGGAAGAAATTTCCTTATCGAATTGTTGAGGAGAAAAAGAAATTAGCGGAGGTTTCTCATGGAGAAGTTTTTCCTGCTTTATTTATTGGGAACCACGATACCGACCGTTGGAGCGAAGTTGTGGCGGTAGGAAAAGAAAATCAAAAAGAACTTTATCATGTGGCGATGTCCCTCCTTTTATGGTCTCCTGGAACCCCTTGGGTGTATTATGGAGAAGAAATTGGGCTTCCTGGTGTGCGAAATTATTTAGGGGTGATGTCGGATGCCGCAAGAAGAACCGCTATGCCTTGGAAAGATGGGAATCTTTGTTCTAATCCCGAAGATTATATCGCGCCCCCTTTCCCTTCCTCTGTTGAAGAGGAAGAGGAAAAAGAGAATAGCTTATTAAACCGTGTTCGAAAATTGCTTTCTCTTCGAAATGACTATAATGACTTTTTTACAAAAGGAAATTGGGAAGTTTTTGAACTTTCTTCTGATTTAAGCGAACAAATGATGGCGTTCCTTCTCTCTTTTCAAGGAGAAAAAATCCTCCTTATTCATTCTCAAACAAAAGAGCCCCTTTTATTTGAAATTCCTTTTCCTTATACAAAAATTGAAGAGGTAACTTCAACTCATCCCTCTTCTATCGATAAGAGAAAAATATCGATATCACCTTATTCTTCTTTATTAATTACCCTAGAATAAAATTAGGGAAAGCGCTATCATAACAATCAAAGGAGTTTTTCTATGACGAGTAAATGGAAAAAATGTCTTCTTCTTGGTGCACTTGTTGTGCCTCTTTTAGTCGGATGTGAACCAAGTGATGATCCCACTGCCTCTAATTCACTATCTGGAGGGGATAATACAAGCGAAACGCTTCCACCAAGTGATCCTTTGCCTACGGATTGGGATGGCACGGTCCGCATTTATTACCGCAACGATATGGCAAACTACATGTCCAAATGTATTTGGGTGTGGGGAGTTGGTATTGATGGGGAAGAATATGAATTTGATAATGCCGGGAATCCTGATGATTACGGAGTGTACTATGATGTTCATTTAGATGAGGCTCCATGGAATCTATCTACGCACACAAGCATCTCTTTCATTATCAAAGATCGGGGAACATGGGCTGGACAAAGTGCCGATATTGTCTGTAATTTAAATGACTACAGCAGTACCTTAGAAACCGATGAAAACGGAAAGGAAAGAATCACCATTTATTCTTGGGATTTAGGAAATGCTCGAATTGATGTTTCTCCTAAGCGTTCCGATGCTTTAGGAGATCGAATTGGTGTTTGTGAGTTTACCGATTGGCGTACTCTTCATATCGAAGGGACGGGTGTTTTAGAAGATAATGAGCCAGAACGAGAAGTCGGCCTTATTACTTCTTATGAACTTTACGCTTATGATGCCTCTTGGTATCGAAAAAATAGTGGGGAACAAATTGGCAGTAAACCAGATTATTTAATTAAAAGTGGCACGCCAAATTCTTCTTCATTTGACATTACCTTTGATGAAGATATTAAGTTATATACCGACTACGTCATCGAGTGTCGATTTGCTCAAAACCCTGATGGGGTAAAGCAAGGAGGCGCCACACTAACAACCTTATACGACACCGAAAAATTCCAAGAAGAATATACTTATACGGGCAATGACCTCGGTTTTACCGATTTAACGGATGAAACCCGTTCCCATTATCAATTTAAGGTGTGGGCACCAACAGCAGGGAATGTCTCCGTGCGTTTATATACTTCAGGAACGCCTGTTTCTTTAGGAACAAGCGACAATCCTGGCAACGATAACTCGCGTCTTGAACCAATGACACCTGATGGAAATGGCGTGTGGAAACTTGATTTATATGGCTTTTATTGTGATCGGTTCCATTTTTATACCTACGCTGTTTCTAATGCTGGTACTACCGTAGAAGCCGCTGATCCCTATGCAATTTCTTCTGGCATTAATGGGGTACGTTCTGCCATTTTAAATAGAGAAGAACTCGCAGCAACTTATCCAGAAGGATGGGAAGAGTCACTTGAAAAATTTAAGAGCAATCCGGAAGATCCAACTTCCTATATTTCTCCCAATCAGTTAACCATTTATGAAGTTCACGTTCGCGATTTTACCGCGGATGATACTTGGGTATCTCATGAAGGAAATGAACGTGGAACATATAAAGCCTTTGTTGAAGAAGGAACGACTTATGAAGGCGTAACCACAGGTTTTGACTCCTTAAAAGAGCTAGGCGTTTCTGCTGTTCAACTTCTTCCTGTTTTTGACCAAGATAACGATGAACGAACCTATGTTATCTCGCAAAACGGGCAGGAAATCACGCAAAAGCCTTCTTATAACTGGGGTTATAATCCACAAAACTATAATGTCGTAGAAGGTTCTTATTCTAGTGATCCTTATGATCCCGCCGTGAGAATGCTTGAGTATCGTGAAATGATTCAAGCCTTAGCGGATAATGGGATTCGGACAATTATGGACGTTGTTTATAACCATATGTCCTCAGTTTCTAATTCAAGTTTTAATAAAATTGTCCCCGATTATTTCTTTAAAACGGATGAAAATGGGTCCTATATCGATGAAACGGGTGTCCATAACACTTTTGCTACCAACCGCCCAATGGGATCAAAATTTGTTGTTGATTCTACTCGATACTGGCTTGAAAACTTTGGTATCCAAGGATTCCGTTTTGACTTAATGGGTGCCATTGAAACTTCCACCATGCGTGATGTGAAAGATATGGCCTATGAAATTGATCCCAATATTGTTGTTTATGGGGAGCCATGGCGGGGGTCTGGCTATTCTAGTAGCACTCAAGCAGGAAAAGAGGCTGTTTATCAACAGTTAAACGACAATGGAAAAGGTTCTGTTGGTGCCTTTAATGACTGTGGAAGAAACGCTTTAAAAGGAGATACGACTTGGGGTTCTCCTGCTCCTTCTTATGGATTCATGTCACAAGGGGCGGGAGATTTTGATAGCAATACCATGTATAACGCGGCCTGTGTTTATCTTGGAGAAAACCGTGAGATGACGCAAAAAGGCATTGCTACTCCCGCAAATCAAACCGTGAATTATGTTTCTTGTCATGATAACTATACTTTATATGACCAATTAAATTACACCTTTAACCAAGGCCACGATGCAGATACGGATGATAATGAGGTCGTCAAAGAGGCAGTTTTAGGCACAACGGCTTTTGTCTTAATGTCGCAAGGAATTGCCTTTATTCACGGGGGAGAGGAAATTCTTCGGCAAAAAGTGATGACTCCTGAGAATGAATATTGGGATAAAATCGAGGAAAATGACTACGTAGAGCTTCCTTCTGGCAATCGTTTGATTCGGAATAGTTATGCCTATGGAGATGAAGTGAACTCCTATAAATGGGATCGAAAGGTCAAATTTAAAGATTATTTTGATAAGTATGCCGAAGCCACCCAGGCGAGAAAAACCCTTATTGAGGAAGGAATATTAGGTATTGATTATGATACTTATCTTCAAGGAAGTTATGGGGAGAATAATACAAAAGTAACTCGTCTTTGGGATACTTTGACGGAAACGGGAAGTTATTGCGGAAAAGATAATGTCTTACGTCCTGTTCTAGCCGCCCAAACCGAATTTACAAAAGTAAACAATTCTTCTTTGCCTGATGTGTACGTTTTCCTTGGAGGAAGAATGAATGACACTGCTTCCTGCCCAATTGGAATTGGTGCGGGCGAACTTGAAGTTTTATATAGCACAAAACGAGATGCAGGAACGCGTTTATCTGTTACTAACTCTTTAGATATCTATGGTTACGAAATGATGATTGTTGCCAGGAGAAGCTAACATGAAAAAGAAAACGGCTATTTTTCTTACTGCTCTTTTTGCATTAGGCCTTGTTTCTTGTGAACCCGAAACAACCTCACAAATGTCCATTAGTGCAAATGATGTCAATGAATACATGGATTCTTTGTCCTCGCAATCGCAAAAAGACCATCTTTACCTTCATTATTTGCGTCATGATAACACTCCCTCTTCTTATCAAGATTGGGATATTTGGGCGTGGAATTATCGTCCTTTTGAAGGACAGGGTGCAAAATTTGACTGGGTAGGAAGGAGTACATCAAGTGATAAGTTAAGCGCGACCGGAAATGCCACAATTGACAATTTTGGTGGTGCGTATGTTGATATTGATTTACGAAAAACCTACGACGGGGGATGGGACAATTCCCAAAAGACGATTGGCGGAACTTCTGTTAGTTATTTAGGGGAAAATGGCGAACTTGCCGAGCAAATAGGCGTCCAAATCGTGAAAAGCGAAGACCGTGTAAGCGGTTCTGGCTACTGGGGGAATGATGGTGGGAATCAATACATTACCCTTGAGGATTTTGCGCTTACAAACGCGGATGGAAGCACTTCCTATCACGTTTTCTTTGTTGAAGATATGGTAGAAGCACCATCAAGTACGCCTCATGTTTCCATTACTGATCCTTTTTTAAATGATGATGGAAGCAATGTTACTTATGGCGATGACCGTTATAACAATGTGAATTGGAATGAAGAAGGGGAAATTCCCGAAACCTCCCCCTTATTTTTAAAAGGAACCGGGGCAGGAGAAAAGGGTACATTAAATAGCGGTGCTGGGGTTGGTTACCAAATTATGGTTTCTTCCTTTGCCGATAGTGATGGCGATGGGTTTGGTGATATTTATGGCATCATCAATAAACTTGACTATTTAGAAGATTTAGGAGTCGAAGTTTTATGGCTTACTCCCATTCAACTTTCCGATAGTTATCATGGTTATGACATTAGTGATTACACACAAGTTGATCCCAAGTTTGGAAGTAAAGTATCTCCAAATGCGATTGATGAGGCAGTTACTGCCGCCAGTGCAATGGAAGATTATAAAGATCTTCTTGAAGAAGCTCATAAGCGCGGAATGACCGTTGTCATGGATTTAGTACTGAATCACACTTCTACAAGCAATGTGTGGTTCATGAAATCGGCAAATTTAGACGAGGATTACCGTGGTTTTTATCAATGGGGTAATCATGAAACAAATGGTGAAAATATTTCCGAAGAAAAATATTGGTATCCATATGGCGACCATGCATATAGTTTTTATGCCAAATTCGGCTCTGGCATGCCAGAACTAAATTATTCCTATGTTTCCACTAGAGAAGCGGTTACCACTATGACCAAACAGTGGTGTGAAATTGGTGTTGATGGCTTCCGCATTGATGCAGTCAAACACATCTTTATGAATGATGAGGTTGAAAAAGATAAGAACGATACGATTATTTTGGACATTTCTAAAAACAAAGAAACGGGGAAAACTCAGGATTATTCAAGCAATTTAACAAAGAATCTTCAATTCTGGCGTTCTTTTATCCAAGACGTAAAAAAAGATTATCCCAATACCTTCTTTGTGGGAGAAAACTTTGATGGTCATGCCTATCATGTGGCCCCTTTCTATGAAGGCTTTGATTCAATGTTTGATTTTTACTCTTATTACAATATTACGAATGCGGCCGCAAATGCTTTAAATCCTACCATTGGTGGGCCAATAACAAATTGGAACGGTTTAAATCCTGGTACTGTTTACTCTTCAAGTAGTGATACTGATCCTTTTAAAGGGGTGAGCGGAAATGTATCTTCAAGTGGCGCAATTGCCTATGGCGGTACTTGGGATTTTAAAGGAGTTATTGATGCTTATCAAAAGTATCGTAGTGGAGGAAAAACCGCAACAAGCCAAAATGGTTATGATTTTATTGGTGGTTCTTTTACTTCGAATCACGACATTTCGCGTGTAATTAACCGCATTGCAGGAAGCAAAGGCGGAGAAGGAAACGATATTGCTGAACAAGGAAAAATTACCAAGGACAATTATTCTTATTATCTAGATAGCGCTACTCTAGTCATGCTTAGTGAAATTTTCCTCCCTGGGTTAACTTGGGTATATTATGGGGATGAACTAGGAATGACAGGGAACTATAAAGGGGAGAATACTTCCCAAAGTGGTTATGCGGATTTAGCCTACCGTCAACCGATGAAGTGGAAACAAAACGCAAAAGTCGGTGATGGCTCCTATATGACTGGATACGGCATAAGTGGTGCCGAGAATGTTGTGGAATGGGACGAAGTAAATGCCTCTTCGCTTGTTCCTTCCGTTGAAGAAAAAGAAAATAGCGAGCATTTTAAAGCGATTCGCGAAGCTTTAAGGCTAAAAGCAAGTAGTGCTACCTTAACTAGAGGCATTTATACTCCCATTGATTGGAAAGTGAATAATTCTCCGGCAAATTATGTCTTCCACTTCACACGTCAGTTAGGATCAGAAATTTATGAAATTATCATTAATTTCTCACCTAATGTTACCTTAAGCGCAGGTTTTAAGGATGAAGAAGTTGTCTTTACCTATAAAGGGGCTACAAAAACGTCAATCCCTCCTCGATCCGCCTTGGTATTAAAACAATAAAAGATATAGCGCCCCTTTCTCTAGGGCGCTTTTCTTTTTATAATGCCTTTATGCGATTAAGTGTAATTATTCCTTGTAAAGATCAAAGCGAAAAAGCGATTAACCACATTAAAGGGCCCTTATGGCGCTTTATGGAAAATGTTGGTATTGACTATGAAATCCTTTTTGTCACCGACGGTTCTAACCAAATAAATCAAAAAGCCGCCGAAGCTTCGATGATTATGATGCCAAAGCAGGTTCGTTTATTGCCTTATGAACCAAAAAAAGGAAAAGGCCATAATGTAAAGAAAGGTTTTCTTGCCGCAAAAGGAGATTACGTTCTTTTTATGGATGCGGATTTAGCAACGGATTTGCGTGTCTTTTTAACAATGAAAAAAGATATGGAAAATTACGACTGTTTATTCGCTTCACGCTATATAAAAGGGGCAGAATTTGCCCAAAAGCAAGGGTTTATGCGGCAAATAATGAGTAAAGGAAGCCGTTTTTTAATTCGTAAAATGCTTAATATCCATGATGTAGTTGATTTTCAATGCGGTTTTAAGATGTTAAGAACGGATATTGCGAAAAGTTATGCAAACCATTCTCGTATTGATGGTTTTGCTTTTGATTCGGAACTTCTTTTTTTCTTAAAAGAAAACGGCTTTTCCTATAAAGAATATCCTTGTATATGGAAAGATGATCCTGATAGCACAGTCAGTGGTGCTTTTTCTTCCTCTTATCGTTTCTTTAAAGAACTACAGGTGATTAGAAAAAATTCTGCTTCCTATCTTTTATCCCCGGATGAATTGGAGGAACTCTCTCATGCTCATTGACCGCGCCACAATTGAAGTGCGAGCAGGAAAAGGGGGCGATGGCGCCATTTCTTTTCTTCATGATAAAAACACAGAATTTGGGGGTCCTGATGGTGGCAATGGTGGTCGTGGAGGATCTATTTATTTTGTCGCGGCAGAAAATGTGAATAGTTTATTTTCTTTTAAACATAGCAAAGTTTTTATCGCCAAAGATGGTGGCAAAGGCTTAAAAAAACTCATGCACGGAAAAGATGGGGATGATGTTGTTGTTGAGGTCCCTGTAGGCACGGCTGTTTATGAAGAAGAAAGCATGCGCCTTTTATGCGATTTAGATACTCCTGGTGAGAAAAAGCTTATCGCGAAAGGAGGAAGAGGCGGAAGAGGAAATGCAACATTTAAAAGCAGCCGCCACCGAATTCCTAGAATCGCTCAAAACGGGGAAGATGGGGAGCGTTTTCGTTTAAAACTTGAATTAAAACTTGTCGCGGATATTGCTCTTGTTGGCCTCCCCAATGCCGGGAAATCTTCTTTTTTAAATCTCGTGACCAATGCTCGTGCACAAATTGGCGATTATCCCTTCACAACAATTTCTCCTAATTTGGGTACTTTTTTCAGTAAAGAATATAAGCATTATGTTCTTGCGGATATGCCAGGTCTTATTGAAGGGGCGCATCTCGGGAAAGGATTAGGAATAAGCTTTTTAAGACATATTGAACGTTGCCGTGTACTTATTCATCTTGTGGCAATGGATGGAAGCAATGATCCTTATGAAAGTTATTGTCAAATTCGCAGGGAATTAAAAGGATATGGTGCTCGTTTAGATGAACGCCCTGAAGTTCTTGTCGCCAGCAAAATGGATGAAGAAGGGGCAAAGAAACGCTTTGAAGAATTTAAGAAAAAAGTAGCAAAAACGGTATTTCCTCTTTCCACATTTGAACGAAGCGGATTTTCAGAAATCCTTGAAGAAGCGGCATCTTTAGTTGAAAAAACACCTCGTTTCCCTTTAAAAGGCGAGGAAAATCAAGATACCATGCTTTTTACCTACAAAAAAGAAGAACCGATATTCAAAATTCGCCGCATATCCCCACATATTTTTGAGATTTTGGGAACTGGGCCTGAAGGAAAAGTAAAAGAATATAACCTCACTACTGATCAAGGAGTTATGCAACTCATTCGTTATCTTGACCGTATTGGTATTAATGAAGAACTTGAAAAAATGGGGGCTATAGATGGCGATGAGGTTCGTTTAAAAGACTTTGTCTTTGAATACTCACGTTAAGAAAAAGCCTTTATAATCTTCTTGCATATGATTTATTCATTAACAGGAACGATTATTGACATTACCGACGTCAGTATTGCTATTCAAGTAGGAAATATTGCTTACGAGTGCTTCGTATCACGCACAAGTGATTTTCTTTTTGGAGAAGAACGAACGATTTATTGTTATGAGGTTTATGGAGAAAATGAGCATTTTCTTTGTGGTTTTGCTTCTAAAGTAGAAAAAACAGCCTTTCTTCTTTTAACCTCGGTTAAGGGTATTGGTCCCAAAACCGCTTTAAATGCATTAAAAGAAACAACTCCTGATGCCTTATATCGTGCCATTCGCGCGAACAACACTGCCTATTTAAAGAAACTTCCCGGCATTGGTCCTAAGGCCGCAAGCCAAATAATCTTAGATTTAAAAGGACATCTGGCTGCCGAAGTAGGAAAGAAGAGGGAGAAAAGTAATCCCGAACAGTATGATGAGGTACGTGAGGCATTGCGCGGCCTTGGCTTTAAGGCAAAATCGGTAGATGATGCCTTAAGTGCGATAGATACACCAAACTTAAGCAATGAAGAAATCTTGCGTCTTGCTTTACGAAGATTAAGAAAAGGAGGCGTAAATCCATGAGTAGAATCTTAGATGCTCATCGCGAAGAAGAAGATGTTCGTAGTGAAATAAGTCTTCGCCCAAAAACATTGAAAGAATATATTGGTCAAACGGAACTAAAGAAAAATCTTCGGATTTTTATTGGGGCAGCAAGAAAAAGAGACGAACCTTTAGATCATGTTCTCTTATATGGTCCTCCAGGACTAGGAAAAACAACTTTAGCTTACGTAATTGCCAATGAAATGGGGGGAAATGTTAAAACTCTTGCTGGACCCTCTGTAGAAAAACCTGGAGATTTAGCGGCAGTTTTATCTGAACTAGAAGAAGGAGACATTCTTTTTATTGACGAAATTCATCGTCTTTCACGGGCTGTAGAGGAAATTCTTTATGGCGCAATGGAGGATTTTAAGCTCACGATTATGATTAACCGCGAAGGTGGGGCAAAAACTTTAACATTACCCTTACCTCCTTTTACATTAGTAGGCGCGACTACCCGCGCAGGAGATTTAGCCGCTCCTTTGCGGGACCGCTTTGGAATTTCGGCAAAACTTAATTTTTATTCGTCCGAAGAAATTGGAGAAATTATTCTTCGCACCTCAAAAGTTTTGGGAATGGAAATTGATGAAGACTCGATAAAAACATTATCTTCTCGTTCTCGCGGTACTCCACGGATTGCTAATCGCATTTATAAAAGGGTACGTGATTTTGCTTCTTTCTACGGCAAAGAGCGCATTGATGATGAAACCTCAAAGCTTGCTTTACGTGCCTTAAAGATCGATGAACTTGGACTTGATGATGTGGATTTACGTTATTTAAGTGCCATTATTGATCGCTATCACGGAGGGCCTGTGGGTTTAGAGTCCATTGCCTCTGCAATTGGCGAAGAGTTAACCAATTTAGAAGATGTTTACGAGCCTTATTTGATTATGAGCGGTCTTATTGACCGTACGCCAAGAGGGAGAGTAGCAACGGCAAAAGCCTACGCTCATCTTCATCGACCCTTCCAAGGAAACCTTTTCCAATAATTTCCGTTCTTTTTCTCTTTCTTAAAGAGAGAAGCCGCGGTAAGATTAGCACCGCATGCGAGTGTCTTTTTCTTGCATGGATATTTGGAGCAACTCATGCGACGAAAATTAGCTTATATCTTGTTAAGTGCTGCCGTTCTCTTTGGCGGGGCAGCAACCATCGCTTCTACCATTACATCCTTAGACACGGATGTTACTTATGGAACAGGGCGTGATCTTTATTTTCGGATTAGTGAAGAGGGTTCAACAACCCAAGGAGTATATCCGGAAGATTATATTAATGATGATGGATATCAGGCCGTTGATGCCGTAGCCGAAGAAATGGAAGACCGCCTTGCCCACTGGGGTATGGAAGGAAGTGTTGAAAAGGAAGGTTATAATACCGTTAAAGTTACCATCCGTAGTCAATCCGCGGATGAAACAGAATATGGTTATTTGCAACGTTATCTTGCTTTCTCTGGTGGAAACTTTACTCTTGCCGCAGGAAGCGATAATGAAGATTTACTTGCGGAAGCACCATCCTTTGATTCCTACCGCAATAATTTAATGTTTAATGGCCAAGAAGCCGATATTCGTTATTTAAATGGCGTACCTGTTGTCACAATTGGTGTAAATGAGCCAGGGGAAGATGGTGAACTTGCTCAATTAATCGATTTCTGTGAAGAAAATACGACAGCGGGCGATAGCTCCGCTGGTACTGAAGCAATAACCACCTATTTAACAATTTGGACAAATTTTCAAGAAGGCGATAGTTTTAAACGCGCTACCGATACGGAAAGTGAAGACTGGGATCCCAATATGTCTTCTCGTCTTCTTTTTGGTCAAAATGCCGCTCAATGCTGGTGGGATGACACCGATGATGATTTAGACTATACGCGTTTACAAATCATCCCCAATAGCACGGCAATTGAATCTGGACAATTTGACGAAACAAAAGCTGGTGCTGCTTATAAGGCTGCTTTATATTACGAATCTTTGCTTAATGCTTCTTCCTATCACGATATTGGCGCTGGATATGATGTTACCTTCGCCTATAGCACAATTGTTCCTGCAACGGTTGAAGATTTGGTTTCTTCAAATGATTGGCACTTAGTACCAGCAATGTCTGCAACTTTGATTGCAAGCATATGTGCTTTCCTTGTTGGCGCTATTGTTTCTATTTCCTTTTATCGCTTGAGTGCGTTAAGTATTTTAAGTAATGGGGCCATCACTCTTCTTGGAACTCTCCTCCTTCTTTCTTACTTTGGTGCCCAATTTGGTGTTGGTACTCTAGTTGGACTTCTTTTAGCCTTAATTTTGTCATTCTTTGGAACAAGTTATTATTTAAATAAGGTAAAAGAAGGTTTATATCTAGGAAAAACTGCTAAAAAGGCGCATCAAGAAGCCATGAAAAAAGCCTTCTGGCCGATTCTTGATTCTTCTTTAGGCTCGATTTTAGTTGGTGTTTGTATTTATTCTTTAATTCCTGGTGCTTTCTCGCAACTTGGCCTTACTCTTGTCCTTGGAGCCTTCTTATCTTTCTTAGGAAACTTACTCTATGTTCGCCTCCTTGGATATATTCTTTCTAGTTCAAAAGAGGCATCGGAAAAGGTTTTATCTTCCTATGGCGCAGATCCAAGCAAAATGCCAGAACGTGACGAAAATGGTGTTTTAATTTTAAAAGAAGGGCATGAAGGAGCCTTTGCGAAAGTGAATTTCCAAAAAGGAAAAATCATTAGCGCCGTTTCCTTTGCCATTCTTACTCTTGCTTCTATTGTAGGGTTAGCTACTTTCTCTTCTCTTGAAGGCGAGCCATATTCTTTTGGTTCTAATTATGAAAATGAGACGGTTCTTGCCTTGGAATATCGCGTTCCTGCGGCAAATCAGAGCACACTTCTTGCTTCTACGGTTCAACAAATCCGTGAAGATTATCTCCCTTTAATTTCCTATAATGGCGAAGCTTTTGATGCTAGCAGTTGGAATATTGTTTTAGAGGAGACTGCTTCCTTTGATTCACAAGAAGAAGCATATTATTCGGTATATTACTTCACCATTAATATGCCAGAGTATTTTGACCCAAATAAAACATACTCTTTTACCGTTCTTGGAGAGAACTTTACGAACTTACAAGATGCTGCACGCGCGGCTGCTGATGCTTTAGTTGGGGAAGATTTAACCGCTTTAGCGCAGGATGTCCGTGTCACACCGGGTCTTCCTACTTTCAGCAATGCTTGGTTGGGATTTGGTGTTGGCCTTGCCGCTTTATTTGCTTATTTATTGCTTCGTTATCGTCCAAGCAAAGCCCTTGCCAGCATGCTTCTTATTCTTTCCTCTTCACTTCTTCCCATCGGAATCATCTCTTTATGTCGGATTCCCGTTACTCCCACAATCACTCTTTCTGCGATTATTACAGGAATCCTCACCTTCTTCCTCCTTTTATATCCTTTAAGCAAAGAAAGAGAAATTCGCAACGAAAGCCGAGAAAAAGACAAACGCTCTTTGCTTTTCCTTGAAGAGACAAATAAAAAGGCGATTGCGGAATCTTCTTTTGACTTATTCTTAACCGCTGGTACAGGAATTGGGGCCTTAATCTTCTATTTTGGCCTTGGTCCTACCGCCTTTGAACTTACTTTCTTATTTGCCTTGGTGGGAGTTATTTTATCCATCATCATGGTGTTAACTTTATATCAACCCTTAACGATGCTTTTGATGAAACTTTTTGCGAAGATTCGCATTGAATTTAAGAAAGATCGTGAGGTAGATGCTCCACGAGGAAATGATATTGTTCGTAAAAAGAGTAGCGAACCAGAGGAAGCCATCTTTATTGGGATTAATGACTAATGCAAACATTGAAGGAGCGATTACTCGCCCATTTTGAGATAAGTGAAAAAGAATGGGCCGGTCTTAATGGGCCGGCTTTTTCAAATGGTATTCCCTTGCTTACCAAAAAAGAAGAAGATTTTGATCATGCCTTCGCTCTTCTTGAAAAAATTAAAAAAGAAAAGGGGAGAATTCTTGTCTATGGAGATTATGACTGCGATGGAGTAATGAGTACCTCGATTATCCTTCGTACTTTAAGAGAATATGGAGTTGAGGCAAGCGGATATTTGCCCTCGCGCGAAAAAGATGGGTATGGCTTAACAGAAGAAAATGTTATCAAAATTGCCAAAGCGCAGTATCAGGCTATCTTTTTATGTGATAACGGTGTCAGTCAATTTTCCGCTATTGATCTAGCAAAAAAATTGAACCTTGATGTTCTTGTTCTTGACCATCACACGCTTCCCTCTACTCTTCCCAAAAGTGACATTCTTCTTCATCCTTCCGTTCAAGAATATGGAGACATCCCTGTTTCTGCTGGCTTTTATGCCTATCTTTTTTCTCGGAAACTTTTAAAGAAAGATGACTTTTATTTGCGGGCTTTAGCTGCCTTATCCACCATTAGCGATGTTATGCCTTTAAAAAAATACAACCGCACACTTGTTAAAGAGATGCTTGAAGACTTTGAAAACGATAAAATTCCCGAATTTATCCCCTTTATGGGGAAAGAAGAGGGACGAACAGAAGAAGAAATTAGTCGTTTCATCATTGCAAAAATTAACGCTTTAGGACGGATGGATGAAGGAAAAATGAACCGTTTACTTCTTCTTTTTGCAAACCGGGAACAAGAAGTTCCTATCATTCAATATTTAGACAAAATTAATGAAGAGAAAAAAGAAGAAACCAATCGTGTTCTTCTTTCATTAAAATCTTCAGAAAAAGAACCTGCCATTGCTGAAATTTTAGAAAGTAAGCCGGGAATTGCCGGGTTAATTGCCAATCGTCTTTTAGAGGAAAAAGGGAAACCCTGTGCAATTTTTGTAAAGAAAAACGGGAACTTGGTCGCTTCTATACGCACAGGAAACTTCTTTTCGGCGATCGATTTTCTTAAACACTTACCCTTTATGCCTCTTGCTTTTGGGGGTCATAGTGGAGCGGCAGGTTGTACCATAAAAGAGGAAGATTTTGAAATCTTTAAAAAAGAATTTTTATATATCGCGATTAAATCCTCGCTTAACGAAACCGTTGAGGAAAAATATATTCCTTTATCGCGAAAAGAATGCACCCTAGAAAATATGAGTCTTATTCGTTCCTTTGCCCCTTTTGGAGAAGGATGGAAAAATCCAACTTTTTCTATTGGTCCTTTCTTTCGCGAGGAATTAACTTTCGTAAAAGAAGGAAAATATCTTTCTTTCTCTCTTCCTTCGCGTGTTCGCTTTTTCTCTTTTCAGATAGGGGAAGAGGCATTTTCACAAAAGAAAAAGATCTCTCTTATTGGGAAATTAAAAGAACAACGATTTAAAGGACATATTCAAGAAACATTCTTCATTGAGAAAATAGCCCCGCACCTTGGGTAGCGTTATAATAAAGAAGTTATGGGAAATGTAGGGAAGAAAGAAAAGGTGTTATTACCAAATGGTGGATATCCAATGCACACCTTCGAGGATTTAAAATCCTTGTATTTTCCCTATATTCATGACGAAAATGGACGAAAACTTATTGAAAAAGCCTACCAAGTGGCGGAAGAAAAACATAAAGGCATCTTACGAAAAACTGGGGAACCCTACATTCAACACCCAATTGAAGTTGCCTATATTTTGGCTGAACATCGCTTGGGGCCGCCTACTTTAGCTAGTGCTTTGCTTCATGATACTGTAGAAGATACTGATTTAACCATTGACGAGATTGAAAAAGAATTTGGGGAAGATGTTGCAAGAATCGTTGATTCTTTAACTAAAATTCAACGGATGAAACTTTCTCATCGTACCTCTGTTGATTTTGAAGCCGAAGACCATCGTAAGATTTTCTTAGGGATGGCAAAAGATGTGCGCGTAATTCTGGTAAAATTAGCCGATCGTCTGCACAATTTAAGAACGCTTGATGCTTTATCTGCTGATAGACAAAAAGCAATAGCCCAAGAAACACTTGACGTTTTTACTCCTATTGCCCATCGCCTTGGTATTTATCAAATGCAAAGCGAAATGGAAGACTTATCTTTAAAGTATTTAGAACCGGAAAAGTACCAAGAGATTCTTACTCTTTTAAACAAAAAAGAGGAACACCGCCAAGGCTCCTTAATCTCTTTACAGAAGCGGATAGCGGACATTCTTTTTGAGCACCATATTAAGTTTCGGATGGAATCGCGTGTGAAAAGCATTTATTCCATTTACCGGAAAATGTATAAAAAAGGCTATGGTTTTGACGAAATTTATGATGTTTTAGCCGTTCGTATTATTTGCGAAAAAGAGATGGAATGTTATGAAATTTTAGGCATTATTCACCAAACATATAAACCAATCCCTGGGCGGTTTAAAGATTACATTGCTATGCCTAAGCCTAATATGTATCAATCTTTACATACCACCATTATTTCCGGAGACGGCAATATCTACGAAGTACAAATTCGTACCGAAGAAATGGACGAAGTAGCCGAGGAAGGCATTGCTGCTCATTGGCGTTATAAGGAAGGGGAAGGGGTAAAATCCGCAAAAGAGGAACAGCGGGATATCGAGGAAAAACTGCATTGGTTCCGAGATTTTGTCTCAATGGCGGGTGAAGAGGAAGAATCCGAATCTGCCAAAGAATATGTGCAAAATCTTTCTCATGACATTTTTAATGCCAATGTGTATGTATTTACTCCTCTTGGAAAAGTAATTGAACTTCCCACTGGTTCTACGGTTTTAGATTTTGCCTATAAAATTCATACAAAGGTTGGCGATACTGCCGTAGGAGCTAGTGTAAATGGCGTAAATGTCCCTCTTTCAACGGAATTAAAAACCGGGGAAGTATGTGAGATTCGGACAGCGAAAAATGCCCCTGGTCCCTCTAGCGATTGGCTTGATTTAGTGAAAACAAATTCCGCCAAAGCCCATATTCGTAAATATTTACAACGCAAGCAAAATGCAGGAATTACAAGCGAAGAGGCCGAGAAGAAGGGAAAAGAGTCGCTTTTTGAAGCCTTTAAACAAGTGGGAGTTGCTTCGATTGAAGAAATGGAGGAAGTACTGGATAACGAACGGATTTTTGATCGATTCAATGTTCATAGCTTAAATGAACTTTATCAGCGAATTAACTTAAAAAATCCGGCACCTTTTCAAGTTATTAGTGCCCTTCATCTTAAACGAAAAAAGAAATTTAAATTAGAAACTCCTTTAACTGACGACAATTCTCCCGTCGAAGTGGAGGGAGCAAGCAATGTTTTAACTTCTCTTGCCCATTGCTGCACGCCGATTCCAGGCGATGAAATTATTGGCTATGTTAGTAAAGGGCGAGGAATCACGGTCCACCGGAAAAATTGTCCGAATATTAAAGGAGAAACTTCTCGTCTTATTCCTGTGCGCTGGAAAAAACAACTTCAAAAAAGAGTATATCCAGTTGATGCAAGGTTATTTGCAAGCGATCGGAGTAATTTATTAGCGGATATTTTATCTCTTCTTTCTTCAAGAAGCACAAAAGTATCTTCCTTAAGGGCAAACTTAGTCCCCGGAACGGTGAATGTTGTCGTGAATTTGACTTTATATGTCAGTGACCTTTCTTTCTTAGAAGATACCTTTAAAGCTTTGAAAGGAATACGCGGAGTTTATGATGTTTCAAGAATTATTCATTAGAAAGGAATGCTATGAGTGAATTTAATGCGGTAAAAGGAACAAAAGATTTTTATGGTCAAGAAGCTTTCGCGCTTCGCGAAATTGAAAATATTTTTCGTGCCTCTGCCTCCTTGTTTGGCTATGAAGAGATGGAAACACCAATTTTAGAAAACTATGCCCTTTTTGCTCGAGGAGCAGGAGAAGGAAGCGATGTAGTTAGAAAAGAAATGTATGATTTTAACGATAAAGGGGGAAGACGTCTTGCTTTACGTCCTGAATTTACAGCAGGCATCTTACGCGCCATCGTAACCAATAAACTATATGCGAATCCCGATTTGCCACTTCGTTACTTTTATAGTGGGCCAGCTTTCCGCTATGAGCGACCACAGTTAGGAAGATATCGTGAATTTCACCAATTTGGGATTGAAGCTGTCGGGGTTAATGATCCTCTGCTTGATGTTGAAACCTTAATGGTGGCCTTAACCGCCTTTTCTCTTTTGAAATTTCCTTCTTTAAAAGTGAAAATTAATTCTTTAGGAGATGAAAAAACAAGAACTTCTTATCGCGACGCTTTAAGGAAATATTATGCGGATAAACTTGATGTTGTTTGTGAAGATTGCAAAGAACGTTTCCGTTTAAATCCCTTACGAATGCTTGATTGTAAAGTTGAAAGCGACCATCTTCTTTCCTTAGATGCGCCAAAATTAAGCGATTATTTATCGGAAGAATCCAAAGCCCGTTTTGAGAAAACAAAAGCGTATCTTGATGAATTTGGTATTGCCTATGAAGTCGATACTTCCTTAGTTCGTGGGCTTGATTATTACACTGAATTTATCTATGAAATTCACGCTTTTTCTCCATCAGGAAAAGATTATGGTGCTTTAGGGGGAGGAGGCCACTACGACGGTCTTTTAAAAGAAGTAGGGGGACCAGATTATAGTGGCGTCGGTTTTGCCGTAGGAGAAGAGCGAATCCTTTCTTTGCTTGATGAATTTGGCCTTCGAAAAAATGAGCCTATTGTGGACGTGATTTTGCTTCCCATTGGCGAAGAAGCCCTCCCTTATGCTCAAAAATTGGCAAATGAAGTTCGGCTTCTTGGATATGCCGTAGAAACTCCATTAAAAAGCATGAAGATAAATGCGGCCTTTAAAAAAGCGGAAAGAAAGGGAGCTTCTTTAGCCATCCTTTTTGGGGAAGAAGAAATAAAAGAAGGAAAACTGCAAATTAAAGATTTAGCAAAAGCCGAACAAAAAGAAATTATGCGCGAAAATCTTGCCCAAACATTAGATGAGTTTTTCCAAAAGGAGGAAGAAGAATGAGTTACCGCAGTATATATATTGAAGATCTTAATGAATCGTATCTTGGAAAAGAAGTTGTTGTTGCAGGATGGATTCAAAATTATCGTAAACTTGGGGCAATTGAATTTTTAGATCTTCGTGACCGTACAGGAATAATCCAACTTTCGGCAAAAGATGCAACAAAAATTCCTGATGCACGGAATGAATACGTTGTTTCTTGTAGAGGAATTTTACAAAAGAAAGAAGTACCTAATCCCAAACTTCCAAAAGGAGATTATGAAATTGAAATTTTGGAAATGAATATTTTGTCGAAAGCAGACCCAACTCCTTTTCCGGTTAAAGAAAATACAGAAGCTTTAGAAGAGACAAGATTAAAATATCGTTACTTAGATTTACGGCGGCAAAAGATGGTCAATTATTTGAAGGTGCGGGCAAAAATCGTGCAAATCACCCATCAATATTTTGATTCTTTAAAATTTTTAGAGGTGGAAACACCAATTCTTAATTTAGCAACACCAGAAGGAGCAAGAGACTATTTAGTGCCTTCAAGACTCCACCATGGCTCTTTTTATGCTTTGCCACAATCTCCCCAACTATTTAAACAGCTTCTCATGGTTGGAGGCATCGATCGATACTATCAAATAGCAAAATGTTTTCGTGACGAAGATTTGCGTAGTGATCGTCAGCCGGAATTTACGCAAATTGATGTTGAAATGTCCTTTTTAAATCAAGAAGAAATTCTTACGATTGCAGAGGGACTATTTAAACAATATTTCGATAAAATATTGGGAATTGATCTTAAACTTCCTTTACGAAGAATCTCTTATTGGGATGCTTTAGATACTTATGGTTCTGATAAGCCAGACACTCGTTTTTCTCTTCATTTAGAAAATCTTAGTCATTTCAAAAACTGTTTCTTTGAACCATTTCATGAAAAAACATATTTCCGGGGAATCTTTTTACCAAAAACAATAGGAAGCGTATCAAGAAAGAAAATTGATGAACTTTCCTTAGAAGCAAAAAAATTTCATTTAGATACTTTATATAGTTTAAAAATTGAAAACGGACAAATTGAGGGCTCTTTTGCAAAGTTTTTACAAGATGAACTGAAAACTGAACTTCTTGCTATGGTTCAAGAGGATGGTCAACTTTTCTTTGGCGCTTCCTTAGAACGCAGAGATATCGACTTTGCTTTTGGCGCGATTCGTTTGCTTTTAGCAAAAGAATTCGCCTTAATTAAGCCAAATACCTATGATTTACTTTGGGTTGTTGATTTTCCCATGTTTACCAAAGATGAAAACGGGAATATTACTGCGGAACATCACCCTTTTACGAGACCAAAAGACGAAGATTATCCGTATTTAAAAAGTGATCCTGAACGTGTTTTGGCTTACGCCTATGACATTATTTTAAATGGATATGAGGCTGGAGGCGGAACATTAAGAATTTATGACCCGAAAATGCAAGAAGAAATTTTTGAACTTCTTGGTCTTAGTAAAGAAGAAGCGCAAGCACGCTTTGGTTGGTTCTTAGAGGCTTTCCGTTATGGAGCCCCACCTCATGGAGGTTTTGCTTTAGGACTTGACCGTTTAGCGATGGTTTTTGGTGGAACCGATAATATCCGCGACGTCATTGCTTTCCCCAAGAACTTACAAGCCATTGACCCTATGTCTCTTGCACCTGGAAAGGCAAGTGAGGAGGCATTAAGCACACTGGGAATTAAAATTGTTAAATAAGGAGAATTTATGGATATTGAGCAAAAGACAATTGCCTGTTTACGCGCCCTAGTCATTGATATGACAAATAAGGCCAATAGTGGCCATCCAGGAATGGCCCTTGATGCTGCTCCTGCTTTATACGCCTTGTATCATGACCATTACCGCATGAATATCCAAAATCCCAACGATTTTAATCGTGATCGTTTTGTTTTGTCTTCCGGTCACGTTTCTGCCTTGCTTTACGCCCTTTTAGCGATGTGTCATCTTCTTAAAATGGAGGATTTAGAAGCATTTCGCCAACTTGGAAGCATGACGCCAGGACATCCGGAATATGGACTAACGCCAGGGGTAGACGCAACAGCAGGTCCTTTAGGACAAGGAATTGCGCAGGCCGTTGGCATGGCCGTAGCAGAGAAAAAGCATCGGTTATATTTCCATCAAGGAAATCATTATATTTATTGCTTATGTGGAGATGGCTGTTTAGAAGAAGGGATTAGTCAAGAAGCAATTTCTTTTGCAGGATTGCAAGAATTATCGCATCTTATTTTGCTTTATGATGAAAATGAATCGACTTTAGATGCTCCAACAAGTCATTCCATGAAGGAAGATGTTGCCAAACGTTTTCAGGCCGCGAATTGGAATGTCATAAAGGTTGAAAACGGGGAAGACCACAAAGCGATTTCAGAAGCGATTAGCAAAGCAAAAGAAAGCGAAAGTAAGCCTACCTTAATCCTTTTTCACACGAAAATTGGCTATGGTTCGCCTTTAGAAGGTAGCAACAAAGCACACGGAACACCTCTTGGGGAAGAAAATGGGGCAAAAACAAAAGAAAATTTAGGCATTTCTTGGTCCTCATTTACCATTCCTTCTGATTGTCAGGAAGATTTTGATAAAGCAAGAGCAAAATTAATCCCACTTCCTGTCTCTTCCTTAGGAAATGAAGAAATGCTAAAGAAGAATTCTCTTAATGCTTTAGAAAATGTCGCATTAAAGGAAAGCGAAAGTACGCGAAGCATTTCTGGTCGTATTTTGGAGGCGATGGTGAAATCTTCTCCCTATTGGATGGGAGGAAGTGCGGATGTCGCAAGTTCGGTCATGACAAAAATTAAGGATGATCCTTCCTTTTTCCCAACAAGCGTCAATGGACAAAATATCGAATACGGAATTCGTGAATTTGCCATGGCAGCCATAAATAATGGAATATTGCTTCATGGAGGAATTCGCTGCTATGGAGGATGTTTTCTCGTTTTTAGCGACTATATGAAAAATGCGATTCGTATGTCGGCCTTAGAAAAGTTACCCGCCATTTATTTATTTTCTCATGATTCTTTAGCCGTTGGCGAAGATGGACCAACTCATCAGCCCATTGAACAACTTGTTGCTTTAAGAAGCATTCCTAATCTTGTCACCATAAGACCTGCAGACGGAAAAGAAATGAAAGGAGCGTATAAAGAAGCGATTCTTAGTGAAGATCATCCTGTCGCGCTTATCCTTTCTAGACAAAATCTTCCTTTACTTGATAAAACTTCTGAGGAAAAGACATTAAAAGGAGCTTATTTAATTAAAGAAAGCGAGAATCCAACAATGGAAATCCTTGCTTCGGGTTCGGAAGTGTCTTTAGCTTTAGATGTAGCCTCTATGCTAGAAGAGAAAGGCGAACGCGTCCTTGTTGCCTCTTTCCCTTCAATGGAACTTTTCCGTAAACAAGAAACTTCCTATCAAAAGAAAGTTCTTCCTCTTCCTTATCACAAACGGTTCGCTTTAGAAATGCTTTCTCCTTTTATGTGGCATGAATGGGCAAAATACCCAATTGGTGTTAATCGCTTTGGTGCTTCTGGAAAAATGAAAGATGTGGAAGAGGCTTTTGGTTGGACAAAGGAAAAAATCACGGCAAAAATAGTTTCTTATCTTAAAAAAGAAGAAGAAATCGAGTAGGATATAGGTATGAAACGCGACTACTATTACATCAATAACTATAAAAACCAAGGCGATTTAGCGATTGGACGCCATGCTTTTGAGCGGATTGCTTTAATTGCTGCAAATAGTGTTATTGGGGCACAGGTACCCTCGCAAAATAAAAAGAAAATGAATCGCCTATTTTCCTTAGAGGGACCAGTAAAAGCATCTTTCCGGAAAGATGGAAGAATTGATTTAAGAATTGATGTTTCCATTAGTAAAACTGCGGAAAATATCCAAGACGTTTGTCTTTTAATTCAAAAGAAGGTTGGTGAAGCAATAACGAAGATGTGTGAGGCTCTGCCTTTTCAAATTGAAGTTCGCGTAACCTCACTTACCGCATGAAAGAAGAGAACATACATCCTCTTTTAAAACCCCTCCGTTTTTATCAAGGGGCTGTTTTGCTTTATGGAATTTTACCTATTATCTCCCTTCTTGGTCTTCTTTTTGGTTTTTTCAATGAAGAATCATTAAGTTTCACATTTTTTACTTTTCGTACTTTCTTTTTAAAAAAAGACTATTTGCTTACATTTCTTCCCTTTGCCTTCTTTTTTCTTTATAGTCTTTTTGCGATTTATCGGGCATTAGAGGCAAAACCTTTATGGTTGATTCCTATTGATCTTTTTCTTATTTTAGACTTTCTTTTAAGTTTTTTTCCCGGAAATACGCCTTTTCAAGGACTCGAAATGCTTACCTATCTTCTTGTTCATTCCACTTTTCTCCTTCTTCTAGTTACGCGCGTTATTCTTTATGTTAGACTACGTCTACTTGAAAAGAGAAAGAGACGAAAATGAGCGAACAAAAAATCACCCGAACAAAAGCGCAAGAAATGGCCATGACGGCTATTTATGACGCTTTAAATTATGTTTACATGGGGGAAGAAGTTCCAATTAAAGAAATTATTTCTGGACTTTCTGGCGTGAGCTATGAAGAAAGTGATCTCTATGTGAAAAAAGTTCTTATCGCTTCTTTAAGTCATCTCAATGAAATTATCGCTTTATATCAAGAAAATATGCCGCGATGGAAGTTTTCTCGTCTTGATCGAATTGAACAGGCGATTTTGCTTTTAGCCTATGCTCATTTGGCTTATGTCGAAATTGATGTCCCACGTCCAGTAGTGATAAATAACGCAATTGAACTTGCAAAACGTTTTCTCGAACCAAGTGATTACAAGTTTGTAAATGCAATTTTAGATAAAACACTACCCATTCATAACAAAGATTCCTCCCATGCTTAACGAAGAAAAACCGGGAATTATCCCCGTTGGCGAACTTCTTTTATTCTTAAAAGGCTTTTTGCAAAAGGAAGCTTTTTTCCATTCTCTTACCATTAAAGGAGAAATTGGAAAACTAAGTGAATGGAAAGGAGCAATATTTTTTGATTTGAAAGATGAAAAAGGGTTCTTATCTTGCTCTTGGTGGCAATCTTCCTATCATAAACCTTCTTATCTTCCGAAAACTGGCGATGAGGTACTCGTTACGGGGGATTTAACCTTGTACGAAAAACGCGGTTCTCTTTCTTTTCGTGTATCAACGGTCACTCCTTTTGGGGAAGGCGCAAAACTTTTAGCCATTAAAAAACTGAAGGAAAAACTTGCTCAAGAAGGCTTATTTTCTTTAGAAAGGAAGAAAGAAATTCCCCATAATGCACGTGATATTGGAATATGTTGTGGGCAAAATAGTGCTGCGGAAAGTGATATAAGAAGGAATTTGTTTCGCCGTTCTCCTTTATGCAAAATGACGTTTCATTACGCAACAGTGCAAGGGAAAAATGCGGCAAAAGAAATCATTTCTTCTTTAAAGCAATTAGATGAGGAACATCACGAAGTAATTCTTCTTGCAAGAGGGGGTGGCTCTGATGAAGATCTTATGGCCTTTAATGATGAAGAACTTGCACGGACCATTGCGGAATTAAAAACACCTCTTGTGGCGGCAATTGGTCATGAAATAGATGTGACAATTGCCGATTTGGTCAGTGATTTACGTGTTTCCACTCCTACTGCTGCAGCAGAAGCTGTAACTTATGATATTCAAGACCTTTTCTTAGAAGTTGAAGATTTACATACGCGCTTTTTCGCTTGCATAAATACCTATTTAAACCATAAAAATGCCGTTCTTAATCTTTATCTAACACGCCCTATTTTTGTCAATCCTCTTGGCATTTTTCTTCCTTTAAAAGAAAGATTTGATGCAATGAAAATACGCTTTACTTTAGCGAATAAAAAGCTATACGAAGACAAATTACATCAAGTTAAAAATATCGAAAGTAAATTAAGTGCTTTATCTCCAGAATCTGTTTTGGATAGAGGTTATAGTTTAACTCTTAACGAAAATGGGGAAGTTGTAAAAGAGAAAAAGGATGCTCAATTAGGAAGCACGATTACAATAGTTTTGAAGAAAGATAAAATAAAAGCGAGGGTAATTGGTTATGGAAAAGAAGATGACATTTGAGGAAAAAATGGATCGTTTGAACGAAATTGTTCATGCGGTAGAAGAAGGAAATTTGCCTTTAAATCAGGCGATGGAAATGGCTAAAGAAGGGAAGAAGTTACTTACTGAACTCGAAGATGAACTAGCGAAAGCAAAAGCATTACTCGATGAAGAAGAAAGTAAATAATTAGTAATAAATTAGTAGTTTATAAGTTGTTTCACAATGAAAAATAATATCGATAAATACGATTTAAGTAAGATTTCCAATCCAAATGATGTAAAAAATCTTACTAAGAAAGAAATTTCCGCATTATGTTCTTCTTTACGGGAGGAAATACTGCGGATTACTTCCATGTATGGAGGCCACCTTTCTTCAAATCTTGGTACGGTAGAGTTAACGGTAGCTTTATGTCGAGTTTTTCACTTTCCTAAAGATAAATTAATTTTTGACGTAGGCCATCAAAGCTATTCTTGGAAAATACTCACAGGGAGAAACTTAGAGCACTTGAATCAGGAAGGCCATATATCCGGTTTTCAAAAAATGCGCGAAGGTCCATATGATGCTTATGAGGCAGGTCACTCCGGGACCGCTGTTTCTGCCGCACTCTCTTTTTTAGATGCTCGCACCATTCAAAACAAGGATTATGAAATTGTTGCTGTGGTAGGAGACGGGGCAATTGGAAACGGAGTAACTTTAGAAGCCTTAAACGATATGGGACGGAGAGAATCTCGTGTCATTTTAATTATTAATGACAATGCAATGGCTATATCTCCTTCTCGCGGAGCAATTTCGCATTCTTTACGTTCCATTTCTCTTAACAAGAATTACATCCGGTTTAAAGAAAAAATAAAAAGTGCTCTACAAGGAACAAGGAGCGGGAAACATACCATTGGTGTTCTTAAGAAATTTCGCGATTGGGCGAAGAATGTTCTTGTAGGAAGCAACTTTTTTGATGATTTAGGTTTTTTATATTTAGGACCTGTTGATGGTCATAATGTGGAAGCACTAGAACGAATATTAAAAAAAGCATTGCGCGCAGATGGACCTGTTGTTGTTCACATTAAAACCACAAAAGGAAAAGGCTATCCTTATGCCGAAGAAGATGAAAAAGGATATTGGCATGGAGTGACTCCTTTTGATGTGGAAAGTGGAAAGCCCACAGAGAACCATCCTGATATGATTTCATGGTCTCACTTTATGGGGGATGAAACATTAAAATTTATGAGCAACCCAACATTTGCTCTTATTTGTCCTGCTATGGCAAAAGGTTCACACATGGAGGAAGCTTTCCAAGCTTATCCCAATCGGTGTTTTGATCCAGGAATAGCGGAAGAACACGCCATTACTTATGCCGGTGCGTTATCTTTATGTGGAATTCATCCTATTGTTTCAATTTATTCTACTTTTTTACAACGTTCCTATGATGAACTGCTTCATGACTGTGCTAGGATGAATGTTGGTCTTACCTTACTTATTGACCGCGCTGGTCTTTGTGGAAGTAATGGAGATACTCATCAAGGCATTTATGATCCTGCTTTTTTAATGAGTATCCCTAATATCAAAATCATGATGCCAAGGACTTTTATGGAAGCAGATGCTTGTTATCGCTATTCTCTTACTCATCAAGAGGAAATTTGCGCCATTCGTTACCCCCATTCTTTAGAGAAGAAAGAAGAAAATGTTTTTTCGGATAAAAATCCTTGTTTATGGGAAATTGATGGGGAGGGAAACTTACCCTTATTTGTTGGTGTAGGCCCACTAGGATATAAAATGCAACAATATCTGAAAAGCATTTCTTTCCCTTTTAAAACTTTGTCTTTCTCCCTTCTTTATCCATTTGATGAAGGTGTGAAAGAGAAAATTCTTTCTTCTTCTAAAATTTTTGTTTATGACCCTTATGGAACCAAAGACGGTTTCCTTGACCATTTCATGGCTTACTTATTTGAAAATCATTATCAAGGGGAGTTTAAAGGACGCGCGATTCCCAATACTTACATCGATCAAGGAAGCGTTTCTTCTCAGTTAGAGCGTTATCAATTAGACCCTAAATCGATAAAAGACGAGGTTTTATCTTTTTTTAAGAAATAGGAGAGAGTATGGCAAAAATCATTCTTCATGTTGATTTAAATGCGTTTTTTGCCACAGCCGAAGAACTTCGCCATCCTGAATTAAAAGGTTACCCCTTAGCCGTAGGAGGAGATGGACCGCGTTCGGTTATTTCTACGGCCTCCTATGAAGCAAGAAAATACGGAGTTCGCTCCGGAATGCCAGTTGGGGAAGCACGACGCTTATGTCCAAGTCTAATTCTTCTTCCCGTTGATTTTTCTTATTATGAAATGCTATCGCGTTCCTTTTTCGCTTATCTTATGCGTTACTCTCCCCATATTGAGGAAGCTTCCATTGATGAAGGATATCTAGATTTAACAGGACGAATAAAAGGGGATAATCCGCTTCTTTTTTTTCAACAGATCCAACAAGGTTTATATGAAGAAATTGGTTTAAAGTGTTCTATTGGGGTTGCGCCAACAAAATTTCTTGCCAAAATGGCAAGCGATTATAAAAAACCTATGGGCATAACAATTTTACGCAAAAAGGATATTCCTAATCTTCTATATCCCTTACCAATTGATTCTTTTTGGGGAATTGGAAAGAAAACAGCGGTTCGTTTGCGTTTATTAGGAATTGAAACGATTGGTGAATTTGCGAAACGTTTAAAAAAAGAAGACCCAGAATTAAAAGATGCTTTAGGAAAATTTTTCCAAACAGCAAAAGCGTGGATTGAAGGCGAAGGAAGTGACACGATTGATGAATCTCCTTTCGATCCAAAATCAATTGGGCATTCAGAAACCTTTCCGTATGACACGGATAATTATGGAGAAATCCGATCACGTTTACTCTTTTTATCGCGCGCAGTAGGAGAAGGGGCAAAAGGAATTCATAAAAAAGGACGAACCATAACCCTTTTAGTACGCGATAGTGATTTTCATAACCACACAAAATCCATTTCTTTTAAAGAGGCAACAAATGATGTTGAGTTTATCTTTAATCAAGTCATAGAACTTTTTGAACAATTTTTTCTCGGCATGGAAATTCGCCTAGTGGGAGTTACTTTACAAAACCTAACGGACCCCAAAAAAGAAACTGTTCAAATGTCTTTTTGGAATTTTGAAGAATATGAGAAAATGGACCGGACAAAACTCCTTGTTCATGAACTGAATGAAAATCACCCAAAATCAAAATTATTTCTTCTTTCCGATTTAAAAAAGAAGGGAGGGAAAAAATGAACATTCAGGAAGCAATTCATCAATATTCTCTCTTTCTTTCTGTAGAAAAAGGATTATTACCAAAAACCGTCGAAAATTATTTAACCGATTTACGACTGTTTTTTTCTTCCCTTCCCAAAATTAACGACACAAAAGAACTAAGCCGCAACCATGTTTATCAATATTTAGAATTCATGAAACGGAATAATTTTGCTCAAAAAACAATCGCACGGAGACTTTCCACTTTAAAAAACTTTTATGCTTTTTTAGAAGGGGAAGGTTTTTTAGAAGAAGGTCTTCCAAAAATAGAAACTCCAAAAGGGGAAAAGAAGCTTCCTTCGGTGTTAACAAAAGAGGAAGTGGAGCGTTTGTTAAACGCCCCTGATATTACAACTCCTCTTGGTTTACGTGATAAAGCCATGCTTGTTTTAATGTATTCAACAGGCATTCGTGTCTCGGAACTTATCGCTTTAAAATTACGTCATATTTCCTGGGAAGAAAGACATTTAAAAATTGAAGGAAAAGGCGCAAAAGAACGAATTGTCCCCGTCACGCAAGATGCTCTTTTTTGGGTAAAAAAATACATAAATGAGGCAAGAAAAGACTATTCACGAAAACAAAATCCATATGTATTTTTATCGCGTTTTGGTAAACCTTTAACACGAGTCTATTTTTTTCAAGAAGTGAAACGTTATGCGCGCGAAGTGAATATTCCCATTTCCATTAGTCCTCACACATTACGACATTCCTTTGCTACTCATTTGTTAGAAGGTGGCGCCTCTTTACGAGTTGTTCAAACTCTTCTTGGACATACGAAAATTGAAACGACCGAACTTTATACGCATTTAAAAAGCAACACGATTCTTCAAGAGTACGATAGGCTGATGAACGAAAATAAAGTAAAATAGCATTATCTTTAGGAGCGTTTATGAAATATCGTCGTATCTTCTTAATTGTTGCCGACTCTATGGGTATTGGAGAAGAACCGGATGCTCACCTTTATGGCGATCAAGGAACAAATACAATCGTTCATGCGGCAAGTTCCATTCAAGGTTTCTCTATTCCTGTGATGGAATCCTTAGGAATTGGTTCATTAGCGGATATTCCGGGCGTCAAAAATGTCCAAGAACATCCCTCCTCTTTCGCGCTTACTTTAAGAGAGCAAAGCAAAGGAAAAGACACAATGACCGGTCACTGGGAGATGATGGGCATTGAAACAACAAAACCCTTTCAAACTTTTACCGATACAGGTTTTCCTGCTTCTTTAATTCATGAATTAGAAGGCGAAACTGGACATAAAATTATTGGAAATAAAGCAGCTTCGGGAACCGAAATTCTTAAAGAACTCGGGGAAGAACAAATGAGAGAGAATTCTTTAATTGTATATACTTCCGCGGATAGTGTTTTACAAATTGCTGCTCATGAAGAAGTTACTGGTTTAAAAGAACTTTATCGTTGCTGCGAGATTGCTCGCAAAATCACAATGCGTCCTGAATATTTTGTTGGTCGTGTCATTGCAAGACCTTATATAGGAAAAGATAAGGACCATTTTAAACGAACGGAAAATCGACACGATTATACCGTTTCTCCTCCAGGCAAAACCGCTTTAGATTTTCTAAAAGAAAACGGCTTTATGACTTCTGGCATTGGTAAAATTGCGGATATTTTTAACAATCAAGGAATAAGCAAAACGATTCATACTGGAAATAACCGTGCAGGGATGGAAGAGACAAGAAGACAAATTGTTGAAGATAAAAATGACTCTGGGCTGTGGTTTATTAATCTTGTTGATTTTGACTCAGAATATGGTCATCGACGAAACCCACAAGGCTATGCGCGCTGCATTGAGGAATTTGATCAAGAACTAAAAATTACTCTTCCTCTCCTAAAAGAAGATGATTTGTTGATGATAACTGCTGATCACGGAAATGATCCTACCCATCACGGGACTGATCATACCCGTGAAAAAGTTCCTCTTTTAATCTATTCTCCAAGTATCAAAAAAGGAAGAAAACTAGAGGAACGCGCTTCTTTTAGTGATATTGGCGCTACAATTTTAGATAATTTTGGGTTGAAAAAACCAAAAACTTTAATTGGAACAAGCATTAAAGAAGTTTTTTAAAAGAAACCCTTCTATAATCCTTTCGGAAAATGAAAGGATTTTTTATGTGGAACAATAAAAAAAGCTTACTCCTCTTACCTCTTGCCTTACTTGTTTTATCTTCTTGTAATACCGAAAATGCTTCTTCTTCCGTAAGTAAGAATGAAAGTACTTCAAGTAGCCAACCTGGAGAAGAGGCGTTTGTGCCGATGATGCTTACCCCAAGTGGTGCCCCAACCTTAGCTTTATACGATATGGGGAGCGAAGAAAATTGGGACAGTACCTCGGCAACAACGACCATCCCTGCTGCTTTTCATCAAAATGGTTATGATGCCATTATTTTTGATGGCGTGAATGGACTTAATAATCTTGTGAAAAATGAAAATGAAAATTTTGCTTTGGCGCGTTTTTTAACGGGCGGCAATTTTCATCTTGTTTCGTTAACAAAAGAATCTTTTGATGCTTCTTCTCCCATTACCATCTTTTCCTTTGGTGAGGGAAACCTTCCTGATTTGGTCTTTAAATATCTTCTGGAAGAGGCTTGGAACGTTGATTTAAGTAAATTAACGATTACCTATGGTTCTGAAGGCGTTCAAAACGTAGGAGCCGCTTTACAGTCTCAAAGCGATTATGATTATTTCTTCATTGCAGAGCCTGTTTTAACGGCATCGAAAAATGCTTTAGCAAATAAAGCAACGATTCACGAAATTTATGATTTACGCGCGGAATGGGAAAAAGAAACAGGACAAGTGGCCATCCCACAAGCCGCATTATTTTTAAGAAAATCCGCCTATAACTCTCAAAAAAGCGACTTTGACTCTTTCCTCGAACATATTGATGAGAATATAAATAACGCTTTAAACAATCCCATGGAAGTAAAAAAAGCCATGGATGAGTACTCAACAGATAGTGAAACACAGCAAGGACGGTGGGGCTTTTCTTCTTCTTTAGCCTATAATTTACAAAAAGATCATAAAAACCGCTTTGGTCTTATTGATCCTGAGGATTTATCTGACAATCAAAAGTTCGTAAATGATTTTGGAAAAATTCTTTATGGAGAGGATTTTGTTGAATACAAAGAAGAATTGTTTCTTTAAATAAAGAAAAAAATTAGATGCGCTCATTGCGCATCTTTTTATTTCCGTGCAGAAAGATACGAAAATGCCTAAAATGAGAAAAATGAAAAGAAAGATGCTTTGGTCCATTCTTACTCTACTTGGGGGAATCCTAGCCTTATTTTTTCTTTGGTGGCTTATTTCTTTTCTTTTTGAACAAGGCGGAAACTTTAATTTTCCTGGTCCTCTGCCCACTTTAGAGGAAGTTGTTTTTGCTTTATTTGGGGAAGGGGCAGGAAAAACATATACCGCAATTGGTTATTCTTTTGCGCGCCTCCTTTTAGGATTTTTGTGTTCTTTCTTTGCAGCCATAATTTTTGGAACTCTTTCAGGACTATTTCCATACTTTAGGCGGTTTTTCTCTCCATTTATTACCGTAATTAAAGCGGTACCAACAATCGCCGTTGTTGTTTTGCTTTCGAGTTTATTTTTTGGACCTGATTATAAAATACGAGCTCCTTATATCCCTGCGATTTTAGCCTTTTTTGTTATTTTTCCCCTTCAATATGAGGCAATTATCAGTGGTTTTTCTTCTATAAGCAAAGAAGAAAGCGATGCATTAAAACTTGAGGGGGCGGAAAGAAATTTGTACTCTTTAACGAAAGTTTATTATCCAGCATCCTTACCGTTTCTTCTTTTAAGTTTTGTCCAATCCTTAGGCTTGGGCTTAAAAGTAGTACTCATGGCAGAAATTACGGTGGGTGGTTCAATAGGAGAAGGTTTAGGGGAACTGATAAGACAAAATTCTTCTCCTATTCTCGATATGGAAAAAATCCTTGCTTATAGTGTCATTGCCATAATTCTTGTTCTTCTATTAGATTTCCTTTTACATTTATTAAAAAGAAAACTTATAAAAGAAGAAAATTAATCTTTACATTTTCGATGAAAAAAATATAAAGAAGGGAAAGGAAAACGATAAAACTATTTTTCCTTTTCTTGTTCTTTAAAAAATCCTGATGGTCTAGTAAGCGAAGAATCATGTAAAAAGATCAAACCTATAACAGAAAAGAAAGATTAGGTAAGTCTCTAATTAAAAAATACAAATGATAAAAATAGATAAAGAAGGATGATAAAGAAAAAAACTTATTAGGACTAAGCGAAGACGGAAACAGGTAACAAAATTAAGATATAAGACCCATCTATAAAAAATTAAAGGGAAGATGCAATAAATGACAATTAGTAGGTTTCTAGTAATTAATTAGTTTTCCACATAAACCGCTTATTTTTGTGTATAACTGCCTTTAAAACTAAATAAAGTTTCCAAATAAATTCGATAGGAACAAATATTTTTTCAATTAACTTAACATAATAGATATTATACGAAGTTTAATATCATCTAGATTAATTAAGTAAGAAAGTTAGTCAAAAGTTTAAAACTACTAGTTCTTTTTACTTTTATTAAGCAATTCTTCTAAGGCAATTTCTTCTCTTTTTCCTTGTAGCATTAAATGAATGACAACCGCTTCTGCATCAATTATGATCCATCCGCTAGTGCCGTTCCCCTCGCTTTTTACCGGTTCATTTTTCTTCTCTTCGTATTCAATGAGAATGTCACGATATGCTTCTAGTGCCCTCTCATTTGGTGCAGTTGCAAGAACAATATAATCCGCATAGGGGCTTTGACCACTTACATTAAAAGCAATAATATTTTCGGCCTTATGGTCTTCTAAAAGAGAAATCAAGTCTTTACATTCTTTTATTATTTCCATATTTATGATACTCCTTATAAATACGCTTTATAGCACGCTAAGCTTAAACGATTTTCACTTTCTTCCTTTTTGGACAAAAATTCGCGATTTGCTTTAAGGACTTTTAAAAAGCCTTGATGATAATCTTTAAAACATTCCTTTATAAAAGAAGAAGAATCCCATCCTCTTCCTGGGTCAATTTTATCTGCACTATATAAGATTTGACTAAGCGGAGACATATCCTTTTTCCCAGTGCAGTGCGCCGCGATTGCCTTTAATACTTCTTCCCTATTTTCGCCGCATTCTTTATTTGCTAGATATGCCCCAACAAATTGATGATAGGCATAACTTGGTAAATCCATTTCTTTAGGATAAAAGTTTTTCATGACCGACAAGGTAAGTTCTTGGGGAGCCTCTTTTCCGACGTCATGAAGCAATCCTGCTTGATAACAAAGAAGTTCCATTTCCTCCCCTAAACGATTGTACGAAGCGATTTGGCGAGATAAATGGGCAACCGACAAAGAATGTTCATAACGACTACTTGATAAAAAGGAAGAAATTTTGTTAAGAAAATACAGTTTTTCCCCTTCAATATAAATTAATACTTCGTTTGGTAAATCTAAGCTTTTTCCTTCACGAATCGCGGTAGAAGAAACAGTCCCCCCACCAAAATAGGGCAAAACCTCCATTTGATAAGTAGAGAGAATATCCGAAGGAATTTCTACTCCAAAACGCGGAATCACATAAATTTTTACCAGTTCGGAAAGAAGTTTTGCCTCTTTCCAATGAGGAAACTTTTGTGCTTGATCTCCCCCAATTAATAAGCCTAGCGGGCGGTCTTTTCTTTTTTCTTTAAATTCTTTTACTGTATCAATCGTGTAAGTTACTTCTCCCTTTCGAAATAACTCAGAATCACTATAAGTGAAAGAAGAGTCACCAAAAGAGGCAAGCCCAAGTTTGAGCATCATAAAACGTTGCTCATTTGTAGCAAAAGCTTTTTTCCATCGCGGGGATTTTGCTACCAAAAAACAAACCTCAGCGTGCAAATGACGCTTAACATAAGAGGCCAAACGCAAATGCCCATTATGAATCGGATCAAAAGAGCCTCCAAAAAGAATAAGCGGAGTCTCATTCATGAAAGCAAATGTTCCTTTTTCTTTGGGCTATAGCGATATAAAGTTATAACCCGCCCTAATATTTGTATAACTTCGGCATTTAAAGAAGTAGAAAGGAGTTCCCCTTCTTCTTTTATCGAACGATCATGCGTTTCCAAAATACGAATTTTCACGAGTTCGTGCGCATTTAAAGCATCATCAATTGTCTTTAGCACTCCATCTTCGATCTCTTTTTTGCCAAGCATGGCACTATAAGGCAAATGATTGCTTAACGCTTTTAATTGTCTTTTTTCTTTTGAACTTAACATATTTACTTAATTTTTGCTCTTGATGTATATAAACCGGCGCCTTTGGGCAAATAAACACGAATCTTTGTCCCTTTTCCTTTTAAAGAAATCCAGCCAAATCCAGCTAAACCGATATCACGTAACTCTTCTTCCTCGATAGAAATCTCAAAAACATCAAGTTCTTTTAAAGAGATTTTCTTATTCGGAAAAGGTTTCACTTTCAGAGAATAAATCGTTCCTTTATGGAAATAATCATCTAGTTTTTTCGCACTTGACTTCAAGATATCTACAGACGGAGCAAAATACGCTTTTAATTTCCCTTTTTCGGGAACTTCTAAAAAATCAATACGCGCTAAAGAACCAAAAAGGAAAGACGTACCTTGATCATAAGGAAACACTCGCGCCTTCACTTCACTTGCCGGGTAATACCGCCAAGCATCAAGAGATTCCGCCTCCAAAAGAAGGTTGTTTAAGCCGCCAGCCCCCGGTGTATCGTATAAAAAGGAAGAGGAATCAAGAGGAATTCTCATTAACCGCAAATTCGTTCCTTTGTATTGTCTTGTGGTGATAGGACGCTTTGTTTTATTTCGAAATCCGGCTAAAAATGCGTTGAAGAAGAAAGATTTTCCACTTAATGGTGCACCAATAATATAAACGTCATGTGCCCTTCTCCGTTCTTCAATTTCTTTCATTAAGAAATCAAGATTCTTTTGGGAAGATAAAGAAGCTAGAAGAACATTTTCTTTTTGAATGGGAAGTCCGGCAACACGGAAACGATGGGCAACGTATTCGCTTAAATCTTCATCCTTTGCACTTTTGGGAAGCAAATCTCTTTTATTTCCAATGACAAGAATTGGTAAAGATTTAATGCGCTCATTAATTTCTTTTACAAAATAAGATTCAAATGAGAATAAATCCACAAGATAAACAATCAATGCTTCTGTTGCCCGTGCGTCATCAAGAATGGTTAAAAAATCCTCGGATACAATCGAACTCGAAGGCGCCATATGGAAAATATTCTCTTCGTAACATGAACTACAAGAAACTAAGCTATCAAGAGGTTTATTGGCTAAAATTTCCCCATCAATATAACCGGGAGCATCCTTATCCTCGCTTTGCAAGATTGCTCCACAAATGTTGCAGCGGCGCACAATATCAATTTTGCTCATAAGATTCTCCTATCCAAGGAATATTTCCTTTTTCTATTATCGCGCATCTTCGCCTTTTCTCCAAAAGACGATTTATTTTTGTCCATGGGGCTTCCTCTTTTGTAAGGGGAGAAAGAAGAACAACAGAGATTCCTGCTCTTTTTGCAGCTTGAACATCCGTAAGAAGTTGATCTCCTAAAAGAAGAAGAGAAGAAGGAGAAAGATTTTCTTTTTTAAGAAAACTCAAAATCACGTTAGGAGAGGGTTTATGAACGTGATAAAAGTAAGGAACATTAAGAATCGAGGCATACTTTCCCACTCTCCTTTTTCCGTTATTCGAAAAAATAATCGGTTGCAGATGCGCTTCTTTCATTTTTTGAAATAACTCAATAACTTCTTTTGAAGGAGTTTTTCTTTTATAAGAGTCACAAGTGTTATCTAAATCAATAAGAAGATGACTAAATCCCTTTTCTTGATAAAAAGAAAGAGGTATCGAAAATAAGGATGAGGCTAGATAATCAGGAGAATAAATCATTCACCCTCCTCATTTAGTAAAGAAATTTGTTCATATTCTTCCGAAGGGAGGTCATCTTCTTCTAATTCATAAGGCAAAATTGAAGGAGGTTCATGCGCGACAAAGGAATCATCAATATATAAAGAATTCTCTAAAGACACCGCATAAAGATGTTGACGCTTTTTGCTAAGAGTAGCATCGGAGCGTGCATGAAGTTCTTTGGGAGTTAAATTCCAATCCTCAAAGGTTAAATCAATTCGTGTTTTATCTTCCTTAATGACTCCATCGTAATTAAATGGCGCATTTTTATTTCCTACCTTATCTAAGAATAGCAAACGTTGAGGATTCATCTTTAAGGTATTAAAAAGGAAATTCGAGACCGAGCTAATTCTTTTTCCCAAAGGATAACGCGATAAATCCGTAACGCGTAAATGCCCACCATCGGTGATAACGACAAATTTTGTATTTTTATCCTCAGGAGAAAAAGCAAGCAACGAAACAAGATGTTTCCCTTTAAAATGCCCGGCAGAGACGCCGCCACTACGAATATGAGTGCGGGAAATATCCGTTTCCATATAATGAGCTACTCTTCCTTCTTCCGAAGCAATAATTAATTCATCATTTCCGCTAGTAACGGCAATATCAACAAGGGTATCTCCCTCTTTTTTTCCAAGACTAAAGGCAATTGCGGGATGATTCCAACGTGTCATGACAAATTCATCAAGAGGAGAACGTTTAATATTCCCATGTTTTGAAAGCATACACACATTAATGTCACTGCGGAACTTTTGGACAACAAAACCACCAATGAGTCGCTCCCCATCTTCTAATTGAATTAAAGAAGAAACATGGAAGCCTTCATCATTCCATTTTGTTGAACGAATTTCATGAACGGGTAAACTGCTAAAACGACCTTTGTTGGTAAAAAGAAGGAAATAATCTTTCGTTGTACATTTTCCAATATAAATAAAAGTATCGCCGCTTTTAATTCCAGGAGGCGTACCTTCTAGCCCTTTTGAATTACGATAAGAAAGAAGAGAACTGCGTTTTAAATACCCATCACGCGTTGCTACTAAATAGCAATCTTCTTGCGGAATTAACGAACGTTTATCGAAACTTTCGTTACTACATTCACGGTTTTCAATAATCGTTCTTCGCTCCCCTCCATACGTTTTTGCAATTTTTCTTAATTGACGAATGATATGCGATTCTCGACGATCTTGATGCTGAATCAAAGCTTCTAAATCGCTTATTTCCTGAATCAAAGTTCCTCGCTCTTCGCTTAATGTCCCAACATCTCCATGGGAAAGACGATGAAGAGGCATCATCACAATAGCTTCTGCTTGTGGCTCACTGAAACCAAAAATATTTTGAATATTCCGTTTTGAATCTGCTTTATCTTGGCTCTTTTTAATGACTTCGACAATTTCATCAAGTAAGCCTCGATCCGTAGCAACTCTTAAAAGACCTTCGACAATTTCTAAACGTAATTTATCTTTTTCCCAGAGGTGTTTACTCCTGCGAGAGATTACTTCTAATTCATGTTGAATATAAGCATCACAATAATCAATTAAGGAAAGAGTTTTTGGACTGCCTTCAGCAATGGCAACAATATGGGCGCTATAAGAAATCCGTAAATCCGTTTTTGTTAACAAATAGGAATAAATTGTTTTCGGATCAGCTTCTGGACGCAACTCAACAACAATGCGCATCCCCTCACGGTCAGTTTCATCGCGTACTTCTTGAATGCCGTGAATCGCCTTATCTAAACGAATCTTATCAATGGATTTCACTAATGAGGCTTTATTTACTTGATAAGGAATTTCATCAATAACAATTAAAGGGTGACCATGGTCCATTTCTTCATGCTTTTTTGCTTCAATGGTAAACCGGCCCTTCCCATATCGATAAACATCTTTTAATCCTTCTCCACAATAAACAATCCCGCCAGTTGGAAAATCAGGACCTTCAATTTTCTCAATCAGTTCATCAATGGAACAATCCGGATGATGAATACGATAAGCAATCGTTTCTACTAAATTATTAAGATTATGAGGAGGGATATTCGTTGCAATACCTACCGCAATCCCTTCAGCGCCATTGGCAAGAAGGTTCGGAAAATGAGCAGGTAAGACGCTTGGTTCTTCTAAACTATCGTCAAAAGTTAGAAGCATATCAACAGTGTCATAATCTAAATCGTCTAATAACTCATCGCTTAAAGAAGATAAACGAGCTTCCGTATAACGGTAAGCGGCCGGAGAATCTCCATCAATTGATCCATTATTTCCTTGGAAATCAATTAAAGGATAGCGCATCGCCCAAGGTTGCGACATTCTCGCTAAGGCTTCATAAATAGAAGAATCGCCATGCGGATGGTATTTCCCCATAACATCACCAACAATATGCGCACATTTTTTTGTTGGTTTCGCATACGTATTCCCGGCAACATACATTCCATATAAAATCCGTCGCTGAACAGGCTTTAATCCGTCGCGGCAATCCGGAATGGCACGGTTTTGAATGACATCTTTTGCGTAAATGGCAAAGCGGTCACCCATTAAATCATCAAGTTGTGAAGGAAGAATTTCTTCAACAATGGACTCATCTTTTTCTTTTTTCTTAGCCATTTTATTTTTCTCCCTTCAAAATTGAGGCAAATTCATCTTCTACGACAAAGCGAACATTTTCTTGAATCCAGTCCCAGCGTGGAGCAGAATCTTTGCCCATTAAAATTGACATCTTTTTTTCTAAAGCCAAAGGATCTTCAATTTCCACTCGTAAAAGTTGACGCGTCGCTTTGCTCATTGTCGTTTCGGCAAGTTGCGATGGATTCATTTCTCCTAGACCTTTGTATCGCTTAATACCATATCCTGCTCCGATTTTCTCGCGAGCAACATTGAGTTCTTCTTCTCCCCAACAATAAATATGTTTCCTTGTGTCGCTTTTCTTATAAACGCAATACAAAGGAGGTCGAGCAACATAAACCATTCCCTTATCAATTAAAGGCTTCATGAAGTTATAAAAGAAAGTAAGAAGCAAGGCTTGAATATGCGCACCATCTGTATCGGCATCCGTCATAATAATAATCTTTCCATAATGACTATCTTCCACGTTAAAATCAGGTCCAACACCAGCATTGATTGTTTGAATAAGGGTGCTAAATTCTAAATTTTCCGTTACTTTAGAAATCGGTAAACCATACGTATTTAACGGTTTTCCTCGTAAAGGAAGAATGGCTTGATGACTGCGGTCACGTGCACTTTTTGCTGAACCACCAGCGCTATCGCCCTCGACAATAAAAAGTTCGTTTTCTTGATAATCTCGACTATGGGCGGCGGCAAGCTTATCCGAAATAATCATTTCTGGTTGTTTTTTTCTTGTTCCTCTTGCTACCTCTCTTGCTTTTCTTGCCGCCTCTCTTGCTTCGCGCGAAGCTTCACACTTTTTAACTAAATCCACACCAAAATCACGGTGTTCGTTTAAATAATAAGAAAAACGAGAAGAAATTAGGGAAGTTAAGGCCGGTAATGCCTCAGGAGTTCCTAGTTTTCCTTTGGTCTGTCCTTCATACTCTAATTTCCCTTCCGGTACTTTTACAGAAATTACGGCAGTTAGCCCTTCACGAATATCTGATCCTTCTAAGGAATTCCCATTTTTAATTAAGCCACTTGATTGTGCCCAATCGTTAAGGGTTTTGGTCAAGCCTTGTTTAAAACCGGTCTCATGACTACCGCCATCCGCGGTTCGAACATCATTAGCATAACTATAAATATTCTCGTTATAATCTTGAGAACACCACTGCATAGCAACCTCAACACGAATTCCGTTATATTCGCCTGTAAAATCGATTACTTGGCCAATTGGTGTTTTTTCTTTCACTAAACTTTGAACATATTCTCGTAACCCATGTTCACAATAAAACTCACGTTTTACCCCAGTATTTTCATCAATTAAGACAAATCGAACACCGGCTAAAAGATAACTTTTTTCCTCTAAACGAGAAGAAATTGTTTCATAAGAAAAACGGGTATTTGGGAAAATGGCTGGATCAGGTTTAAAAGTTACCGTTGTTCCGTGTTTTCTTGTTTCTCCAACTTCTTTTAAAGGCTCATCCAATTTTCCTCCGTCTTTAAAAGAAATCTCATAAATTTTTCCTTTTAAATAAACGCGGACTTTTAACCATTCAGAAAGAGCGTTTGTTACTGTAGCACCAACCCCGTGTAAACCCCCTGAGACTTGATAAGCTTTGCTATTAAACTTCCCACCAGCATGGAGAGCTGTATAAATTAGTTGTACGGCTGGAATTCCTGTTTTTTGATGAATATCGACAGGAATTCCCCGTCCTTCATCTTCCACGGTTAAAGATCCATTTTTATGAAGAGTAACTGTAATCTTTTTTCCATAGCCATTAACTGCCTCATCAACAGCGTTATCCACAATTTCCCATACTAAATGATGGAGGCCGGTTAAATTGGTGCTCCCAATATACATTCCTGGACGTTTTCTAACCCCTTCTAAACCAGATAGAAGTTCAATAGCACTAGCATCATAATCACTACTAACATCGAAGGAACGTGCTTCTAATTTTTCTTCTTCGCTCATAAATAAAAATTTCCGAGCAAATTATAGCAAAAACTTCCCTTTCATAAAAAGAAACTTCGTTTGTACCGAATATATTTCGTGGAAAGAACAATTAAAGGCATAATATAGCCATGAACGAAATTGTATTAAATCTTCTCTCGATTCTTGTCGCTCTTCTTTTTGGCTATCTTGTTGGGTCAATTCCTACTTCTGTTATTCTTGGAAAAATTTTCTTTAAAAAAGATTTAAGAAACTATGGTTCCGGGAATCCAGGTGGAACTAATGCCGGACGTGTTTTTGGGAAAAAGATTGGTTTTCTTGTTATTTTTCTCGACATTATAAAAACCGCGCTTGTCTTTTGGATTATTTGGGCAATTACGCGCTTTACTGGCTTAGGAGAAATGGCAGGTCTTTTCCTAAAGGGTGAACATCTTCCGTGGCTTGCCATTTTCTTTGCAACCGTTGGGCACTGTTTTCCCATATGGTTAAAGTTTAAAGGAGGGAAAGGAGTAGCTTGTTTTATGGCTATTGTTGGAGGTACAAGTTGGCTAGGTTTTATCCTTTGCTTCGTTTCCTTCCTTTCGGTGTTGTATTTAAAGAAAAAAATTGTTTCTTTTTCGAGTTTAGTTTCTGGCGCAATTCTTTTAGTTTTTGAAATCATCATGGGTATTATTGCCTTAACTACTTCCTTCCAAGGAGAAATTCTGAGTTGGACTTTTGGCCTTGCTCCGAACATGGTGCGTTTTGGTACTTTCAGTCTTATTACGACATCTTTGGCCTATTTTATTCTTGTAATTCGGCACATCCCAAACATCAAAAGAATGCGTGCAGGAACAGAGAAACCCGCAAACTGGTCTACGAGAGAATCGGAGGAAATTTAGTAGTTTTTTAGTATAATCCAAAAATGGGATTTAATTGAATATAACTAATAAATAAACATATGAAAATTTTCGGATATCAAAAAATGTAGTGTTTATGTTTTCCTTTTCTTCTTCCCTTCTTAATTACCTAAATTTTGTTTTTTATTTTGACAATAATTATTTCGCTTCCAAAATAGTCTCGTATGATTCGTAATATTGCTAAAGCAGTCCCGCAAAAAAGCTTTAAAGAAATGGAAAGTCCAAAAGAAAAATTGTTTTTTCTTATTCATGAGGCTCTTCCCTATATTGCTCTATTTTTTGCTTCTTTAATTGTCTTTTATGTATGGATTATTTCTCCCTACTTTACAGGAGGCGATGATGGCGCCGTGCAAGTTTCTTTGCTTTATGATCTTTATTACGGATTAAATAACGGCTTTTTTGATTCAACCAACCATGTTTATATGGGTATCTATGCAATGAATGCGGGGCTTTTTTACGGTCTGTTCCCTCATTATTGTATGGTGCTCTTTACCTATATTTTCTCTTTTTTAGGGGCTTCTTTAAAAGATGGAGTGGTTGCTATTTCCATTCTTTCTGTCTTTCTTAGCGGTCTTTTTACCTATTTTTTAGCCTTAAGAATCACAAAACGAAAGCTTATGGCACTTGCTGCAGGCATTGCCTATATCTTTCTTCCCTATCGTATTTTTTGCTTTTATTACCGTTTTGCACTTTCTGAAGCGGTTGCTATGGCCTTTCTTCCTATCTTCTTTTATGCTCTTTACCGAATTTGTCATGATGTAGAAATTCTCATTTTGCCTTATGTCATCTTAGTTTTAAGTTTAGCCGCAACTATTATGTCCCATCCTTTTACTGCTTTAATTACGGTACTTGGCGGAGTGATTTATCTTCTTGCGAATATTCGGACATTAATTCTTAATAAACGCATAAAAGATTGGCGTTTCTATGTGTATTTTTTTGGTTCTGTTCTTCTAGAAATTGGTTTAGTTTTCGCTTTTTTCTTTCCTATGATGGAAGCTTTAAATACTGGTTTATATCGCGTATCTTTTGAAAAAATCATGTGGACAGATGTAGAAAATGTGATTTGGAGAATTTCTCAATCCATTCAATTTGCCGGATTTTTAAATTTCCCTTGGCGCAATTCCTACCAGCCTTTAGGATTTGGGGATAGTGAACTGATGTGGGCTTTAGGTCTTGCCTTGTTCCCACTTTTGTGTTTTCTTGGTTTTACGCTTGATCAAGTTTTAAAGAAAAAGCTCTCTCTCCCCTTTATACAAAAAACAATTGTTAGAATAGGCATTCTTGCCATTTTCCTAATTATTCTTCCTATTTGTTTATCTCCGCGTATTGAACTTTTATTCGCTTTTATTCTTGTTTTTTCTTTATATATTTTGTTTTTTCTCTTTTTTGAGAAAAAGGAAACGGAAGAGACAACACTTTTCCAACATGAAGAAATCAAAGAAGAATATCGAAAACTTCTTTCTGAACCTGATGTATATGCCTCCCTGTTCATGATGGTTTTTTGCCTTATTGCCCTTTTTTCTGCCTCTTTTTGGGAAATTGCTCCTTCCATTTTAAGAATGTGTCAATTCCCTTTTCGTTTTTGGGGGTTATTTGGTTTTTTTACAATTCTCTTGCTTCTTTATTTATGCCGACCATTACGAAAACTATCCTGGTCTCCTATCCTTTTGTTTACTCTTGCTTCTTATATCTTTGTCCTTCAACAAGGGACCGTAGACAAAAGGATTTATACTTTAGAACAAGGAAACGGTTATATTCAAAATGTGGATTTAGACTTTGTTTTATCTCAAGACCATTATGGTCATCAAAATGAATATATGCCTCAGATTCTTTGGCAAATTGTTGAGGGAGGAATTGAGCCTAGTTACCCAAATTCTTTCGCTTTAACAATAGGGCGCGATATTGTTTATAACCGCGATGTACCCTATGGTTTAGAAGAATATATCCCCCCGATATTTTTAGAAGGTAAGGGAGAAATTATCGTTGAAAACATTCGTACTCCTGAGGCTACTTTTAGCCTTTTGATTGAAGAAAATTCACTAATTCAAATCCCACAAATTTATTATGAAGGGTACGAGGCCATCTTTATTCAAGAAGGAAAGAGAACGTCTCTTGATGTGCTCAATGTTGATGGCTTTGTTGCCATATCTTTACCCGTTACAGGAGAAGGAATTTTAGAACTGACCTATCCTGGTCCGCTTTTACGGCAAATTGGTCGCCCAATTTCTTGGACTTCTTTTGCTCTCTCCTCCCTTTTACTCGGATATGGTCTTTACGAAGAAAAGAAAAAAGTCTTTATAAAGAAATAAAAAAAGAAGGAGATGCCTCCTTCCCTTTTTTTAATTATTGATTGTTCTTTTTCATGGTTTTCATGACACTGCGGATTTGAGCCTCACTAGGCTTTCTCCCCATAGCCTGAAACATGGCACGAATTTGTTGCTCTGATATCGGAGGGTGTTTTTCTAATTCCCTTTTAAATAACCAACGAGCAAGGAAGAATCCTCCAACGGCACCCGCTATAAGCACGAGAATTAAATAAAGAACAAATTGCCAAACTTCAATGGTCATACTGATTATGCGCGCTTGTCATACTTTCCTGTAGAAGTATCAACAAGAATCTTATCTCCAATATTGACAAAAAGGGGAACTTTAATCGTTAAACCTGTTTCTAAGGTAGCATCTTTGCTACCACCGTTAGTGACAGTATCCCCGCGAACCCCGGGCTCGGTATCTGTAACTTCTAAAGTTACTTTTGCAGGAAGTTCAATTCCCAAAACTTCCTCTTCATAGCTTTGAACGGTAACAAAGCCATTAGGAGCAAGATAAGGAATTTCGTTTTCTAAAGTAGCTTTTGGAAGCTCGATTTGCTCATAAGTTTCTGGATCCATAAAAACAAGAGTATTGCCAGCATCATAAAGATATTGCATGCTGCGCTTATTAACCGAAACTTGTTCAACGTTATATCCTGAATTTCGTGCTAATTCAGTAATCGCACCAGTACGAACATTTTTCACTTTGATTTTTGCTACCATCTTCCGCATTGCGGTCTTATTAAGCAAAATGTCAAGAACTTGATAAAGAGCACCTTCGTCTTCGAAATAGTTGCCAGGTCTTAATTCCGTAACATTCATATTTTTATCTCCTTTTCACGCGGAGAAATAATACTCCTCCTTCTTTTTTATTTCTACGAAAGACGTAAAAATGGGGAAAAAAGGAAAGAAAATATTCTTCCTCATAACCTATGCGCATGAAAAAGGATTTCTTCTGCAATGGTTGTTTTCTTTCCGTGTCCTGGATAAACAATAACCTCTTTTGGCAAAGATAAAATTTTGTTTATGGAGTTTTGCATTTTTCGCGCTTCTCCGCCATATAAATCCACCCTTCCCATGCCGTGATAAAAAAGACTATCTCCACTGAAACATATTTTTTCATCAGGGAAATAATAGGAAATCCCTCCTTTTGTGTGGTAAGGGGTTTTTAGTGTAAGAAAACGAAAAGGGGGAAGATAAAACTCTTCCTTATCCATAGGTGAAAGAAAAGAACACGTTGGAAGAACAATGTCTTCGTTTAAAAAGAAATAACTACCATTGTGTTTTGAATTTTCAAAAAATGAAGCGTCTTCCTCCCCAAAATATAGAGGGCATGAAAGGGGCAATAACTCTTTAAGCCCACTTATATGATCAAAATGTCCGTGTGTTAAAAGAATACCTTCTAAGGAAGAGGCGTGATGTTTATGCAAAAATAAAGTCAAACAATTTCCTTTTGCATAGCCGACATCAATTAATAAAAATTTGCCTTCTTTTTCAAGCAGATAAATATTAGAGGATATGGCATTTGGACAATAAGAAGTTAAAGAGTACATAAGAAAAAAAGGCCAGCAGGCCTTTTATTTTGCCTCCTTGTGGAGAGTCATCTTACGGCAACGGGAGCAGAACTTCATAAGCTCCATTTTGTTTGGATGAGTCTTTTTGTTGCGAGTATCGATGTAGTTATGTTCCCCACATTCGGAGCACTTGAGAGTGATATTCTCACGCTTTGACTTTGCCATATGTATTCACTTCCTATCTTTAGCGAAAATTCTCGCGTGGCGATATTATCACCAAGCTGTGCTCCATGCTAGAAAAATATGCTTTTTTCGTAAAATAGTTCATGAAAAGTCGTATCGTTATTTATCTAATTTTTCTTTGCCACTAAAATGAAATTCATTCAGTTATACATAACTTCTTAAAAATGTTTTCACCTCTTTATTTTGAAATAAAAATTTTTATAAATAAGTAGAAAAGAGACGTTTTAAAGCTTTGCTACAACAAAATCGTATAATGCGCGCATCATTACCTCGCCATTGCGGCACTCCGCCACAAGAGAGACAACAGCGTTTTTCTTAGGAATGACCATAGAGACTTGTTCATATTTCCCATGCGCTCGATAAGAATCGTATTCCCCTCGCCAAAATAAATATCCGTATGGGTCCCTTCCTTGTGCTTTTGTACTTTCTTCAATCCAGGAAGGAGAAAGAATTTGTTTGCCATTCCATTTTCCTTTTTGTAAATAAAATTGGCCAAATAAATGAAGTTCGCTTAAAGATAAAAATAATCCCCCTGCACCAAAGGTATAACCAAGAGGATCATGTTCCCAAGTTGGATAAAGAATTCCTAAATGATCAAAAAAACGTGGCATTAAATAATGAACTAAGTCACATCCTGCGCGACGTTGAACCAAAACACCAGCAAGATAAGGACCCACATTACTATATTCAAAGTACGTATCCGGTTTATGTGAAAAAGGAATCGATAAACTAAATTTTACATAATCTTTTTCTTTTAATATTGCCCGTTCTTCGCCCATAAGCGCTTGTCTTTCTTGCCCTAAGCGCATAGTGAGTAAGTCACGAACCGTTGCTTCTTTTAGATTCTCTCCTACATGAGAAGGAAGATCATCAGGAAAACAATCCACTAATCTTTCCTTTAAAGAAAGAAGACCTTCTTGAATGGCAAAACCCACCGCCATAGAAGTAAAACTTTTGCTCGCGGAATAAAGATTACGGCGAATCTCTCTTTCTTTATGATAAGAATAAATCTCTTGCTCATTCTGCGTAATCTTGATTCCTAAAAGACCACACTGCTCACCGACTTTTAGAAAATCATTAAATTCTTTTTCCATATATTCTCCTTTAAATTATTTTAAAATAAGTTTATGAAGCAAAAAAGAGAATTAACGAAGAGAGTTCGTATTGGAAACATTATTCTTGGGGGAAATAAGACACCATTAATTCAAAGTATGTGTTCCATTAAAACTTCTAAAACGGAAGAAGTTTTAGCTCAGTTAAAAAGATGTCAAGCTTTAGGCGCTGATTTGATGCGTTTATCTGTTTTTGATGAAGAAGATGCAAAAGCCTTTTCCTTTTTATCTAAAAACATCAATCTTCCTCTTGTTGCGGATATTCATTTTGATTATCGCTTAGCCTTGCTTGCCATCGATAATGGGGCAAGCGCTATCCGAATTAACCCTGGTAATATCGGTGCTATAGACCGCGTTTTAACAATTATTCATAAGGCGAAGGAACATAAAGTTGCCATTCGCATTGGGGTTAACTCTGGCTCTTTACCGAAAGATATAGAAAATCTTGAACCAAAAGTGAAAGCCGAGGCAATGTTAAAAGCGTTAGATCCTTATGTTTCTTTTATGGAGAAAGAAGGATTTTTTGATTTGGTTTTATCTTTAAAAGGAAGCGATGTCTTAGAAACGATAGAGGCCTATCGCCTAGCCTCTAGTCGCTATCCTTATCCACTCCATTTAGGAATTACAGAGGCTGGACCAAAAGAGATTAGTCTTATTCGGAGCAGTGCCGGACTTGCTCCGCTTCTTATTGACGGAATTGGCGATACAATTCGAATATCCATGAGCGAACAACCGGAAGAAGAAATTAAAGCTTGTGCCCGTCTTCTTCATGATTTGGGTTTATATCCAAATTATCCAACTTTTATCTCGTGCCCAACATGCGGAAGAACAATGGTCAACCTTTTGCCTCTTGCAAAAAAAGTACAAAATTACTTAGAAGAAAATCGCATTCCCTTAAAAATTGCCGTTATGGGTTGTATTGTCAATGGACCAGGAGAGGCTAGACATGCGGACTTTGCCCTTTGTGGCGGAAGAAATCATTGGGCACTATATGAAAAAGATAAAGTCATTGGAAGTTACTCTGAAGATGAGGCTTTTGATGCCTTAAAAGAAGCAATTAATCGAAAAATCTCTGCAAAATAAACGGGTTTTGTCTATATTTTCTCTTTTTTAAAAACGATAAAAAGACAAGGAATTTGCAGGGTTATAAAGATTCTTTCCAGTTTTCTTCATAAAGGCCACTTCGAAGCATAGAAATTTCTTTTTTATAGGGCGCCTTATCCCCAACATAGGGAGTTTCTAAATATTTAGGAATATGAACAAGAAGCGGGTGATGAACATAAGCATATAAAGTTTTAAAACCAATATCACCATAACCAATATTCTCGTGCCGGTCTTTATGGGAGCCGCGAATATTTTTTGAATCATTTAAATGAATAGCAAATAATCGATTAAGGCCAATAATCTCATCGAATTTCTTTAAAACTTCATCAATTTGATTTTCCAAGTATCCTGCATCATGAATGTGACAAGTATCAAGACATACCGCAAGGCGGCTTGAAAAGTTGGAACGATGAATAATTTCCGCAATTTCTTCAAAACTTGAACCAATTTCTGACCCCTTGCCTGCCATCGTTTCCAGTAAAATTGTCACAGGATTGTCTACTTCTTTAAAAACTTCATCCAAACCTTCCACAATCGAGGTTATTGCCACTTCTTTTTCTTGCCCAACGGCAGAACCTGGATGAAGAACAAGACGCGTTAAAGAAAAATCGTTCACACGACGCAATTCTTCTTTTAAAAAAGAAATTGCTAATTCACGGGTGGAAGGATTCACTTTGTTAGCAAGATTAATGATATAAGGGGCGTGTACTAAAATATTTTGTTCATTAATCCCTCTTTCTTTTAAAAGAGCACGTCCTTCCTTGATTTTTAAAGAAGAAGTCGGAAGACGCCTTGTATTTTGTGGTGCGCCTGTATAAAACATAAAACCATTTTCGCCCCAAGAAAGTGCGGTTTTTACACTACCGAAATAAAAATCAGGGGCAGCCATGGAAATATGGCTACCTAAAACAATTTCTTCCATTATCGATCCTTCTTTCTAAACTCTTTATCAAGTTGTCCACGTATCGCCTCACGAATGGCTTTTCTTCGATATTTCCGCTTCACTTGTTCAATGGCGATTTGTGTTTTCTTTTTATGCATCGGCTCGACATGTTTTTTCCTCGATCGAGCTTTAGCAATAAGAATTTCCTTCCGTTCTTCTATGGGTAGTTCCTTCTTTTGTGTACCTCTTTCTCTTAAAGAAAAAAGGCTTTTCTTTTCTTGCTTAAGAGCTTTTCCTTTTAAAGAATAAAAGTCAAAGGAAGGCTCCTCTTCGTATAAGCGTTTGGCACGAGTAAGAGTATCGGCATTATAAAATACCCAACTATCTCCCTCTTTTCCAAAACGTCCCGTCCTTCCTGCACGGTGAAAATAAAAATCTAAATCGCTAGGAAGAGAAAGGGAAATTACATCGCTTACATGTTCAATATCCATTCCTCGTGCAAGTAAATCTGTAGCAATAATTAAAGGACAATCATCTTCACGGATTCTTCTTAAAGCACGCGCCCGTTCTCTTTTTTCTAAATTTCCTGTATATAAAATCGAAGAAATTCCCCATTCTCTTAATGTCTGAGAAACTTCCTCTGCCTCCTCTTTAGAAGAAGCAAAAGCTAGAGTGAGATATGGATGCTTAATTTCAAGAAAATCTCGTAAGGCAGAGGCGATCCCACCATGTTTAATATCCACAAAATGGTGGCGTACTCCTCGAGAAGTTTTAATCTCTTCTGCTTCGTAACGGAAATCTTCTTTTACAAATTTTGAAAGAGAATCACGAAGGTTTTGCCTCAATGTGGCAGAAAAAACAAGCAAAGAATGTTTGGAAGGTAGTGCACGGCATATTTCTTCCACATCATTCATAAAACCTAAATCAAGTAACATATCCGCTTCATCAAGAATGAAATAACGCACATTTTGTAAGGAAAATAAATGACGAGAAAGAAGAACATCTTTCATCCTTCCTGGCGTACCAATGATTAAATGAGGAGGGATAGAACTTCCTTCTAAGTTTTGCGTAACTTCATCTTCAGAAGTATATAAACGAATACGAAATTTAGGAAAATAACGACCAAGTTCGCGAGCAAATTCATAAGTCTGACGCGCAAGTTCTTTTGTAGGAGATAAAACCAAGGCTTGAACACGCGGCAAATGAACATCTACTTTTTCGAAAATAGGAATAAGAAAAGAATGGGTTTTTCCTGTCCCTGTTGCCGATTGAACAAGTAACGACTCTCCTCTTAAGGCACGAGGAATAATATTCTTTTGTACGGCAGAAGGGTTTTCATAGCCACATTTTGCCAAAGCTTCAATAAGAGAAGAAGAAAGATTAAACGCTTTAAAACTCATAACAGCATGATTATAGCGAAGAAAAAGGTATACTTGGGAGATGAAGGTAATTGTTTTAAATCCTCACGGCTTCTGTCAAGGAGTGTCACGCGCCATAAAACTTGCAGAAGAAATGCACAAAAAGACGCATCATCTTGGCATTTTAGGGCCTTTGGTTCATAACGAAAGCGTCATGAACGATTTAGAGAAAAAAGGAATTCATTTTTATGCGAAAGAAGAAGATTTTTCTTCTCTTTCCTTTATTCCGAAAGAAGAAACAATTTTATTTTCCGCCCACGGACATGATCCTTCAATCGAAAAGGAATTGGAAAAAAGAGGGATTTCTTATCTAGATGGAACTTGCCCTTTTGTGGCATTAAATGCCAAAAAGATAGACGATGCTCTAAAAAATAATCTACCGGTTATCTATTTAGGCGAAGAGGGACACGCGGAATGTAAAGCCGCTTTGGCGCGTTCCCCCCGTGTTCTTCTTTATGGAAGAGACCCTCTTCCTAAAGAAAAAAATATTGTTGTTGTTAGCCAAACAACCCTAGAAGAAGAAGTTATTCAACAAGCAATCCGAGACTTAAAAGCGAAAGACTATCGTTTTTCATTAAACGGTCTTGCTCCCTGTGCACCAACAATTGCAAGAAGAAACGCTATCCTTTCTATGCCAAAAGATATTGATACTTTTCTTGTTTTAGGAAGCGAAAAAAGTAAGAATTCTCGCGCCTTATTATCGTTAGGACTAAAAGGATATCCTCATCGAAAAGGGTATTTAATTTCTTCTTTATCGCAATTAAAAGCGATTGATTTTTCTTCTACTTCTCTTCTTGCTTTAACAAGTGGGGCTTCAACGCCAGAATCTTTTTTCCAAGAATGCTACAACTATCTTATTTCTTTAGGATAATTTCCCATTCTTTTTCATGATCAAAAGAAATAATTTCTAAAGAAGGGTCAATTTCTAAAAGCACTTCCTTCATGCGTTCCATAAAAGCGCGTTCAATTTCATGAGGTAAATCTAAATAATTATAATGCGCGTTAATGATGTCTCTTCGCACATGATGAGGACAATCGCCAGAAACAAAAATATCATAGCCTTCCTCTTTTGCCATTTTCCAAGAGCGGGAACCAGCTCCCCCTAAAATAGCAACGCGATAAACATAAGGAGAAGAGGCAATTAAAGAAGCACTTTCCGAACCAAGTTTATTTAAAGCGTAAGTGGCAAATTCATGAATTTCCATTTTTTGGGGTAAATGTCCGCCAAAAGCCATTGAATCTCCAACTAAGGGATGAATATCTTCTAACAATAATTTCTTGGCAAGCGCATCGTTCATGCCATATATGGCGGCATCAAAATTGGTATGGTAAGAAAAAACCATGATGTTTTCTTTTTCGATTTCCCTTACAAGATTCGCCTTTTCTTCATCTTCCTTTAAAATTTTCTTTTTGGGTCCAAAGAAAAAAGGATGATGAGTAAATATAGCATCAGGATGAAAATCTTTAGCAAGAGCGAAAGATATAGGATCTAAATCAAGAAGCAAAACAACTCTTTTTATCTCTTCCTTCCTCTTTCCTGCCATGAAACCACCATAATCCCAAGGTTCACGAAGGCGTTTTGGGTAAAACTTTGCTAATTTCCGTAATAAGGATCGAGTTTTCATAAATTCTCCTGAAGAAAGTGAATATATTGATGAATTTCTTCCTTTTTTTGCAAAGGAAGGGTATGAAGTAAAAGAAGATTGTTTGCTTGAGAAATCAACTTTTGCACATACTTTTGATAAGCAAGACCTTTCTTAGTTCGCATAATCGGGCCAAAAAGAATATCTTCTTTGCTAACTCCCCATTTCAAAGGATCTTTTTTTAATAACAAAGGGTGATAATAAATGTCTTTTTCCCACAAAGCATCTTCATCAACAGGAACAAAACCAAGAGAAGAAAGATAAGGATAAAGTTTTTCTTCTTCCCCATGAATATCGAGCAATAAATAAGAAATTTCTTTTGTTTTCTTTTCTTCTTTCTGAAGAATATCACGAATCGTTTCTCCGCCCATCCCGGCGAAAATGGCTACATCAACTTTTTCTTTTATAGGAGTAAGCCCATCGCCTAGATAAAGAGTAATTTGTGAAGCATAAGAAGAAGAGAAAATGGTTTGTTCACTACGCTTATATGGACCAATTTTATTCTCCACACAAAAACCACGTTTTGCTTTATCTTTTTCGAGCAAAAGAAGAGGCAAATAGGCATGATCGCTCCCGATATCAGCAAAAACGGGAGCATCCTTTGGATACAAATTCGCAAGAGTTTCTAGTCGAAGAGAATGCTTCATTATCAAATTTAATCCGCTTTTTTCATTGGTTCAGGACCTGAACTAAAGATTGTGTCTTTATAATCTCCAAGTTGTTTCGCTCTTGTTGGATGACGAAGTTTTTTAATGGCTTTCGCTTCAATTTGCCGGATGCGTTCTCTTGTAACATTAAATTCTTTTCCGACTTCTTCTAAAGTACGAGGACGGTTGTCGTTTAATCCATAACGAAGAATAAGAACTTTTTGTTCCCGGTCACTTAAATCTTGCATGACTTCATAAAGCCGTTCACGGAGGAGAGATTTTGTCGTGTAATCTTCAGGACTTTGGTCTTCTTTATCTTCGATAAAATCTCCACGATGGCTATCTCCTTCTTCTCCCATTGGGTCATCTAAGGACATTGGATCCATAGCGATCCGTTGAATTTCACGAATTTTTTCAGGAGTTAAGGTTCCTTCTAACTTTGCAGAAATTTCTTCCGCGGTAGGATCACGCCCTAACTCTTGAACAAGTTGCCGTTGGACACGGTTCATTTTATTAATCGTTTCCACCATGTGAACAGGAATACGAATTGTCCTTTCTTGATCGGCAATTGCACGAGTAATGGCTTGACGAATCCACCACGTCGCATAAGTAGAAAATTTAAAACCCTTTTGCCAATCAAATTTTTCTACTGCCTTCATTAAACCAAGATTTCCTTCTTGGATAAGGTCTAGTAGATGCATAGCCTTACAACGATTTTGATAATGTTTGGCAATAGAAATAACTAAACGTAAATTTGCTTGGATAAGCTGATCTTTGGCTTCTTTATCACCATCAGCTACGCGTTGTGCCAAAGCGGTTTCTTCTGCCGGTTTTAAAAGACTATATTTCCCAATCTCTTTTAAATACATCCGCACCGAGTCGTTAATTTTAACTTCTCCTGATTGATAGCGGCCAAAGTCTTCAATATTGGCATCATCGCCATCCTTTGCGGAGTCATTTTCTGCGGCAGCGTCAATTTCATCCTCTAAATCGGCAGTTTCATCCGCACGTAGTTGGTCTTCACTCATTCCGTCAGGACCAAGTTCAGCTTCGCTTTCTTCTTCAGCAAATTCCTCATCTTCACCACGAATAGCCACCCCTTCATCATGGAAGAAGTTAATTAAATTATCCAAAGACTCCTCATCAAAATCATATTGACGGAAGGCATCCATAACTTCGTCTTGAAGTAAATAACCTTGCTCTTTTCCCTTTTTTAAGAGATTTTCTTTAATCTTGCTTAAGGAAGGAGAATTCTCGTCAGTCGTAATTCCTTCTTCTGCCTTAGCGGCTTGAACGGCCGCGATAAGCGTTTTTTGTTCTTTGGTTTGTGCATTTTTCTTCTTTGTCATAGAAATCTCCTTTTAATCTTCTACTGATGCTTTCTTTGCTTTTTCCCATTCTTCGCGCTTTTCCGAGGCATATTTTTGTAATTCGGATGCGCCTTGCATAGCGGAAGAAGAACGAACAATTTTTCTTACCCTTTCCTCTTCGCTTAATCGCCTGCGAGCCTTTTCGTGTTTATCTTGCAATAAAGTAATTTCTTTTTCGCTATAGGGCGGATAAGAATAATCTTCATCCAGTTCATAAAGAAGCGAAATCATCTTATTTTGTGCCTCTAAAGAATGGCCTTTTGCACTCTCTCCAACTTCAATATCATTTGTAAGAAGAGCGACATCAACAGGGTTTTTGCTTTTCATTGCATAATCAAGAATGTAATTTGCTAAATCTTGATAAATAGGCACAACAAGAGAACGAAGAGAACGCTGGGCCCAATCAAGAGCTTCCCGATTTTTCACCATATAAGTAAGTATTTCTCGTTCAATATTGGCTAATTTTTTCTCACGTGGAGGAAGCATGCTAATTTCTTGTCTTGTCTTCTTTTTTGATAAAGAAGAACTTATCTTAATTTCTTCCTTCTTTACCGGTGTTTTTGTATCTAAAAGTGTTTGCCGAATAGCAGAGGCCTCAAATCCAGTAGCCTGCGCTAAACGAACAATCGCATCTTCCCGAGCAATTCCCTCAGGAAGCGCTTTTAAACGAGGAAGGAAATAACGTACGGCTTTTTCTTTCTTCTCTTCTGTATTAAGTCCACCAAATTCTCGGAAAAAAGAAAGTTGGAAATCCATAGCATTTACCAGATGGTTGGCCCATTTTCTTAATCCTTCAGCACCTTCATCTTTAAAAATATCATCGGGATCCCGTAAGTCATTAGGATTATGGACAAAACGCACATTAATTCCCGCTTTTTGTAAAGAAGAGATTGCATTCATCATTCCTTTTTGTCCGGCTTCGTCTCCATCTAAGCAAAAACGGATTTCCGCCCCTAAATGACGGATAGCTTTTATATGAGCATCACTTAAATTAGTTCCCATTAAAGCAACCGCAGAGGAAATTCCTGCTTTATGAAAGGCAATTACATCCATAGGGCCTTCAAGCAAGTAAAGATAACCTTCGCGCCTTGCAAACTCCTTTGCGCGGAAAAAGTTATATAAAATCTCGCTTTTATGGAAAATTTTTGTTTCAGGAGAATTAATGTATTTTCCTCCCTCCTCGTTACGGAATCTTCTGGCATTAAAACCGACAAGTCGCCCTTCTTTATCGTGAATGAAAAAGATAATTCTTCCCGCATTTAAATCGCGAAGAGAGCCTAAATTACCCGTAATTCCTATTCCGTTAATCGCGTGAATCGAATGGCCAAGTGCTTCTAAATATTGAATCGTTTTTTCTCCATCTAAGGGAGCATAACCAATAAGAAATTGTTCACGAACGTCTCTTGTTAAACCGCGCGAATCTAAATAAGCAACAGCATCAAATGCTTCCTGTGTATTTAAAGAGTGAAGATAGTAATTTCCTAAGTCTTCAATTGTCGATCTTAAGGCTAAAGTTTCTTCATCCTCTTTTGGAGTTTCATTAAGAAGGTGAGAAAGACGTGGATCATCATATCCACAAAGTTCTGCAACTTTCCTTGCCGCTTCTTCAGGGGAAATATGCTCATACTTTTGAACAAAAGAAATTGCGTTTCCTCCGGTGCCACAACTAAAGCACTTAAAAATTCTCTTTTGAGGATTCACTTGCATAGAGGGATGCTTATCTGGGTGAAAAGGGCATAGGGCAACATAAGAATTGCCTTTTTTAATAAGATTAAGACCATATGAGGAAATCACATGCACAATATCGGCATGCGCAAGAATATCTTGATATAATTCTTGACTAATTCCCATAAAATGTGATTTCCTTCGATGATATCTAATTTAAATCTACTAATAGTTAACTAAATTAATACTATTTATATACTAATTAATAGAAGCACTTTACTTTTAAATAAGTGACTAATTCTGTGATAGGAAGACGCGCTTGTTTCATGCTATCGCGGTCACGGATGGTGACGGTTTGGTCTTCTAATGTTTGGAAGTCAATGGTAACGCAATAAGGAGTTCCAATTTCATCTTGACGACGATATCTCTTCCCAATTGAACCGGTAACATCCATAGTTAAAGACAAATGTGGAGCAAGAATTCGGTATACCTCTTCTGCTTTCTCACTGAGTTTTTTTGACAAAGGAAGAATAGCAACTTTATAAGGTGCAAGGAAAGGAGCGATATGCATAATAATTCGCTTATCCCCTCCTTCAAGTTCCTCTTCATCATAGGAGTCCATCATAATCATAAGCATCAAGCGGTCTAAGCCCATGGAAGGCTCAATAACATAAGGTAAATAACGCTCGTTGGTATCAGGATCAAAATACGTTAAGTCCTCGCCAGAATATTCCTCGTGACGTTTTAAATCGTAATCCGTACGATCAGCAACTCCTAAAATTTCTCCCCAACCCATTGTAGGAAAATGATATTCCACATCGGTTGTCGCCCGAGAATAGAAAGCAAGTTCTTGAGGTTCATGATCGCGGAAACGAAGATTTTCCTCTTTGCAACCAAGCGATTCAATAAACTTTAAACAATAATCTTTCCAGTACGAGAACCACTCTAAATCCGTTCCTGGTTTGCAGAAAAATTCCATCTCTAACTGCTCAAATTCTCGTGTTCTAAAAGTAAAATTCCCCGGCGTAATTTCATTGCGGAAACTTTTCCCGGCATTACAAATTCCAAAAGGTAGTTTTCTTCTTGTACTACGCTGAACGTTTTTAAAGTTTACGAACACCCCTTGCGCGGTTTCTGGACGCAAATAACAGACACTGCTTGCATCTTCCGTCACACCAATATGAGTTTTAAACATCATATTAAATTTTCGAATAGGCGTGAAATCGTGACTATGACAATTTGGGCATTCTACCTGATGTTCTTTAATAAAAGCATCCATGTCTTCAAAAGACATTCCTTCAACATCAGCATCTGGAAATTGCCCTTTAATCAATTCATCCGCACGATGGCGAGCTTTGCAGTGCCGGCAATCAACCATGGGATCATTAAAAGTAGATACATGGCCAGTTGCTTCCCACACTTTTGGGTTCATTAAAATAGAAGCATCGATTCCCACGTTATGTTCGGACATTTGAACAAAGCGTTTCCACCAAGCATCGCGGATATTTCTTTTTAATTCAGCACCTAAAGGCCCGTAATCCCAAGAGTTGGAAAGCCCCCCATAAATTGCTGATCCTGGGTAAACAAACCCGCTAGTTATTAAGTGAGTTTGAATTGTATTGAAGTCGAACTTATGACTCACGTTCGTCCTCCTTTATCTCTAATTCGCGGATAAAACCGCATACGCGCGAAACTATACTAATTTAATACAGATAATGTCAACCCATTATAATGGACTATTTTAAAGATTGTCAGTAATAGAGATGAAAACAACTATAAAAGAATGTTTTAAATAAAAAAGGTTTTATTTTTTCTCTTTTAAGGAAGAATAAAGATAACTAAATATCTTAATCTTTTTTCCAAGAGTATCTTCAAAATAAAGGACTAAATCTTTGAAAAACGCAAGAGAATCAGCAAAGGGTAATGATTGACCTTTCCATGAAGCGAGAGGAACTTTAAAGGCAAAATACGCAACTTCCAAGTACTTTTGTCCTTGTCTTGGAGAGGTACTATTTTCCTTTTCGCAAAGAAAACCTCCATCTTTATAGGATAAAGAAACAATGTTGTGTTTTTCTTTACAAAAAAGACAATGATCAACAACAAGGCCATAGCCAAGTAAGGATAAAATTTTCGCAAAAAACACAGGAAGAATAGAAGTTGGTGAATTTTTTTCTTTCAATAAATTTACCGTTTCTTTCACTAGTGGATAAAGGACATCTCCTTCTATACCTGGCGAAATAATCCATAAAACTTCAGCTAAGAAGCGATAAGAAAGCAAATACATTAATTCTCCTTGGGGAAAGAAAAGCAAGTTTCCTTCTTGAAAACGGTACCCGCCTGCTCTTCCTTCTTTAAGAACAATTTCGCTTGCGGCCATTTCCTCAAAATTTGCTTGATTGTGACCGCCTTTTTTTCTTATCCCAGAAGCTTTAAATGAAAGATACCCTTCTTGGGTAAGAAATGTCGCAATATAGGAAGTTTCCTTATAAGGAACAGCCTTAAGACAAAAACCTTTTGTTTTAACGATCTCTCCTCTTGCCATACCCTAATTTACCTAGCATTCGCACATCATCCCGCCAATGAGGAGAAGCAACAACAAAGCAATGCAATCGCACATGTTTAGAAAAACGTGAACGCAAATCCTTTTCTGCATTAGAGCGAATTTTTTCGATCATTTGGCCGTTTTTCCCGATAACAATTCCTTTTTGAGAGTCTCTTTCAACATAAATATGAACTTTTGCTTCAATTTCTTTCTCATTTTCCTTACAAGAATCGACATGAACAGCGGCTTGATGAGGGACCTCGTTATGAAGAAGCAAAAGCATTTTTTCGCGAATACTTTCTTGAATGAAATAGGAAGTATCTTTATCGGTTGTTGTTCCTTCTTCATAAAAGGGCAAAGATTCTGGTAGCTGTTTTTCCACCCAAAGGCGCGCATCTTTTAAGCCGAAATTGTTCTTAGCGCTCATCTCAAGATAAGGAATTCCAAATAAAGAGGGGATTTTTTCTTTAATTTTTTCCATTTCTGGAGCCGTCATTAAATCAATCTTATTAAGCAATAACAAAATAGGAGCATCACTTTTTATACGGCGAAAAGCTTTTGCCGCTTCCTCTAAATTTTCATGGACATCTACAAGAAAAAGAATTGCATCTACTCCAGATAAAGCACGCCGTGCTTTCCGCATCATCTCTTTTTCTAATGAGTTACTTCCTTCCATTAAACCAGGAGTATCAATAAAAGCAATTTGTGCACCACTATCTTCATAAATTCCTAAAATATCTTCTCTAGTCGTTTGCGCTTTTGGGGTAACAATAGCCACTTTTTTGGATAAAAGAGCATTAAGAAATGTACTTTTTCCTGCATTAGGAAGGCCTAAGATTGCAACCGTTCCCGCTTTCATTGCATATCCTCTTCTTCAAAAGCATAAGGGAGAAGTTCTTCTATTGTTGTTTGCTGAATATCTCCGCATAAATTTGCTAAATATATAGGAGCGCGCAAAGGGAAAAGTTCCGATAATACCTGACGACAAGCCCCACAAGGAGAAACTGGGCGTTTACAGTCAGCAACAATTGCTAAAGCAAGAAAATCTTCCTTCTTTTTTCCTTCCATTAAGGCATGATATATCGCATTTCTTTCCGCACACATGCATAAAGGATAACTTGCATTTTCCACATTTGCTCCATAATAAATAGAACCATCGCTGCATAAAAGAGCAGCCCCGACAGCAAAATGACTATAAGGAGAATAAGACAGTTTTCTTGCGCTTATTGCTTCTTCAATTAATTGTTTCGTTTCCATAATCTCCCCCTAAAATTTCCAAAATTTGATTTTGTAAAGAAAACATTTCTTTTGCCTCTTCATCATTCATGTGATCATAACCTAACAAATGAAGAAGTCCGTGTGCAAAAAGAAAACAAAGTTCCCTGCCTAAGGAATTACCAATTTCTTCTGCTTGCTTAATTGCCCGAGGAATGCATATATAAATCTCACCTAAAATTTGCAAAGCATCTTCCTGGTAACTAAAAGAAACAGGATTTTCCCCATCGTTATAGGCAAAGGAAATCACATCCGTCACTGAATCCTTATTTCGATAATCACGGTTTAATTGTTGAATCGTATCTTCATCAACAAAGGAAACATCTATCTCATAAGAAGACGGGACGTGTAGTAAAGAAAAAGTATATGCAGCTATTTTTTCATAATAAGGAAGGAAGCTTTCATATTTTGGAAAGAATTCAGCATTCAGTTCTATGTTCATTATCTATATTTTATTCTTTTTCTGACTAAGAAAGCGAGAGAAAGCGTTCAAAAAAAGCATCCGCTAATGCCTGTCTTTTCTTTTTCTGCAAAAAATATTGTAAAAAACTACGAAACGTCTTGCTCAGAATAAAAAGAGATAAAAAAGCGCTAATAAAACCATAAAAGGAACTTCCTTGTTCATTGCCCCATAAGGCAAGAAAAGATAGACCAAATAAAGGAAGGAGAGAAGACAAATCAAATACCCGCAAGGAAAAAGCAAGTTTTGATGCGGTTTTGCTTAATTCTGCCCCTTTTTTATATGCGAAAGGTTCTTCTAACATTTTGGCCTCTTTCCTTTCTAGTTTTTCTTTCTCTTTTGTAAAGAAATGTTCAAGGGGAAAATAACAAATTTCTAAAAGCAAGATAAAACAGGAAGCAAGAAAATAACCAAAGCCAAAAAAAGATACATAGGTAAAAAGACAAAGGGAAACAAGCAACGAGGCAAAAGAAGAGATGGGGCCAAGGAATACGCTTCCCTTATAACGTTGGAACAAAAAGTAGTCTTCGCTATTTCCTCTTTCCGGAACAAGAAATAAATGATCTTTTTCAAAACGATTTAAGAAAAGAAAAATCGCTCCTTCCCTTAATAGAAAGAGGAGAAAAGCGGTTAAAAAGAAGGAAAATGCATATAAAAGACGTGGATCTTCCTCTAGAAAATAAAAACCAATAAGAAAAAACACCAATTCAAGAAACAACAAAGAAAGGAGCAGTGGTAGAGTAAAATAATCAATTAATTTCGGTCTTTTTGGAGGAATTTCTTTTCGATCAAAATACCCCTCACCAAAAATTAACGACCATTTTTTCATCAATTCTTTCCCTTTTATCCAGTATTTTCCTTTTGCAGGATCATCAAGATAAAAATATTCCTTTCTCTTTTTTAATAAAACGACAAGATGTCCATCTTTTCCTTCATTTAACAATAAAAGCAAAGGAAAACGTTTTGCTTCCTCTAAACAATTTGCATAACAAGAACGTTTCCAAATAAGATTTACTCCAGCCTGTTTGGCTAAAAAACTCAGCTCTTGTAAATCATAAGCACCTTCATGATCCCTTTTTAAATAACGCCATCCTTTTTGTTTAGTAAAATAAATAAGAAAGGAACGTGTTGCGGCGTATCCACAACTATCGGGTTTTGCTTGATAAACTGTACCATTCATACTCTTATATAGTTCTTATTTACCAAGAAGTGCCCTTAAAAAAGAAAAAGCGCCATAAGGCGCTAATCAAATTCTTTAGAAATTACCACTTTTTACGGCGGGCCATTTCACTTTTTTGCTTCCGGCGAAGGGCGGTTTTGAGATAAAACTCACGTTTTTTCATTTCCATGACAACACCAGATTTATTCACTGCACGTTTGAAACGACGAATGCCTTCATCAACATTTTCATCTTGACGAATTGTTACTTTAATTGCCATTCTCTTCACCTCCTTCCCAAGACCTTCGCTATCATACTGATTTTTTTTCGAAAAAAAAGAGGAAAAACAGCAATTTCCCCTTATTTTTCACTTTATTTAGCAAATTTCTAAAAATCAATTAGGCCATAAATTCCCCTTTCCCTGTCCTAAGAGAAATGATCTTCAATAATTTTTACCAAAAGTAAGAACAAAAAGCACAAAATCACCTAAATCACGTCTTTAGGAAGCGAGTAAGATGCTCATTTTTGAGTAAAACTGTATGAATTTAACTACGCAAAAGCTCTTCGTTACCGTATCTATTCCTCATCCATAAAATTTTTCTTTGAACAAAAATGCTTAATCGCTTTAAAGAAGTGGCCGTTTGCAACATCACAAAATCCTCGCGCAAAATGGTAAGGGAACCGATTTTGTGCACACATGCTCATCGAATTTAAGGTGTTATTTTCTAAAATACGATAAAGAAAGATAGCCCCTTTTATTTGATTATCCCGTTGAACACCTAAAGGCAGTTTTTTCGCTTTTCGATATTGCTTTTTTGCCATACTCAAAACAGCCAAACGCAAAATATTTCCAAAGAATGAATACTTAAAATCATGAAGTTTCGAATCCAGTGTATAAGGTTTAATTTTTCTTGAAGTAGGAATTTTTATAGGAAGTTCTTCTTCCAACATAGAAGGAGTAATTTCTCTAATCCTACCAAAGTTATATAAAGCAAGAAGGTTTTGTGAATAAGGAGAAGAAACCTCTTCCCCTTTTATTGTGATTTCTTCTTCATAACTTGTATCTTCCGCGTGATGAGCAAAAATAATCTTATATTTCCCGTTTAATAAAAGAAAACGATGTTCTTTAAGATGATAGGAGGCAAGGTCATTAATCGGAAAAGAAAGAGAAACAAACTTTTCTTCCTTTGGCTTTAAATAAACCTTACAAAAAGCTCGCAAATCGCGCTTCGATTGATAGATTTTATCATTTGGGGAGGAAGAATATATTTGAACAACATCCGCCCCAGGATATTCACCGATATTTTTAACTTTTAAGAAAAGAAGTATTTTATCCTCTTTTTGCTCAAGAGAAAAATCAGACCATAAAAACTTGCTATAACTTAATCCATAGCCAAAAGGATATCGCGTAGGAATGTTAGCATTAAGATAGTAACGATACCCAACAAGAATTCCTTCTTGATACACTTCATTTGGCGACAAACTATAGGTCTGATGACAAACAACATCACGATAAGAAAGTGGCCAACTTTCCGATAAATGTCCTGAGGGATTTGCTTTCCCAAAAAGCAAGTTATAGCATGCTTCTCCCCCTCCTTCTCCTGGAAGAAACATCGATAAAAGCGCATCAATTCCATCAATAAAAGGAAGTTCTACTGGGGAACCACCAAAAAGAACAAAAATAATCTTCTTCCCCAAACGAATAAGTTCATTAAGTAGTTTTATTTGATTCATAGGAAGAGACATGTTTTCACGGTCTACGCCCTCACTTTCAATAAGATCAGTTAATCCCCCAAAGAAAAGAATGGGCTCGGTAGCTTCTTTTGCGGCATTTATCGCTTCAGAAAAGAGGGTATCCTCCCTTTCTCCTGTTTCTTGATAACCGCGACAATAAGCATAACAAACACCCTTTTCATCAAAGGCATCTTTTGGAGTCTTTAAAAAATAGGGAAGAATCATGGATGAACCGGCCCCTTGATAACGCATCTTTTGAAATAAGTCCCCAATAACAAGATATTTTTTCTTTTCATTTAAAGGTAAAAGATAAGATTCATTTTTTAATAAAACAGCAGAATCAGTCGCAACTTTTACCGATAAATCGTAATGTTTTTTAAAATCACAATCATCAGGATAGTCTTTTTGGTACTTTTGAATCATTGATAATAGACGATAACAAGCTTCATCAAGTACTTCTTCTTTTAGAAATCCATGATTAAGAGAATATTGAAGCTCTTCTTGGCAGACTAAGGTATCTCCTGGCATTTCAAGATGGCAGCCTGCTTCCAAACTTTTTTTGCGGCTATGCATGGCGCCCCAATCAGTCATTACTAAACCGTTAAAACCCCATTTTTCTTGTAAAATTTCTCTTAAAAGATAGGAATTTTCACTGCAATAGACACCATTTACTTTGTTATATGCAGACATTACTGCGGCAGGATGTCCAATTTCAATCGCCTTTTGAAAAGAACGAAGATAAAGCTCATGCATGGTTCGCTCATCAACGATAGAATCGCCATTATTTCGGAAATTTTCTGAATTATTTAAGGCAAAATGCTTGATACATGCGGCAACGCCTTTCCTTTCAATGCCTAAAATCTCATTTCCTGCCATTAAGCCAGATAAATAAGGATCTTCGCTAAAGTACTCAAAGTTCCTTCCACCAAGGGGAGCGCGTTTAATATTTGCCCCTGGCCCTAAAACAACATGGATTTTGAAATGATGAGCTTCTTCCCCAATTGCCTGCCCAATGGAATAAGCATTTTCTACATTCCAAGAAGAGGCTACAGTAACAGCAGTAGGAAAGCATGTTGCAGGAAGTGAGGAGGTTACCCCATTATCCCCCGTTCCCTTTTGCACCCGTAATCCGTGAGGACCATCTGACATCCTTAAAGAAGAGATTCCGTACTTTTCAAAAGACACGGTATACATAAAATTTGTCCCTGCAACAAAACGAATTTTGTCTTCCTTAGGAAGGAGGAAAGTTTTTGAGTCTCTTGCATTCATCGCGTTTTCATTTTATATAACAATTAAAAATTTACCTATCGAATTTTAAGAAAAGAAATATTTAATCAATTTTCTTAATTATTGCCTAAGAAAAGAATCGTTTCCTATTTCCCTAATTCCCATCAGACAATCTATTTTTACTTTTGAGACTAAAATATTTTTAAGAATATGAAAAGAATACAAAACTATATACCCATATAAAGATGGGAAAATATAACAAAATAATGAAAAAATTGTCTTTTTATGAACTAAAAACAGCAAATGATACCGCCTTCTAAGGAATAAAAGGCCGCTAAACCACGATTTTCGACAACCTTAATTTCTTTAAAAGGATAACGTTCTTGAATCGCATTTTTTAATGTTAAGGCTAAATCTGGTGCTTCGGTATGAGAAATGATGCACATTCGTTGTTCGAAATCGGAACCCATTTTGCCAATATTAACAACAAGGCGTTTGAAAACTCCTTGAATCGTGCGTACTTTTTCTTTGATTTTAATTTCCCCTCCATCCCCATAACAAAGAGGCTTAATCCCAATTAATTGGGCGATTAAGGCGGTCACCCGGTTCATACGTCCATTTTTGATTAAATTATCAAAACGATTTAAAACAAATAATAAATTTAAAGTATCACGATATCCAAAAAGACAAGACTTTAACGTTTCAAAATCCGTTCCTTTTTGAATCTCTTCAACCGCTTTTAAGACAAGTTGTTCCATCGTTCCGCAAACAAGTTTTGAATCAATCACAAGGACATTATCAGGAAATGCATAGGCTTCTTTTGCTAAACATGCACTTTGATAAGATCCACTTAGTTTTGATGAAATGGTAATGAGGATGTAATATTCCGCATCTTTCATTTCCTTTAAATAATCACCAGGCGAAGGACAGGCAGTAGTAGCTTTTCCAGGAAAAGAAGAGAGTTCTTTTAGCATTTTTCCTACATCAAGACTTGCATCATCGATATATTCTTTTCCATTAAAGCGGATAGTTAAGGGTGCAACAGCAAAACCAATATCGGAATATCCTGATAAATAAGTAGGAAGTAAATTTGAGGAGGAATCAACGATAATTTTATATTTCATATGCAATTTCCATTTTAAAGATAAATCCGAAAACAACACTAGACGAAAAGAGAAAAAAGGCAAGCAAAATTAATGAAAAACTTGAAATATTTCGCAAAGTTAAAATGGTTAAGATTTTGTCCCGTTTTTCTTTTTAAAAGAGGAAAAATTAAACGGAATTCTTATTTTTTAAAGACAAAACCATTTCATAGGTTTCTTTTAATTTTTCCCCAACGCGGAATAAGGAACGTTCTTCGGCTACACGCCAACCCTCTTCTAGAATTTCGCAATTTTTTCCCTTTTCCCGAAGTGAAGAAATAATATTCTTAAATTCATAGGGTGTATTTCCCATATAACAATTTTTCTTATCCGTTAACCAAGAGGAAAATACGGGAATCGGGCGTACAATCAAAGGAGTTTTGCTCGCTAAAGCTTCAAGAGCGACTATGCCTTCTGTTTCTTCATACGTAGGAAAAAGAACCGCCAAAGCTCCTTGATAACCCCCTTTAATCAAATCTCCTTTGCAATATCCAGGAAATGAGACGTTTTTTGGCGCATTTTTCATTGCTTTTAACACTTTTTGTTCCGTTAGAATTTTTTGCAGACTCCCTAACCAAAGAAAGCGGACATCAGGAAGTAAGCGGGCGGTTTCAATAAAATCAAAAATCCCCTTACGAACAAAAGGAAAACCAACACCTAACACATAAGGTTCATCACCTAATTGGAATTTTTCACGAAACAAAGCCACTTTTGTCTCATCCGCGGCATATTCTTCTAAATCAATGCCATTTGATATATCTTTTATTTGACTTGGTGCAAGAAATTTTGTTAAAAGTTCTGCTGCATAAGGGGTAGGCGTGATAATAAAATCCGCATTCGTATACATTCTTCTTAAGAAAAAACGATAAAAAGGCTCTATAAGTTTCCAAAAACGGAAACTATTTTGGAAATCTTCATATGTACTATGACCGTGAACAATAACAGGGATACCTTTTTTCTTACATTTTCGCAAAAGAGAATAACTTTTTGGCCAATAGGTATTGATATGAACAAGATCAACATCGCATTCTTCAAAAGAAGTAGTAGTCTCAACACCGGCAAAAGATAGGGCCCGTAATTGATGGGACATTGCGCGCCCAATTCCCGAACGAGCAATATGCTCCTGCCCTTCAAAATAAATACAAACTTTCATCGTCTTGCACTAAGAAGTTCTTCCATAATGTCCACAGAAGCAGAACAACCTAAGCGGTTTGCGCCACTATCAATCATCCGATAGGCTTCTTCTAAAGTATGAATTCCTCCAGAAGCCTTGACGCCCATTGAATCACCAACGGTATTTCGCATTAACAAAACGTCTTTGGCTTTTGCGCCCCATTTTCCAAAACCAGTGGATGTTTTAACAAAATCAGCACCCGCTCTTTTTGCAGTTAAAGCGCTTTGAATAATTTCTTTCCTTTCTAAATAACAAGTTTCAAGAATAACTTTTAATACAATGTGACGGTTGGGAGATACATCTTCTAAAGCTTGTTTGACTTTCAAAATTTCCCCCTCGATAAACTTATATTCCCCAGCATGAACCATGGCAATATTTTGCACCATATCGATTTCATCGGCTCCCGATAACACCGCTTCTTTTGCCTCACGAGCCTTTTGTTGAGGAGTTGTTTGGCCTAAAGGAAAACCAACAACAGTGCAAACCTTAACATCGCTTTTTTGTAAAAGACGTGCGGCAACAGGAACATAAAAAGGATTCACGCATACGCTCATAAATTGATAGCGCATCGCCTCATAACATAAACGCGTGATGTCGGCTAAAGTTGCATCAGCCTTCAAATTCGTATGGTCGAAATATTTGCTAAATCTCATAGGAACTCCCTTCCCGTAAATCTTTACTAATCATACAACTTTTTAAAATATTCCACATAATAAAAAACGCGCCAAAGCGCGTCTTTCTTTTTATTCTGCGTCCTTCTTCAAATGAAGAATATCTTTTCCTTTATAGTAGCCACAGGCACGACAAACGTGGTGTGGGCGGACTAAAGCGCCACAATGGGGGCAAGCAATAAGACCAACAGGATTTAATTTATAATGTCCACGACGTAGACGTTTTGCCGTCTTACTCGTTCTTCTTTGAGGTACAGCCATTTCTCTTCTCCTTTCAAATCGGTCGCCATTATAAGGAAAGAATTTTCCTATGCAAGTTTAGTTTAGACAATGTATTAATTTACTACAATTTTATTAGATATCATCTTTCAAGAATCATACTTATCGACTTCTTCTTTTTTTATAAGAATAGGCAGAATATCACCAACTTTTGCCCCAATAGCAGGATGAGCAACTCGTAAATAGCAAGAAAGATGACCATAAGCAATCCCTTCTTTAACTTTCTCGACAAGAAGAGTTTCTTCCTTCCCATCCATTTCTTGAATATAAATATCTTCTAAATAGGAAGATAAATTCATAATCTCTTTTGTTCTTCCTTTCCGTACTTCAAAAGGAATATCCGGAAGATAGGAAGAACGTGTACCTTCTCTTTTGCTATAAGGAAAAACATGAATGCGAGAAAACTTCATTTCTTTTAAAAACGAAAGTGTTTCTTGATGTTCTTCTTCGCTTTCTAAAGGAAAACCAGCGATAACATCGGTAGTAATGCTTATATCAGGACGAACTTCCCTTAAGCGCTTAATTGAGGATGCGAATTGATCAGGCGTATATTTCCTTTGCATTCTCTCTAGTACGCTTTTTGAACCACTTTGAAGAGGAATATGAAGATGAGCGGCTAACCGTTCTTCTTTTTCGTATAAAGATAATAAATCCTCATCTAATTCGCTTTCCTCTAAAGAGCCAAGGCGTAAACGGTGAAGACTTGGGCAAGAAGCTAAAATTTCTTTGCATAAAGAGGCAAGATTCATTCCTTCTTCTTTCCCATAAAAACCAATATGGGTTCCCGTTAGTACAAGTTCTTTTACCCCAAAAGAAGTGAGTAAAACCGCTTCCTTAATAACCTCTTCTTTTTTTCTTGAACGAGGATTTCCGCGTAAAAAAGGAATAAGGCAATAAGAACAAAAATTATTACACCCATCCTCAATTTTTAGTGTCGCTCTTGCGCCTTCTAGCAAATGAGCAGCACCAAGTTCTTCATACCTTCTCTTTTGCAAAGGAAGCAAAGGAAAATGTGTTTTTTCATCTTGGTAATAAGCTTTTATAAGAGCTTGAATTGCTTCCTTTCGCGAAGTCGTCCCTAAAAGTACATCACTTTCAAGAAAAGGGTCTTTATGGTGTTCGGATGCACAGCCCATGACAAGAATTTTTGCCTTTGGAGCAACTCTTTTGAAACGATGAAACATTTGCCGAGATTTCTTTTCCGATAAAGAGGTTACGGCACAGGTATTAAGAATAATTAAATCAGCATCCTCAGGAATAAAGACGATTTCCCCACCTTTCTCCTTTATTTCTTCTGCTAAAGCGCTTGTTTCATATTCATTGGTTTTACAACCTAAAGAATGACAATACACTTTCATAATAAATCTTCCTCAATAAGTGATGGCGCGGGAAGAGAAAGGCGTAATCTTGCTTTTCGATAACGCATCAGTACTTCACGAGAAACAAGTTTTCCTCCTAAAAGATAACGATAAAAAGAGTCTTGATCGTTATGGAAATAGGCTTCTGCCACACGTTCAATCCGCTTCATAACATGGGTTTTGCCAGGGTTTTTTAAAAACCGATCAAAGAAGGCCAAAGAAGCTTCTAATCGGCCTTGAGGAGTAATGAAATAAAGCCGCTCCGCATCATAATCATACATAGCTAAACTTTCTTGATATTCATATACGCGAACCAGTTTAGTGAAGTAACTATCAAATAAAGATGCTCCCCAATAATCAAATGGATCCATAAGGATGGAATCAAAATCTCGTAATAAACGAGTATAAGGAGGAATTTCCATCTTAAAAAAATCAACAGCGTAAATCCGATTTAATGCGCGAGAAAAAAATGGGATAAAAATCTTTTCCCCTTGGTAATCATAATAAGGGAGTTCCGCCATTGCTTCTTTCATATATATATCAACTGGCAAGTTGTTTTCTTCTTTCTCAGAAAGTCGAACTTTTGCAAGATAAAGACGTTCAATTACCCTTTTATTTACAAGTGCACGAAGAATAATATTGCTTCGCGTAACCTCAAAAGAATTCATGGGATGTTGATAAAGTTTAAAGGGCTCATGTGCAGATAAAAGATAAGAATTTTTATCAAAAAAAGTAGCCTCTGTCCCATGGGAAAAAGGGGTGGCACGTTTATTCTTCTCTAAAAAATCAAAAATATTTAACGCCATAAACCCTCCATAAAAGCAAAATGAAATAGGCTACATACCGCTATCGAAGCGGTTTCCGCACGTAAAATCAACGACGATAAAGGCAAAATGATTGCCCCCATTTTCCCTGCAAATTCCCGTTCTTTTTCCGAAAAACCGCCTTCTGGTCCAATAAAAGCGTCAAAATTCCCCGTCTTTTCTTTAAAAAATTCTTTGTAAGAAAAATCTTCACCGGCACGCTTTTCATCAAAAAACAAACGAATGCCTTTCGCCTCTTTCATGGAGGTTTCAAAAGAAGTAATAGGAGAAATGTGTGGCAAAAAAGGCGAACCGCATTGATAGGCAGACTCTTTTCCAATCTTTTGAAAACGAGTTTCTCTTTTTTCGAATTCTTTTTTCGCCTTGGGGCGCGAAATTGTAAATGAGGAAATAAAGGGAGAAAAAGAAAGACAACCAAGTTCAACCCCTTTTTCAATAACCCATTCATCATGCCCTCCCTTTAATAAGGCAAAATGAAGAGTAAGGAAAGGATTAGGGTAAGAAGGCATCTCCTCTTCCCTTATAATCTTTAAGCAATAGGAGGGAGAAAAAGATATTTCGGTTAAATATTTATGCCCCTCAAAATAAGCAAAAATTCGTTCTTTTTCTTTCGCACGTAAAGAAAAAAATAAGTGCTTCGTGTCTTCTTCGGATAAAAAAAGATGATTTTCTTTTAAAGAAATGGGATATACCGCTTTCATGAAAGAAGGGTCTCCCCACTTGCATCCCGCACATCTTTTCCTAACAAAACAATCCCACGAATAAAATGCGCCACATAAATAAGACAAAAAGCAAATAAAAGGGCATACCACCCAAGAGGAGGAACAAAATAAAAAGCAACGGAAAGAACACAATAGAAAAGTAAAGTTAGAATGAGGCAAAGAACGCCTTTTTTCCCTTTGCCTAAATAAAAATAATCCGCGCCAAAAGGACCAAGCAAGAAGAGAAATAAAACATATGTTTTTTTGTGCTTTGCCTTTTTTAAGGAACTAACATCACCTTCTACTTTTGAGAAGAATGAAGTCATGTCTTCTGTTTGATAATCACTAGCAATCGGCGCTAAAGTTCCGCAATATGGACAAATGTCACGGTCAAAGCGAGTAATTTCGCGACCACATTCTTTGCAGCGAGGCATAATTAATATTTTTCACCTCCAATAGAGGCATATTCTTCATATAAGGCAAGACATTCTTCACGCGATAATTCGCGACAGAAATTTTCCCGCTTTTCTTTCTTGGTTAAAAGTTCATAAAAGGCATTATCACGAAATCCAATCTTGACTTCAGTATCTTCCACATTACATCCATAATAGACGCGGTTAATATTAGCCCAAAGAATCGCTCCTAAACACATTGGGCAGGGATAGCCTGTGGTATAAAGTTCTGCACCAGATAAATCAAAACTTCCTAAGTTTTTACAGGCATCATGAATGGCCATCATCTCACCGTGACATGTAGGATCTTGCTGATGAATCACTTCATTATGCCCACGACCAATAATTTTTCCTTCTTTTACAATTACCGCGCCAAAAGGACCACCATGTCCGGCATGAATTCCTTTTTTGGCTTCAAGAATTGCTTCGTGCATATATTTTTCTTCTGCCATAACAATTTCCTCTTTTTATACTTTAGCATAACTATTTGAAACAAGACGAAAAAAGAAGGGCAAAACCCTTCTACTTTTTCACTTTTTTAAATGGTCCCCAACCCGAACTTTTTCCTTCAGCAATAAATTCTTGTAAAAGCTGCTTTTGACGTTCGGTCAGGCGTTTTGGAATTTCTATTGATAAATGAACATATTCATCCCCTACGCGACCTGCACTATCCTTAACTCCTTTTCCCTTAAGTTTTAAGATGGCACCAGGCTGCGTACCTGGGGGCACGGTAACCGATTCTGTTCCATAAACGGTTTTCACAGAAAGTTCTGTACCTAAGGCACATTCTGCCATGCCAAGAGAAACTTTTATATGAATGTCATTTCCGTCCCGTTCAAAAGTTGGATCATCACGAACGATGACTTCAACATATAAATCACCATTTGCTCCACCATTAATTCCTCGTTCTCCATACCCAGCAATCCGCAATTGGCGGCCACTAGTGATTCCTGCAGGAATCGTTACCGTTAATTTTGTTTTTTCATGATGGTAACCGCTTCCCCCACATTCATGACATTTTTCTTTAATAATTTTGCCTAAGCCTTGGCAACGAGGGCAAACGCTCTCACTTTGAAAGGTGCCAAATAAGGTTTGTTGACGACGAATTACACGCCCACTGCCTCCACAATCAGGACAGGTTTGATAAGCATTAGGAGATTCTGCCCCTGTTCCATGACAATGAGAGCATGTACGGTCGACATCAACGTTAAGATCGATCTTTCTTCCTAAAATCGCATCCATAAAACTAATTTGGACACGAAGCAAACGATCATTCCCTTTTCTTGGACCACTACTTCGGCTACGACTTCTTGTATTTCCTCCTCCAAAGAACGAGCTAAAGATATCGCCAAAGTCCATGCCGCCAAAACCTTCACTGCTAAAGCCACCAAATCCTCCATTTTGGAAAGGATTTCCTGCTCCACCAGTTGAGCTTCCTTGACTAAAAGCCGCCATGCCAAAGCGGTCATATTGAGCACGTTTATTATCATCGCTTAAAACGTCATAAGCTTCTTGAACTTCTTCAAATTTTTTCGGGGCGTCAGGAGACTTATTAATGTCTGGATGATATTGTTTAGCTAACTTTCGATATGCGCTACGGATTTCGTCTTTTGTAGCATTTTTCGAAAGACCTAGAACTTCATAAAAATCCCGTTTTTCTGCCATTTCGTCCCTCCTTATCAAAAAAAGATTAGGGGGGATTTACCCCCCTATTTATTTATTAGTTATTTGATCCGTCTGTGAAGTCGGCATCAAAAGGAGCGTCCCCATTTGCTCCTCCCGCACTAGAAGAATCATTATTTCCAGCGCTTGAAGCACCTTGAGCCTGAGAAGCCATTCTTGCCGCATCTTCTAAGCGACCAACAATTTCTCTTAACTTATCCATATCTTCACTTTGTAAGGCACCTTGAGCTTCATCGCGCAAAGTAGTGAGTTGAGTTTTTTGTTCTTCGCTTAACTTATCGCCTTGCTCAACAAGAGCTTGGTTAATGTCATCAATATACGTTTGGGCTTTATTTTTCACCTCAATATCGTCTTTTCTCTTTTGGTCAGCAGCCTTGTTTTCCTCCGCTTCTTTCACCATACGTTCAATGTCTTCTTGCGATAAACCATTGGAGCCGCTGATGGTAATATCTTGGGCTTTTTGCGTATCAAGATCTTTCGCGGATACTTTCACAATACCATTAACGTCAATTGAGAAAGTGACTTCGATTCGTGGTTGACCCCGTCTTGCTGGTTTAATTCCCGTTAAAGAGAAATGACCAAGTAATTTATTGTCATGAGCCATTGGTCTTTCCCCTTGATAAACCATAATATCTACAGCAGGTTGATTATCTTGTGCCGTTGAGAAAATCTGACTCTTTGTTGTAGGAATCGTTGTATTACGTGGAATTAAGACGGTCATGACTCCTCCTAAGGTTTCAATCCCTAAAGAAAGCGGAGTTACGTCAAGTAAAACAACATCTTTTACATCACCTGCAATAATAGCGCCTTGGATGGCAGCACCCATAGATACTGCTTCATCAGGGTTCACCGACATATTAAGGTTATGTCCGGTCACGCTTTTTACCATTTCTTGGACAGCTGGCATACGAATCGAACCACCAATCATTAAGACATCCCCTAAATCCGAATAAGATAATCCAGCATCTTGCATGGCCTTTTCCATTGGGGCTTTGCAGCGTTCTAATAAATGACGAGTTAAATCTTGGAATTTTGCTCTTGTTAAGGTTCCTTCGTAGTTAATTGGACCATTTGAGCTCATTCCAATGAAGGGTAAACTAATCGTTGTGGTTAAACTGCTAGAAAGTTCAATTTTTGCTTTTTCAGCGGCATCAATAAAACGTTGTTCGGCCATTTTGTCAGTTAAATCAAGTCCAAATTGTGTCTTGATTTCACTACGGATCCAATTGGCAATGACAATATCCCAGTCGTCTCCACCTAAATGAGTATCTCCAGAAGTAGAAAGAACTTGGAAAGTTCCATCGCCAATATCAAGAATGGAAACATCTAAGGTGCCTCCACCTAAGTCAAAGACAAGGACGCGTTCGCTTTTATTAGAATCCAAACCATAAGCAAGGCAACTTGCCGTTGGCTCGTTAATAATTCTGACTACTTCAAGTCCCGCAATCGTTCCAGCATCTTTTGTTGCTTGCCGTTGAGCATCATTAAAGTAGGCAGGAACTGTAATAACGGCTTTTTTAACTGGTTGTCCAATAGACTTTTCTGCATAGCCTTTCATATAAGAGAGAACCTTTGCGGAAATCTCTTGAGGAGTGTAATCCTTATTTAAACAAGAAATGTGGAATTTTTCTGCGGTCCCCATTTTTCTTTTGGCACTACGAACGGTATCAGGATTTGTAATCATTTGCCGTTTGGCAGAGTTACCAACAATTTCTTCTCCATTGCCTTTAAAAGCAACAATAGAGGGCGTAGTCATTGTTCCTTCCGGATTTGGAATTACTTTGACTTTTCCGTCAGGTTGCATGTACGAAATAACTGAATTTGTCGTTCCTAAATCAATACCAACAATAATTTCTTTTGCCATATTCTTTTTCTCCTTTTTTATTTCAATTTTTATGCTTCTATTTTTTGCTCTTCTTTCTTCTTTTGAGCACTAACGGTTACTCTGGCCGCCCGAATAAGACGGTCATGCAGTAAGTAACCTTTGCTTTTGCATTCAATTACCTTTCCTGGCTCAATATCGCTTTCTAAAGTCTCAATCGCCTCCATCGTCTTGGGATCAAAATCATCTCCTGTTTTTGGTAAAATATAAGAGATTCCTTCGGAGGCTAAAGCCTCTTCCAGTTGCCGATAAATGAATTGAAATCCTTGGCGATAATTTCTTGCTTCATCGCCAACTGTTTCTCCTTGTAAAGCTATATATAGACAATCAAGAGAAGGAATCAGTTTTTCTAAGAAACCTGCTGCGCGGTAACGGACGGCTTCGCGATGATCTTCCTCTAGAGATTTTCGTAAATTCTGCATATCCGCATAACACATATAGTAGAGATTCTTCCACTTTTCGATTTCTTCTTTTGCTTTTACAAGTTCTTCTTCTAAGGAGGGTGTTTTACTCTCCTTTTGTTCTTCTACTTCTTCTGGACGTTCTTTCTTCTTCATCGTCCCCCTCCTTCCCTTTTTCGCTTTCATGGAAATAATCATCAAGTGCGCTTGCAAAATATTTAAGGGTGCTAACAGCTTTGTTATAGTCCATTCTTGTCGGACCAACCAAAGTTAAGGCAGCATCATTATTTCCAGGAAGCGTAACTTCGGCAGAAATAATGGCAACATCGGGATTCCCGTCCCCTTTCTTAGCAATTCTTACACTCACACCATCCGAACTATCTCCGGCTTCTAATGCTTTTTTTAATCGTTCGGGATCATCAAGCAAAGCTAGAATTTCACGAACCTTTTGTGCGTCATTTTGGAACTCTGGTTGACTGAGTAATTCTTCTTTACCATAAGAACTCATCCGTTCGGTAGCAAAACGAGCAAAGGCTCCTAAAATCGCATCATAAATAATTTCCTGTCCAACCATATATTCATGGAGAACTGGTCGTAAGGCTTCCATTTTCGAACAAATTTCCGAAATAGGAGTACCTACTAGACGTTCATTTAATAGCTTTACTCCACGAACAACATCATCAACTTTCAAGGTCTTATCGATTAAAAAAGTTTTATTTTCAACATAGCCTTGAGAAGTAACAAATATTGCCGTGGCACTATGTCCATTTAATGGAACGATATTTAAGGAAGCAAGACGTTCTTCGCTTACCTTTTTTCCTAAGACAACGGAAGCAAGATTTGTCATACTTGAAAGAATTTGACAAGACTCCGTAAGCACTTCTTCCACCGATTTTGTCTTATTGGAAAGAAGGACTTGTAGAGCGTGTTTTGCTCCACCATCAACCTCTCCATTTCGCAAGTTATCGATATAATATTGATAACCTAGAGAACTTGGCGTTCTTCCAGCAGAGGAAAAATCTTTCTCCAAAAGACCATCTTTTTCTAGAGCACTCATCTCATTGCGGATTGTTGCCGTAGAATAGTCAAGTCCATACTCTTCTTGAAGAGTTTTGCTCGACACCGGCTTTGCCGTTTTAATAAAGTACTCGACGATGAGCTTTAAGATTTCATCGCGCCTTGTCATGCTCCCTCCTTTGGCAATCTATATTCCTGACTGCCAAAGAGCATTATAAAGGGCAAATTAGCAGAGTCAACATTGAACTGCCAAAAAGTTCGGTATCTTTCTTTTAGTTATCAAAAAAAGGAGAACAGAATAAAGTTCTTAAAATTCGGTCAAGCAAGTAAATGCCTTCTCTTGTTGCGTGAACTCGACCATATTCGACAACAAGGAGTTTTTTCGTTTCTAATTTCCTTACTTCTTCTAAAAAAACAGAAAGAAAAGAGAAAGAAAAACGTTTTTCAAATTCTTCTAAAGCAAAACCTTTTTCTAATCGCAAAGTGGTAAGGAAAAAAGTTTCTATCGCATCTTGTATTGTGGGAGAGGGTTCGTATTCACGCCCTACTCCATTTAAGTAGGAGGAAAAAGATCGAGTATTTTTATAATGTATGCCATCCACATATCCTGCCGCACCAAGACCGATTCCTATATAGGGCTGATCTTCCCAGTACACAAGATTGTGTTTGCACTCAAATGATGGCAAAGCGAAGGAACTTACTTCATAACGGATAAATCCATGACTTTCTAATAAGGATAGAATTAGGTCATACTCCAAGCGCGCTTCTTCTTCCTCGGCTTCTTTTATATTTTTATAAGCAAAAGTTGTGCCCTCTTCAATAATCAAAGAATAAGCGGATATTTGCTGTGGTTTTAAAGAAAGAAAATCATGTAAATCTTTTTCTACATCTAAAGGTGTTTCTTTTGGCAAAGCATACATTAAATCAAGAGAAATATTTGAAAATCCAACATTTTGAGCGATTTTTACAGCACTTTTTGCGTCAATAAAGCGATGCTTTCGTCCTAACAATTTTAGATATTTATCTTGTGAAGATTGAATACCAAAAGAGAGACGATTTACCCCATACTTTTTGGCGATAAATGCTTTTTCTTCAGAAAAACTTTCAGGATTAATTTCAAGTGACCATTCCCCATCCTTTTTTAAATAAGGCGCAAAAAAAGACAAAAGGGATTCCCATTCCGTTAAAGATAAAGAACTAGGAGTTCCTCCCCCAATATAGATTGTCTTAAAAGAAGCAAAATTAGGGGAAAAAGAGAGAAATTCCTTCTTAAGAGCAGAAAAATATGGTTCAACCCAATGTTTTTGATAAATTAATTTTGGAAAATCACAATAGGCACAAATGGCGCGGCAAAAAGGGATATGAATGTATAAAGAGGTCGGAATCATCCTTTTTTCTCTTCTTTTTTATTCTCATCATTTTTAATCGCTTCCTCTTCTTCAGGATGAGAAAGGCGATATTGTTCCATGGCTTCGGCGGTTTTTTCATCTTCCACGGAAGATAAGGTTCGTTCTAAGGAGTCGTCATGATAAGAATCCTGTGATTCTTCTTTTTTTCTTTCCTTTTCTAAGGTGTCCGCTTCTTTTTCTAATTCTTCATCTAAATCTTCAACTAAGCGATCTACTTCTTCTTTTGCGATTTCTTCAGGTGTTTTTACTTTTTCATCGCTTTTAAAGAAAGGGACATATTTCCGCAAAAGAAACACTAAGAGGGCAACTAAGCCAAAAACAACTAAGATTAAAACAAGGATAATTCCAGGATTACTCCAAAAATCATCAAAAATAACAGGATTGATCATATTTATTCTTGTCCTTTCATCACAGGGGTATATACAAATTTGTTTTTAATTTGACTTTTCTTATAGTAGCCACGTGCCGCAAGCTTATCCATAGAAGTCCGTGCCGTTTCATAAGAACAACGGGCAAAGCGTTTAAACTGTTGAATCGTATAATATCTTCCTTCAATTAGATGCGAAGCAAGGAAACTTGCTTGTTTTCGTGACAAAGAAGGGTCTGTTTCCATTAAATATTGTGTGTATTCCCTTGTTTCTTTCTCGGTTAAGCGCTCCGTTTCAAAAGGCATAAGATTTTGCCCACTAGGGAAACGAGGAGGAGAGGGAGGAACTTTTCTTTTTTCTTCCATAGGCTGAATTGAAGAATTAGGAATTGTTTCCTCTTCTTTAACTTCCTCAGCAAAAATCGGCTTAGGTTCATCAAGAGAAATATCGCTCTCCTCTTCCAAAATGGAATAGTTTTCCTTTTCGGGAGAAGATACATTTTCTTCCCTTTGCTCCTCTTCATAAACCTCTTTTTCCGCATCTTTTTGAGCTTGCAAGAAATCGTTCCAGCAGCGGCGCATCCGACTCATGAAAGTATCAAACAAATAGGTCAAATCCCCTTTTCGTCGTACTTCTAAAATTAAAAAACGATAATCAGTGCGACGTAATTCTGTTAAAAAGGTTTCAATAGGAAGTAAATACGCCCCAGGGCCAAACTCGGAAGACAAAATCTTTTTGGCAACCATTAAAGCAACAACTTCATTATGACTGTCAAAAGGTTTAAACCAATCGATAAAAATTAATGCGGCAAGAGCCTTAACAATTAACGATACTTGGTCATTTCCTTGAATTGCATTAAAAAGTTGCGACATGGAATCAGCAATTCTTTCTGCTGGGCAATATCCATAATCGGGCGACTGTTGGAAACTCCAACGGAGTGCCTCTTTATCAAAATCAGAACTTCGATAAAAAGAAATAAGTTCTTGTGTCCCCTCAATCGCCTCTAATACTTGAGCCATAAAATCTTCATTTGGCAAATCGCTTTCACCTTCGCGGAAAAGTTTTTCTAAAAGATCGTGATAGCGCAATAAAGGATCGTGAAATTCTTCATGATTACGATACGTTCCGTTTAAAACCGCTTTAATCATTAACGGACTCATTTCGCATTCTTCAAAAATATTAATCCCCGCCAAACAAGATTCATAAATCGCACGACGAACGTATTCCCCGCGCCTTCCATTTAATGATTCTAATTGTTTCGCAAAATTAGAAATAAGCGATTCAAAAGATTTCAGCCGCTCAAGAATCGTGCTCGTGCCAGTGAAATAAACTGGTTCGCGGTTTAATGTTTTAAGAGGCGATAACAAAACTTCATGTTCTTTTCGATACTCTAAAACAAGTTTCCAAATCGCCGAAGCACCAATCGTCCCAACTTCACGAGAGAATAAAGTTTCCGTTAAATAGTTATCATCAGTGCAACGATAAACAATGGGTTCATACTTATCATATTTCATGATACATGCATTATATAAGCAAACTCTAAATAAACACTAAAAAACTACTAAAAAGTTTTAAAAATTAATCATGATCTATAATATTTGTTTCCTCCTTAATATGAAAAAAAGCACTGATAAACAGTGCTTTTATTATCAAGTCAATTAATGTTTTAAGCCAATATCGTAAAGTGCAGAAGCACGATGATCAATTACATAGGGAGCAATCGCACAGAAAGCTGCCCCAAGCACATAGAATATGACCATGAAAACAATTTGAATCGTATAAATTGAACCATAAACTAAATCAGGAAGAAGCGGTAACCCAGGAGAAATTGTTGTTGATGTTGAACCAACAATTAAATAGCCAAAACTCATCATGCTCACCGCCATGGAGAGTAAACCAAATCCAACTGGTAAGGCAGAAAGTTTCTTTTTCGAAACATAGGCAACAACACCCATGATAAGCGCAACAGCAAAAAGTGCGACAGAAATAATTTGTAAATAGAAACTTGCACCCAACATTTGGGTATTACTTAAAAGATAAGTCAATTCACGAACCGACTCATTTCCAGTTGGAGAAACATAAATATAACTACCAGAGGCGGACCATGTATTGGCGAGTAAATCCAAGAAAGAAAGCATAATTGGGGTGTCTGTGGCCATATTGGCGTCCCAATTAAAGTTTGGATCTGGTTTTACTAATGTCGAAGTAACCGTATCCCATTTCCCAATGGATATAGATAAAAATCCTGGGGTAGCAACAACAGTAAAATACAATGCCGCAAAAACAATCGCAGCAATACCAACAATAGCCCAAATAATTAAAGTAATGCGCTCACTGCGCTTAAAGTTAGCTAATTCTTGTTCATCGACAGGCTTGCTAACTTTCATGGTTTCTCTTTCCATGTAGGGTACCTCACTTTTCCGTTGCTTATTATCGCGCGAAAACAACTTCTTGCAACCGCTTACATAAATTTTTTTCTTAATCTTCGCTTTCGTCAAGAGAAAGAACGGCCATGAATGCCTCTTGAGGAACCTCAACTGAGCCAATTTCTTTCATCCGTTTTTTTCCTTCTCTTTGTTTTTCTAATAATTTCTTTTTTCTTGATATATCTCCCCCGTAACATTTTGCCAAAACATCTTTTCTTACGCTTTTTATATCGGCACGAGCTATCACTTTTCCGCCAATTGCAGCCTGTACAGGTACCTCAAATAATTGGCGAGGAATAATGTCTTTTAATTTCCGTACAATGAGATTACCTCGACGAAAAGCATCTGGTCGGAAAACAATTGAACTTAAAGCATCAATACTTTTCCCATTTAAAAGAATATCCATTTTGGCCAAATCACTTTCTTGATATCCAAAAAGTTCATAATCAAGCGAAGCATAACCTTTGCTCATTGATTTTAAGCGGTCGAAAAAGTTATAAATAATTTCACTTAGAGGTAATAAATATTTAACAACTTGTCTCGTATCATCAAAATAAATCAAATCTTGATAGATGCCACGCCGACTTTGACAAAGTTCCATTACACTGCCTACATATTCTCCTGGTGTCATAATGGAGGCAGATACATAAGGTTCAAGAATCCGTTTAATTTTTGTTATCGGAGGCATTGCGCAAGGATTATCAAAAAAGACAATAGTTCCATCGGTTAATTCACATTGATAACGAACGCTAGGAGCAGTCAGAATAAGTTCAAGATTGTATTCTCTTTCTAAACGCTCTTGGATAACATCCATGTGCAAAAGACCTAAAAAACCAGCGCGGAAACCAAACCCTAACGCTTCTGAACTTTCCGGTTCAAAAAGAAGCGAAGAATCATTAAGAGAAAGTTTTTCTAAAGCATCTTTTAAATCAGGGTATTTGCGTGAATCAACGGGATATAACCCGCAATAAACCATTGGATTAATTTTTCGATAACCAGGAAGTGGGGTAAGCGCTGGCTCTTTTACCAAAGTAATGGTATCTCCAGGAGTTACGTCTTTAATATCTTTAATGGTAGCTGCTAAATAGCCGACTTCGCCTGCCTCAAGAGACTCAACAGGAATTTCTTTTGGTGTGCGAATTCCAAGTTCACTAACAACATACCGCTTTCCTGTAGCCATTAAAAGGATTTCGTCCCCTATTTTTACTGCGCCATTTTTTACGCGAATCAGAGCAACAACTCCACGATAAGAATCATAATGGCTATCAAAAATGAGTGCTTGTAAAGCAGCTTTTGGATCACCATCAGGCGGAGGAATTAATTCCACAGCTTTTTCTAACATTTCCTCGATACCGAGACCAGTTTTTGCCGAAACTAAACAACAGTCATTTGTCGATAAGCCGATGCGCTCTGATATCTCTCGTTTTGCTCGTTGAATATCGGCGGAAGGCAAATCAACCTTATTAATGACAGGAATCACCATTAAATCATTATCAATAGCCAAATACACATTCGCTAAAGTTTGTGCTTCTACTCCTTGAGTAGCATCTACAACAAGCAAAGCGCCTTCACAAGCGGCTAAGGAACGAGAAACTTCATAGGAAAAGTCAACGTGCCCCGGTGTATCAATAAGGTTAATTAAATATTCTTCACCCTTTTGGTTCTTATAAGAAAGAGAAACAGCATTTAATTTGATGGTTATCCCCCGTTCTCTTTCTAAATCCATTTCATCGAGCATTTGTGCACGTAGTTGTCTTTTCTCTACTGCTCCAGTTTTCTCTAATATTCGATCACATAGAGTGCTCTTTCCATGATCAATATGAGCAATCACTGAGAAATTACGTATATGTTTTCTATCAATAGCCATCTTATCTATTATATTCTTCTCTTAAGAAAATTTTGCATAAAAGGAAGTAACAATCGCTCTTACTTGATTAGCAGAGGTAGCAATCTGATAGCAAGGATGCATACGTGATAATAAAGAACGATAATCGCGACTCAAATAGCGATCATCAATTAATAAAACTACCCCCTTATCACTTTCACTACGGATGAGTCTACCTAAGGCTTGCATGACCTTATTCATTCCAGGGTAACGATATGCGTAATTGAATCCTTCTTCCCGAGTTTGTTGAAAATGTTCCCTTAATATTTCTCTTTCAAAACTTACCATCGGTAAACCAATTCCAACAATAGCAACACCAATAAGACGATCACCAGATAAATCTATCCCTTCAGAAAGCGAACCGCCAATTACCGCAATACCAATTTGTGTCTTATCCTTTTCCTCTGTAAAATTCGACAAAAAATCACTTTTTTCTTTATCGGTCATACCTCTTTTTTGAATATAAACATCCGCATCAGCAAAAGATAAAAAAGGAACAATAGATTCTAAATAAGAAAAAGAAGGCATAAAAAGCAAATAGTTTCCTTTCTTTCCTTGAACAAAAGCTTGGAGATAATCGGCAACATCGCGTTTTGTTTTCTCACGATCTTTATATCGAGTAGATACTTTGGAAGCCACAATAATTTTGCAATTTTCTTCGGGAAATGGAGAAGGTAATAGAAGATGCGCCTTCTCTTCACCTGCGATGCTAGACATATAATATTCAATCGGAGACAAAGTACCCGAAAATAATGTTGCGCCACGTAAACGCTTTAAATCTTCTTGCAGCATGAAAGAAGCATCTGGACAAAATAAACGCAGAGCAAAGCCATTCTCATTTTGGGTAAAGAGAACATCGCTATCACCATATTCTTCATAAATTTTAAAAAACCTATGTGTTTCCCTGGTGAAATCTCGAATTTCTTGGCCTAAGGGAGGGACGTTATCTTCTTGCATATAAGCTTGACCCGCTTGTTCAATACGATTTAACGCTTTTTTTAGTGTCTTTCTCTCTCCTTGAAAATAATGGGTCAAATTCTCACTATTTTTTTCTTCTTTTAGCACTTTTTTCAGCGCTCGAAAAGCGAGATAAAAACTATGCAGTTCCGCCACTTTTTTTGAAATTTTAATAACTTTATTTAGTGCTTCTTCTTCAATTGTGGCGCTATAACACTCTCTTGCGCGGTCAATTAAATTATGGGCTTCATCAATAAGAACATAATGCTTTTTGGCCTCTTCATCTAAGGTGAAAAATCTTTCTAAATAGGCAAAGGGATCAATAAGATAATTATAATCACAAATAATAACGTCACTAAAACTAGAAAGGTCTAGACTCAATTCAAAGGGACAAGTTTCATCCTCTTTCGCAAGTTCCTTAATTTTTTGCTCAGAATAATGAAGATTTTTGTCAAAATTCTCTTTCAGTATTTTTCTTAGTTTCTCGTAATAATTTTTTGCAAACGGACAACTATCAGGATTACAACTAGAGCCGGGACTGGCGCACATTTTTTCACGAGCCAATAATCGCGAAGTGCGCAAAATTGCCCCCCTTTCCTTTAACAATCGAATTGTCTCTTCTGCAGCAATTGCTCCTGAGGTTTTTGCCGTTAAATAAAAAATCTTGCCCTCAGACCAATCTCCTTGAGCCCGCAAAGACGGATAAAGAGTACTTACTGTTTTTCCGATTCCGGTGGGTGCTTCAACAAAAAGAATTTCGCCTTTTTTAGCTGCACCATAAACATATTTACACATTTCACGTTGTCCTCTTCGAAAGAAAGGATAGGGAAAAGATAAAGCGTGAAGTGATTCGTTTCTTTCTTTAACATGGTGAAAAATTGATTTCATGAAAATTAAATATTCATGAATTAATTGTCTTACTTCGCTTTCTAATTGTTCTTTTGTTTCTAAAAATTCTACAAACCACCGATGATGAAAATCTTTTTGATCCAAATATTGAAGACGAATGAGGGCCCGCTCTTTCTTCTCTTGCATAAGATAAAGAAGCGCGTAACAACGTGCCTGTCCTAAATGCCATTCTTTCTGTGATTCATGAAAGGCGTATAAATCGCCTACTGTGCTTTTGATCTCTTCAATAATTGGTATTGATCCCTTATCAATAATGCCGTCTGCTCTTCCCTCTAAAGTAACAAGATAGTCATCAACGGAAAAACTGCCTTTAAGAAAAACTTCTGAGCAATAAGAAGTAGATTGCGAACCTTGAAATAGCCGATGAAATTCTGATCCTTTTTTCATCGTTTCTAAGTTATAAATGCGAGAATCGATGTCTCCATTACGTAATAAAAAATCAACTAAAGCATGGATAGATAAAGTAATCTCTTTTTCCATTATTGGAGCAGCTCTCCTATGTCAAGACGAGCCCCGTTAGCAAAACTTCTGCCATCCATTTGCTTTTTTCCTGCTGGTTGAACAATTTTTATTAAAAGAGCACCATCTTTAAGTTGAAGATACAAATCTTTTTTAAATATAAATAATGACCCGTTCTCTTTTTGTATTGGAAGTTCCGCTAAATCAGCAGAGATAATTTTTAATTTTTCCCCTCGAAAAAGTACATAGGCTGAAGGCTCAGGAGAAAGCGCCCTTATGTAATTTTTTGCTTCCTTACACGAGATATCTAACGGCAAATGTTCATCATCAGCAGAAATTTTTGAGGCAAAAGTAACTTCATCTTCCTTTTGTTGGATGCCAATATTTTCCTTATTAGAAGCAGCATTTAAAACTTTAGGAAGATACTCATCTACTAGCGAAATTGCCGCATTACCCATTTTATAAAAAGCATCTTCGCAATTTTCTTCTTCGCCTAGCGAAAAAGTAACTTTCCCAAACATTTCACCCGCATCCATCGCTTTTACCATGCGCATTAATGTAGCCCCTAAAACCTTATCCCCGTTCATGATGGCTCTTTGAATTGGCGCTGCACCTCTATACTTTGGTAATAGTGAACCATGAACGTTATAAGCACCAAACTGAGCAAAGGATAAAAATTCTTCAGGAACAATTTGTCCATAAGCAAAGGTTAAAATACAATCAATTTCCAAATCTTTCGCCCATAAATAATCTTTACGTATTTTTGTGGGCTGATAACAAGGAATGTTATATTTGTTCGCAATTTCTTTTACAGGAGAGGGAGTTAAAATCCCTTTTCTTCCTTTTGGCCGATCAGGATTGGTTACCACACCAATCACGTTCCAGTTTTCCAAAATTAAGTGTTCTAAAAGCCGACTCGACATGAAAGGAGTTCCCATATAAAGCAAACGAGATTTTTTTGCATCCATCGTAATTCTCCTTATATTATGTGAAGAATTATACAATTCTTACCCTTAATTAGAATGAGAAGAAAGGTATAATTCGAAAGTTGAGGTTTTTATGAAAAAACGAAATCAAATGGCTGTCGCCCGTTATGTAGAATCGATTATAAAAGAAATTGAAAATATTCCCCAAACCATGGAGTCTTTATATCTTTTTTTAAAAGCTCATTATTCACAGGAAATATGCGCATACTTTTTCGATGAGGATGGAAAAAGAAAAAAACAAAGTTATCACGAGTTATTTAGACAAGCCGAATATCTTGGCTCGCATATGAATTCTATCTTTTCAAAAATAGAATCAACACAACCAATTGCTTTAAAATATCGCAACTCTCCCGAATGGCCTGCATTGTTTTTTGGAATTTTAATGAGCAATCATCCTGTGCTCCTTTTGGATGCAAAACTACCTGAGGAGAATACAAATAATTTGCTAAAACAAGCAAACGCAGGATCAATCATTTGTAACGAAAGCGAAACCTATCTTGTTCCCTCTTACCGTCTAAGCGATTTAAAAAAATCGACACCCAAAGAGCCAGTTACTTGGAACGATGAGATTATGTTTTGCTCTTCAGGCACTACAGGTGCAGCGAAAATTATGGTTTTTGACGGGAAGGCAATTTTTGGACAAATTATCTCGGCAAAAATGGTTGCAAATGAAACAAGCGACATTATCTATGAAGGATCATTACGCAACTTTGCTATGATTCCTTTTCATCATATCTTCGGCTTTGTTGCCGTATTTTTATGGTATTCAACCTTAGGAAAAACACTTGTTTATCCTGCAAGTAATGCAACGAAAGATTTACTTTATGCTATAAAAAAAGGTGAATGCGATCACATTTATAGCGTGCCACTTTTATGGGATGGAATTGCCCAAACTGTTGAGAGAACTTTCTCACTAAAAAAACCAAAAATCCAGAACTTATTTCATAAAATGATTTCCTATAATTTAGGAGAAATATCTAAAAAAGAAGCAGGTATTGCATCGTTTTCTTTCTTTCAAAACATAGTTAGAAATCGAATTTTAGGAAATAAACCGGTTTTTTGTATTTCTGGTGGTGGGTATTTATCAAAAGAAACATTGCGCTTAATTAATGGCCTTGGCTATCCCCTTTATAACGGATATGGAATGACAGAAATTGGAGTTACTTCTGTAGAACTTTCTCCTGATGTAAAGACAAGATTGCTTGGCTCGATAGGAAAACCATTCTTTGGGGTAAATTATCAACTGCACGAAGGAGAACTGGAAGTTCAATGCCGTTCCATGCATATAGCCTCAATTGTTAATGGTGTAAGAGAATCCTTTCCGCGAGATCAATATCTGAAAACAGGCGATATTGCTGAAAAAATTGACGATCGGTGGTACATTCGCGGAAGAAAAAAAGATGTCATTATTAATAATGACGGGGAAAATATATACCCTGACGAAATTGAATATTATTTCAAGGAAATTTCGCTTATAAAAAATTGCGTCGCCTTCGGGGTTACAGAAGGTCATAAAGAGCATATTGTTCTTATTATTGAATTAACGCAAAGCCCGCGGGAGGAAGTTTTATTCAAAGTAAAAGAAGAATTAACAAACATTAATAACAAGTTAAGTTCTTCAAAAAAAGTATCCGAATTCGCGATTTCTTCTAGCAGTTTGCCTTTAGCGAATTCAATGAAAATTAAACGAGGTGAAGTGAAAAAACTTTATCTAGAAAACCCTGATTCATTCCTTTATTTTGACAAAAAAAGACGCATAAATTATGAAGAAAACATATCTTTTGATGGTTATGACCATGAGGAAGTAAATGAAATTTTAAATGAAATTCGACGCACTTTCTCTGATAACCTCTCCTTACCGATTGATCAAATTTCTGACGATGCAATCTGGGATAGTGATTTAGGGGGAGATTCGATGTCTTATATAAGCATGATTGCTGATTTAGATGAACATTTCCAAGTGGATATTCCCGAGGATAAATACGGCAAAGTCGGATCTGTTAAGGGTTTTACTAAACTTATTCTAGAATTACGTCATGGGAAGAAATAACTTAACATTGCTCGCAAAGGTCTTTAAGAGTATGATTTTTGCGCAAAGTTAGTGAAAAAAATGAGGAAATATTATGCCAAACATTAAAAAACAAATTAAAAGAGCCGCTCTTAACGAACGCCAAGGATCCATTAACAGTGCCGCTCGTAAGGAGGTTCGCACCGCGATTAAACATGTAGAGACCCTTGTTTCTACTGGAACAAAAGATGATGCTGTTCTCGCTCTCCGTGCTGCAATCTCTCTTTGCGATAAAGCTGCTCAACAAGGTATCTATAGCAAAGAAAAAATGAACCACGCCAAAGCTCGCCTTGAGCATCTTGTGGCTGGTATGAATTAATTCTGACTCAAGAATTACCTATAACCCCCCTTTTGGGGGTTTTTATATTGTTTTAAACGAGACGTTTAAAATATCTTCATCAATTTTAATTACAAGATAGGAAGGTGTTCCATCTCTTGGAAAAGAACAACTCCCCGGGCATAAGACACGAATATTAGAAAGCATAATATCTTCTTTTTTATGCGTATGACCATGAAGGAAGACTCTTACACCCCTTTTATAAAGTGTTGTTAAATCTTTTTCACTTATCGGTTTATGTTCAGCACGTAAAAGACCAATGGGAGTTTTAATCTCTCGATATAAAGGATAATTTTTACTAAAAAAGTCACAATTCCCTTTAACTGCCGCAAAAGGAAAAATATTTTCCTCATATCCCCCAACATCACCCAAATGAAGGTAACAATCGGCATATGGTTCATTCATTAATATGATTCTTAAAGGCTCAAATTCTCCATGAGTATCCGAAGCGACAACAATTTTCATGCATGAAATCCTATAATAAATTTTTCAAAAGCTTCATCAGCATCCATTTTTCCGGTCATTATGTTTTTCTCACACTCATAAAGATTGTGAAACTGTTTTCCAAATTCCTGCTCATCCAATTCACTAGAACGTTGCAATAACCGTTTTGCCCGCCAAACATTCATTTTTAAAATATTGCTACAATCCATCTCATCTTTCCCTTCATGAAAAAGATGATTAACCAAAGACTGATCACGCATTTGGGTGGATAAAGAATGAATTAACACGATTGGTTCGTTTCCTTGAAAGCGAAGATCACGATACACTTTTAATGCTTCCGCAAAATTATTAGAAAATAAAGCATTTGCTAGAGCAAAAGAAGAGTCCTCTAAAGGTTCGGGAGTCATTTTTTCTATGTCTTCTTTATGGAGAGTCTTGTCACCAGCATATACGATTAATTTATTGGCCTCGCTTATAAAGGTCGCATAATCTCCATGGATTCGACGAAGCAATTCCTTTCGTGCTTCAAAATCAATAGCAACACCACGATTTTTAAAATATCGTTCCATATACGTGTTCCACTGAGCATCATTGAATTCACTAACCTGTTGAAATAAAGCACCACTTTCTTTTAATACTTTATAAAAATCACATTTTTGATCCAATTTATTGCAATATACGAGAATATATAAATCAATATCGTCACTAAGCTCTTCTAAGACATCAAAAAGAGGCTTTTTATCATCACCTTTTAACAGTTTCTTTTGCTTTTCATCAGATGATAAATAATGGAAATTCTCCGCAATAACAACTTTTTTCTCGACACCTAAGGGTAAATAAGAGCATTCTTCCGCTAAAGTAAGAAGAGTTTCTTTTCCCATATCTAAGCGACATTCATTCAATCCTTCGCGCACAAAAGAAGATTTTTTTAATAAAACTGATAAATGGCTTTTAATCATCTGCGATTGCGGTGAAAAAAGAACAGTAATCATATAGGTAAATTATATCTTATTTCCCTTTAGATAAATCCAAAATATGTAATCGTTCCTTCCTCATCTGTTCGTCGAATTTTAATATCAAGATCTTGCAATCGTTTAAGAACCTCGTTATCTGGATGACCATACGAATTTCCTTTTCCTACCGAAATTATTGCTTCATCAGGTTCAATTGCCTTCAAAAATTCTAAAGATGATGAAGTTATAGATCCGTGATGCCCAATTTTTAACACATCTGCTTTTAAACTTTCATTGTCATCTAAAATTTTCTTTTCTATTTCGATAGGAGCATCCCCCATAAACAAGAAGTCACGATTAAGGAAATTTTCTAGATATAGGACTAATGATTTAGAATTTTCGTCCTCACCTCCATAAATATTTAAGTTATTAAAAGTTAAAGATCCTACTTTTAAAGGAAATTCCTCTTCCTCTCGAACAATATCTTTAATTAAAAAAGAATCATACAAAGAAGGTAACGCTCCGTCATGATCAAAATCTCCATGGGTAATAATCACACAATCAAGTTTTTTTATACCACGAGTCTTAAAAAACGGAATTAAAGTTTCCTCCGCTAAATCAAAAGTTTTAGTTCCCCCTGTATCGATAAGTACAGTAGTTCTGCCCTCACGAATTAATATAGCGTCCCCTTGCCCGACATTAAGAAAAGTAACTTCTTTCGTTAAAAAAGAAAAAGAAGGAAAAAGATTAAGAAAAAGAAGAGGCGTTACATATAAAAAGATGCTAATTTTTCCCCAAAAATGGAACCCAAGGGAGACCATAAGAAGAAAAATGGCTAAGAAAAAGAAATGAAAGTAGAACGCCCCTTCCGGATATAAAAACGGAACACAAATATCTATTCTTTCCCATAATTTGGCCATATTCATGAGAAAGGAAGCATAGACATTTAATGCCCCAGGTAACGGCAGGAATAGTCCTAACACACCAAGTAAACAGAAAGGGGCAACAAAAGGGAAAAAGAGCATAGTTCGCAAAGGAGAGAAAAGCGATAATTCGTTTTTACTAGGAAAAGAAGGAAAAAGAAGAAGAATTAGAAATACAAATGAAATCATTTTTCTTTTCCCAGGCGAAAAACGAAGGAAAAGGCCTGAGGATAAAGAAAAGAAAATAGAAAGAAGAAAACTATAAAGAAACCCTTTATCCATACACAAAGTGGAATCAATAAGGAGAAAAAGAATTCCTATACAACTAGTAAGGATAAGAGATGGAACGCGCTTTTGATTTTTTAATTCGGCATAAGAATGCACGCTTTTTGTAAGAAAAATTCTCCAAATTCCCACTTTATGTACTAGAAAAGGAAGAGGCAAAAATGCAAGAACCCAAGTAAGAATTAACGTTGTTTTGCTCGTTAGAAATCTTCCAAAAACCATGAATTAAACCGATTATATGCCTGATAAATGAAACCACTTGCACTTAAACAATAAATCAATCCGGCCTCTTGAAATACATCTAGGGCAATAGCTTCATAATCTTTCCGATCAAAAAGTAGGGAATCTAACAGTATCGAGGCTTCTCCTCCTACCCCTTTTAACGCATTTAGCGACCATTTTCGAAAGCGAAGAGGAAGAGAAAATATGTTGATGATATCTCCTTGGAATGAGGAAGTTACTCCTTTATCTACTAAGTAAGTCGTGAAAGAAAAGCGACCTTCGTATTCCGTAAAGGATAATGGCGAGAAATTTCCATTTAAAGATAAAATATCCCCAACCTCGCGAAGGCAGTCTTTTTCATATACGTACACTCGCGAAAAACCACTTTATAAAAGAAAGTAATTATCTTTTGCACGAACCACAATTCCTGTTATTTCCAACTTTCCCAAAAAATCTTCTTTTGGTAGAAAGAAAACAATTAATCCGATTAAAGCGCCTAAAAGGTAAACTATATAGCGTTTTTCTTTGCGAAAGAAAAACAAACATAAAAGAAGGGAAAGAAAAACTGGTAAAGCAGAAAATCTTGGCAATAGTCGCAGAAACAATCCACTAAGGAAAAGGCCGAAAAAAGCGGGAGGGGCAAAAGGGAGAAGAAACTTTGCCCGCTCCTTAAAACGAGTTAGCGGAGAGTCACAAGATCTTTGCACTTTTCAAATGTTGCTGGTCCAATACCCTTAACATCATCAAGCTGTTCAATACATTCAAAAGCACCCTTTTCGAGCCGATAATCCACAATGGCTTGGGCAACGGTTTCACTAAAAGCGCTAACCACTTCCCGCAAACGATCTTTGCTATCGGTGTTAATACATGCTTTTTCAATTGGTTCAGTCGCACAAACGTCACTGTTGTCGTATAAAGGCGCAATATAGAAGCTTGTTCTTGTACCAATTTCTAAATTAGCATCGTAAGCACTTGGATCAGCGTTTCCTGTTGCAGACCCGGCAGCCAAAATTAAATCACCTAAAGTAGAATTTGACTCAATAAGATAAGTTCCTTCGCGATTTACTTCACCAGTAATCGATACTTGGATTGTTTCTCCATCATTAACAACAATACCATTGCTTACTAAATCGCCATCACTCATCCCGTTATCGACCGCACCTAAAACAACTAATCCGATGATGGTCGCGATTACAACACCAATGATGACTTTAATCATTTTTATCACCTCCTACCCTTTTTATAGGGTAGTTTTCTTCCTTTCTGCCCTAAAAAGAAAAAACATGCAGAATTTTCTGCATGCCTTTCTTATCCTTTTGAATTAACGTTGCACCAAAGCAGAAGTAATGGTAATCCAGTAAGGTTCATCACTTTCCACCAATACTCGGTCGCCTTGAGAGTGTCCGTTTAAAGCTGCTCCTAAAGGACATTCGTTAGAAATTTCAGGATAAGGTTCCGCTAAGGGATCTGCTTCCACGCTACCAACGATACTAACCGTTGTTTCTTCTCCTGTCGCCTCTTCAACATAGGTTACAGTATAACCAATAGAGATTTTCGAACCAATTTCTGCAACTCTTGCATGATCAAGAGTTTGTTGAATTTCTTGAATACGAGCTTCAATTTCTGCTTGGCGTTGTCTTGCGGCATCATAGTCAGCATTTTCACTTAAGTCACCTTGTGCACGGGCCGCTGCTAAGGCCTCTTTATTTTTAGGCGATTCAACATCGAGTAAATGACGAAATTCTTCTTTTAATTCTTCAATTCCTTTTTCGGTTAATAAGATTTGTTTTTGAGCCATTTTCTTTTCTCCTCAATTTCTCCTACGCGATTATATCGATTTTTTAATCAAAGAGCGATTACTTCGCCTCTTGAATTGTAGGATCTTCTTCATAAGCGGCCAAAACTTCTTCAGCACGCTCCATTTCCTCTTCCTCGATGGGAGCAAGACTTTTCCCATCAAGAGAACCCATAACAATTAAAGAATCGGGGTCTTCTTCCTTATAAAGGAAATAGAAAGTTTTTTTCGATTCTTCTTCAACATAATAAAAGTAAATTTTCCAAACTTCTTCTGTACCATCTTCTTTGGTAATAATCATGTCGTTTCCTTTTGCCTCAATCATGGTTTTTCTCCTTCCGTTCATATTCTCTTATAAAATCTTCCAAAATAAGACAGGCCGCCGAACAATCAATTCTTTCTTTCCGTTTCTTTCGTGAGTAGCCAAAATAAATCATTTCTTCTTCCGCATTTACAGTAGTTAATCGTTCATCTTGTAAATAAATATGTAAAGAAGGATTTTCTTTTAATAAAGCGTCACGGAAACGTTCACTTCGTAATGTTCCAGGACTAATACTTCCATCCATATTGAGTGGATATCCTAAGACTACATCGCTAATTTCTTCTTTTTTAAGAATTTCTAAAGTATGTGCGACCGCCACGCGATATAAATTTTTTTCAAATCGAAATTCTTCTCGTGGATGAACAATTCCTAAAATGTCGCTTATGGCAATTCCTAAAGTCCTTGTGCCTAAATCAAGCCCACAAAAACGTTTCATTCTGGAAGAGAATCCTCCATATTTTTCTTCCATTCAGCAAATCCTTTAAGCGAATGTAAGACACCCATTGCGGATTCTTCTTTTCCGCCTCCTTTTCCTCCACAAAGCGTAAGAAGATTTTTCAGCATATCTCCCGCTTTCATAACGCTTACGCCTTTCCCTTTTGCTAAGCAAAGAACCGGGTATTTCTCTTCGTCTCCACCAATTAAAACGTAAAGATAATCATGATATTTACTCTTTAATTGATCACCGAAAGCAAAGATGGCCTCTCTTGTCGCACCCTTTTGGTAAAGGAAAAGATAAGAAATTCCTCCTTTTTCTTTCACTTCTTTTTCAAAGGAAGAGGCTTCTTTTAAAAGAGCGGCTTCTTGCAAAGCTTTAATCTCTTTTTGTTGATTGCGAATCGTTTCTAAAAGAGCATCAAAACGGGCAGCAAAGGCTTCTTCTTGAACGCCAACTTTGCGCTCCGCTTGAAGTAAAATTCTTCTTGTAGAAGATAAGGCAAGATACGCATTAAAACCGCAAATCGCGGTAATTCTCCGAACTCCTGAAGCAATTGCTTCTTCGCTAACAATTTCGAAAGGCAAAATATTTCTTGTAGATGAAGTATGTGTTCCTCCACAAAGCTCTTTACTATAATCTCCAAAAGAAACAACACGGACTTCTTCGCCATATTTTCCTTCAAACTCCATTTCTGCGCCTGACTTTCTTGCTTCTTCAATCGACATAATCTCCGTTTTTCTTAATAAAGACATGTTCGCAATCTGATTTACACGCGCTTCAACTTCCATTAATTGTTCATTACTTAATGCTTTTGGATAAGAAAAATCAAAACGCAAATAATCCGGACCAACATAACTTCCTTTTTGGTTAATATGCATTCCTAAAATTTCACATAACGCCTGATGAAGAATGTGCGTAGCAGAATGGTTTTCCTCGATTTTATTTCGTCTAATTTTGTCAACTTCTAAAGTGAAAGTATCTCCTTCACGAACGGTTCCTTTTTCCACTTTTACATGATGGAGAGCTTGTCCATGCGGGGCTGAAGCCATCGCTAAAACAGTAAGGGAACAATTAGAATGATAAATGCTCCCTAAATCCGATACTTGTCCACCCATTTCCACGTAAAATGGAGTATCGATAAAAGTAATTTCCCCTTCTTCCCCTTCTTTTAATTCGTCTTGACGGACACCATCTTTAAAAATTCCTGTAACTTTAGAATCAAGAGTTGTTGTTTCATAATGGAAAGAGGAAGGGGTATTAAAGGCTAATAAATCCGCACTTTGCTTGTGGAAACTTTCTACGTCGCTTCGTGCATTTCTTGCCATTTCTTTTTGCTTTTCCATTAACGATAAAAAGCCATCCATATCGACAGCAATCCCCTTCTCTTCCGCAATTTCCTTTGTTAAAGAGGCGGGAAAACCATAGGTATCATATAGTTTAAAAACAACATCCCCGGTTAGTTTCTTATGATTCATTAAGTAACGGGCGAGATTTTCTTCTCCTGCTTCTAAAGTCTTTAAAAACCGTTCTTCTTCTAGTCGAGTTTCTTCTTTCACGCGGCCTAGTTCCGTTTTTAAATTCGGATAAAAATCGCCATATTCTTCCGCGATAACATCAAGCAAACGATAAACAAAAGGCTCATGAAGACCGAGTTTTCTACCATAACGCATCGCGCGACGGATGAGTCTTCTTAAAACATATCCTCTTCCTTCATTAGAAAAAGAAGCCCCATCGGATAAAGCGAAAGCCAAACAACGAGAATGATCAGCAATTACACGGAAAGGCAAGGCGAAGGAGGGTGAATATTTTTTCATCGAAACCTTTTCCGTTTCCTTAATGATTGGCATGAAAAGATCAGTTTCAAAATTCGTTTCGCATTCTTGTAAAATGCAGGCAATTCTTTCTAACCCTGCACCGGTATCAATATTTTTACTAGGAAGTTCTTTATAATCTTTCCGGTCAACCCCATTCACCGCATTAAACTGTGAGAAAACAATTCCCCAAATTTCAATATAACGATCATTTTCAATTTCATCTTGAAGCATTTTTACCCCAAGATGCTCAGGATCATATTTCTCTCCCCTATCATAAAAAACTTCTGTATTTGGACCACAAGGGCCTTCCCCGATTTGCCAATAATTGCTTTCTAAGGCAATTAAATGATCTTTTGAGATACCTTGTTTTTGCCAAGTCTCATAAGCTTCAAGATCGCTAGGATTATAAGTAACATAAAGACGCTTTGGGTCCATACCAAAGCCTTCAACGGGATTAGTTAAAATCTCATAGGCCCACTGAATCACCTCTTTACGGAAATAATCACCAATCGAAAAATTACCTAACATCTCAAAGAAGGTATGATGACGAGCAGTATGACCAACATTTTCAATATCGTTTGTCCGAATGGATTTTTGAACATTTACAATCCTTCGACAAGGAGGAACTTCACTTCCATCGAAATATTTCTTTAATCCCGTAACTCCAGCATTCACCCATAAAAGACTTTTGTCTCCATGAGGAATTAAATTAACTCCAGGAATATATTGGTGGCCGCGGCTTTCAAAAAATGCTATCCAACGCCGACGAATTTCTTTTCCGCTTAATTTTTCCATGCCCACTCCTTTTGCCTTAATCGCGGCAAAGTATAGCGCGCGTCGCGCGTGCAAGAAAGAGAAAAGCACTTTTCTTATTTTTTTATGGAAAAATAAGAGAATTTAAGAGACGAACCTTTCACTTGATGGATATAACATTCATTTTTGGGATAAAAAAGAGAAGTCATCCATACTCGTCCTTTGCCCAAAACAACCTCAATCACACTATGATCGACAATAATTTCAATTTCTTCTTGTGGGAGAACTTTCACGCATCGCTCCCCGGGATAAGTTAGATTTATACCTTCTTTTTCGTAAAGACTTCCATGGGCATCCATGGTCAAAACCATGCTTCTTTCATCATAAGAAAGAAGAAATTCTTCCTTTTGATTTTTAAAAAAGGAACAAGTGAAATCTTTATACGAAGAAAAATGAAGATATAAAAATTGATGATCATCAATTTCAAAGAAATCCCCATCAAAATCCCCTTCTTTTTTTAGATTTTCATAAAAAGAGGGCATAATCTCTTGGCAAAAATCTCCATTTTTTAAAGTAAGTTTACGGGGTAAACCCATCGTACCAATATAGCCTTCCTCTTTACTAGGAATGCTTCCTAAATCTTTATCCCAAAGACAATTCCAGCCGATCATAGCCGCACACTTTTCATCGATTTGACAAGGCAGTGCAGCGTAAAAGTCATAACCATAATCTAATGAAGTTAATGAAGAAGTGGAGACAAATTTTAAATGTTCGTCAATTTTGCCTTTTCGCATTAAATTTGGATGTAAGCCCCACTTTTCCTTATTTAAACCCATGGGAGAGAAAAACAAGAAGCATTCCCCTTCAAGAAAAATAAGCGAAGGACATTCCAACATATAGGTTCCTTCTTCTTGATAAAAAATTCCCATGTAAGATAAAGAAGTCCCATTTCTTTCATATAAGAGAATAGAACCTACCTTACCCACTTGTGCCCCTACAAGAACATAGTTTTTTTCTTCGTAAGAAAAAGCAAAAGGGTCGCGAAAATATTCTTTCGGAACAAAAGGAGGAGGAGAGATAAGGTTAATTGCAGAATCAAGAAAATAATACGAGTGATAAGGCCGTGCGAATGCTAAATATTCACCATTTATCGAACATGCGGTATATAGCAAATATTCATCCTCGTTTTCTTTGATATAAGTTCCGCTCCAGCAACCGCCCCACAAAGGTTTAATCCCTACGCCTTCAAAAGAAGAAGAAGGAATTAAAGAAGCACCAAAATCATGAAAATTTATTAGGTCTTTGCTTGTTGCCTTTCCCCAATCAATGAGAACATCGCCACTAAGAGCGTTATGGTGTTGATAAAAAAGAGTGTAAACACCATTTTTTGAATCAAAAGAAAAGCCATTTGGATCGTTCATCCATCCAATTTTGGGAGAAAAATGAAGTTCAGGCCGAAAAGTTTTTTTCATATCTTAATTGTTTCTGCGCTTTCTCTAGTTCCAAAAATTTGGGCCATCGTTTTTGTTCCCCCAAAGGGAGTGCCCCAACCACCTGGATAATTATAAAATTCTGAAAAACGATCATAATGGTCTTCTGTGTAATAAATCACAGGAATTCCTTCCCCGTAATCCGTAATTCCCTCAACAACAATAACAAGACGTCCAGCCCCGCGAGAAGTAGGACTATAAACACCATCAATATCGATATCAAGCTCTAAATATTCTCCTCGATATTCACAAAATGTTCCTAAAGATTCTGTATAAGAATTGGAACCTTGATAATCCCCTTGATGATAAGACTTCCATAACCGTCCTTCTCTTCCATACGCTTGCGCTAACTCTTTCCCGTTCCCTTCATTTTCAAAATAGTTCATGGGTGTGGTATGAAAAGCAAGATAAAAAAGCGCAACTTCTTCAAAATCAGTATAAGGCTCATAAAGATTTAAGGTGTATTGATATTCTTTCTTAAAACTCTCACCATCATTAGAAATAGAGTAAATATCTGCATTTTCTCCATCTAAAGAAATTTGAGGATTAATTCGATAAAAGGTATTTTCGTGAATAGAAGAAGAGGAAGAGGATGGGGACGCTTTATATTCACAAGAAGCAAATACAAGAGAGAATAAAGTGAGAATACAAAGAAGAAAATTTCTTTTCATATTATTCACCAAAAACCCAGTCGATCGCGGAAGGATTATCCACATATGGATTGCGGTTTCCTTGAATTTCATAAACTGCTTCGTTTCGATCAATTTCTTTTTGAGAAACAGGGTCTTCCTTTGCCCATTTAACAAACATTGTTTGACTCCAAGTAGTTAAACCTAAAGAACGTGTTGGGGTAATATTTTGCCTTTGGTTATTCACCCAAGAATTGTGCGAGGAATAACAAGTAACAAAATAAAAGTAAATTCTTGCAAAATCCCCTTTATACTCATCAATGGGTTCAAAAACTGTTCCCGTATAAGCAGGATCAGAAGACTTCCCTAGTTTTGAACCATTTTTAGAGGTATAGGTGGCACTTCCTACTTCACCAAGAGGGAAATTACTACGTTTCCCGTTCACATATCCGTCTGTAGGAATAATATGATGCAAATCGGTATACATGGGGTTTGCATCATCAAACCAACTTTTTGGCACACTATGTTCGCGGTTATAGCAATCCCCCTCGTTTTTGTAATTTCCACATTGTTGGCCTGTTTTGGTCCATTTTTCATCACTATACATGTCCCAAAGGCTTCCATCTTCGCGAACATCGGTTTCCCAAAAAGCGCTCCATAATTCTTTATAAGAAAGCTGCGTATGGGGACGAATCGTTGAGGTTAAAGACTTCATTAAAGATACGCCGCGTAACGACCAATCAACATCTTCATAATACCTTTCAACTTCTATGGGAAAATCAGGCAATGAAAAAGAAAAAGAGGTGTTAGAAGAAGAATTTTCAGTAAAAGAGCTACTTTCTTTAGAAGAAGGATCAAAAGAAGAGAAAGAAGAACTCTCTCCCCAAACACAGCCGCTTAAACTAAAGATTCCCATTAAACTTAGAAGGATAATCTTTTTTGATACTTTCATAGTCTTCATCCATTATGCGTTTTGCCAAGCAAGAGGCATCTGACGGTTATTTTTAAACCATTCAGTGTCCTTTAATTTTAGTGAATTATTAGAAAACTTCCACGTCTCTTTTCCCACTTCATCATATTCGACAACAACCGTACCATTCATGGGTCGATAAAAACGAGAATCTTCCCATGACCCTTCTTGCGTAACATAAACGCGGTCAGTATAAGGCGCGATGCGGTCAATTGTCTCTTGGGCAGGAAAACTGTGATTGGGATCAGAGGCATATTCTTTAGTCCCTGCTGTACATTCAAAAACAATAGCGTCAGGACTTGTCGCCTTTAAAAGTTCCTCCCCTGTCGCGGTATAAGAACCATGATGGCCACCCTTATATAAAACAACATTCGCAGGCAAATTATTTTCCTTCACTAAAGAATGCTCGCTCCAAGCCTCCGAATCTCCTGTAAAAAGCATGCTTTTCTTTCCTTGATGAAAAAGAACGGAAATAGAATAGTCGTTTTCTTCACTAAAACTACCTCCGACTTCTGGATAGTCATTTTTAAAGTCAGTACGGTCATGGTCATAAAAGTAGTTATAAAGTACTTCCATAGAAGTTCCTTCACCAAAGTTAAAAATCCTTTTTGCCCCATTATTTTCTTTTACGCAGTCCAAAGCAGTATAAACTTCCGTCCCTCTTTCTTTCAAAAAGTTCACGGCCTCTAAATAATCTTTATAAATTTGAGTTGAGGCATCCGTAAGAGGAAATTGAATTAATGTATCCACCGCAAAATTATAAAAGACACCTGTTCGTCCATTAGGAAGAGAATCGTCTTGATTCCCAACAAAACCAGCAATATGGTCTTGATGAGCATGAGTAGCAATCACCAGTTCAAGTTTTTTATCTGGAACATATTGATTTAAATATTCACAAATAACGGCTCCTGAACCTTTTCTAGCGCCCGCATCAATTAAAATGTCGTAATCTCCAGCCTTAATGTATGTGCAGTCGCCCGTATACTGTGTATTTAAATCAAGAAAATGAAAAGATATTGGAGTGAAACCATCCTCGGCACCCGTACTAGAACTCGTTGAGTTTGTTGACGTATTTAGAGAACTTGACGAACTCGAACCTTCATTTCCACTACCTGATGAAAGTGAGGAAGAAAAAAGAGGAAGGATAAAGGTGTAGGCAACATATACGCTAACAGCAAGCAAAACAATCAAAAGTAATGACAATAAAGCGTAGACAAGTTTTTTCTGTTTTCTTTTTCTTTTTGGCATAATTATATTATCCAAAAAAATAATGCGTTTTTACATAGTTTTTAGGATATTTGTTTCTCTTTACGGTAGACTTTATCAATAATACCCCCACCAAGAAGTATGCCTTCTTTTGTATAAATTGCCGCCCATTGGCCAGGAGTAACCGCTTTTGCTAAATTTTTATGAGTCAAATAAGCAGTTGTGCCCTTAAGAGAAAGTAGACACGGAATATCCTTACTTCGGTAGCGGAATTTAACAAAACATTCGCTATTCTCTTCAGGAAGTGGTTCGATAAAATTGCATTCTTCTAATATTGAAGCATCCGAATATAAAAGTTCTTCTTGATCCCCTTGTGCGACATGAAGAACATTATTTCCAACATCTTTTCGATACACATACCATCGACCGTCGTTATGATGAGAAATACCACCAATCCCCAAGCCTTTTCGTTGTCCTAAGGTATAAAACATGACTCCTTCATGTTGTCCCAAGATCGATCCGTTTTCCCCTTCCACAATATTCCCTTTTTGAGCAGGCATATAGTTTTCTAAAAAGGGGCGAAAATTCCGTTCACCAATAAAACAAATTCCTGTTGAACCATGTTTCGCCTCGCATTCAACAAGCCCTAAATCATGCGCCAAAAATCGTGCTTCTTTTTTTGTAATTTTATCCATAGGAAAAAGAGAAAACGCAATTTGCTCTTCGGTCAAATTGCAAAGAAAATACGTTTGGTCTTTTTCTAAATCCAAAGGTTTTGCTAAATGATAGTGGCCTTTATAGAAAACTTTTTTGGCATAATGACCCATGGCAATTGCCCCAAAACCATGTTCTTTTGCGTATTTTAAAAACGGGCCGAACTTGATTTCGCTATTACAAAGAATATCCGGATTGGGTGTACGTCCTTTTTTATATTCGGACAAAAAATTCTCAAAAACATCTCGCCAATACTCTTTGACAAAATCAATGCGAATCAAAGGTATATCAAGTCTTTTTGCTAGTTTTTGAGCATCTTGATAATCTTTTTCTTGTGGGCATTGATCCGCGCTCACATCAGGATTACCTAAATAATCATTATTGAGTAAAGAATCCCAATTCCGCATAAAAGCACCGGTAACTTCATGACCTTCTTTTTTTAGCAAATATGCCGCAATTGAGGAATCAACTCCACCAGAAAAACCTAATAAAACTTTCATTTATGCTCCTTAAATAAGGCTACCGAATCAAGAATTAAAGTAAAGGGACCATCATTGATAGAAGAAACCTCCATATCTTCTCCAAAAACTCCTGTTTGGAGCCTTGGATAAGAAAGACGAAGAAAAGAATTAAAATAATGATAAAGAGCAGATGCTCTTTCTGGCGATAATGCTTCAACAAAACTAGGACGATTTCCTTCCTTTACGTTTCCATATAAAGTGAACTGACTAACTGAAAGGATATTTCCATTAACGGCAGTCAAAGAAAGATTTGTTTTCCCTTTTTCATCCTCAAAAATACGTAAATTAATCACTTTTTTAACCATCTTTTCAACGATTTCTTCGTTATCGCCATAAGTAAACCCAACAAGAAGTAAAAAACCTTGATCAATGGAAGCGTGAAGTATTTTATCAATATACACTTCCGCTTTTTTAACGCGCGTAAGAACGATTCTCATCTTAACGAATATAATCAAGAAGAATAGAAGGTGCAGCAATTTTTTCTTTTTTAATTAAGAAAGCATCGCTTGCATCATCTTTTGCTCTTCCGATATCCTCCTTATTCGTATAAAGGGTGCAAAGTACATCTCCTTTTTGAACAAAGTCTCCAACCTTTTTTGCTAAAACAATTCCTGAGGAATGATCAATTTCATCTTGCATGGTTGCTCTTCCTGCTCCAAGACGCATAGCCGTTAAACCGATAGCTAAGCTATCAATATGGTGAACATAACCATCTTTTTCAGCATAAACAGGAATAATCAGAGAAGAAATAGGGAATTTGCAGGGATTTTCAATATAAGAAACATCTCCTCCTTGCTTTATTACCATTTCTTTTAATTTTTCTAAACCTTTCCGATTATCAATCGCTTCCTGTATTTTCCTTTCCCCTTCTTCTTCTGTTTTTGCAATTTTTGCTTGGCAAAGCATAATTGACCCTGCCTTTAAAATTAACTCGTGGAAATCTTTTGGCCCATGTCCATTAAGCTCATCGATTGCTTCTTTTACTTCTAAGGCATTTCCTACGGCATAGCCAAGCGGTTCTTCCATCCCGGTTAAAATCGCCCTTGTATCACGATTTAAGTGTTTCCCGATTTTTACCATGAGATGCGCCAATTCTTGTGCAGACTTTTTTGTTTTCATAAATGCGCCTGCACCAACTTTTACGTCTAATAAAATGGTATCCGCCCCTGCAGCAAGTTTTTTACTCATAATAGAAGAGGCAATTAATGGGATAGATTCAACCGTTCCTGTAACATCACGAAGCGCATAAAGCTTTTTATCTGCAGGATCAACTTCTTTTGTTTGTCCAACAATGGCCAAACCGATTTCGTTCACCTGATGAATAAAGTCATCAATGCTTAATTGAATTTTAAAACCCGGAATAGATTCTAATTTATCTAAAGTTCCCCCGGTATGACCAAGACCTCTTCCCGACATTTTAGCTAATTTTGCCCCACAAGAGGCTACCAAAGGTCCTAAAGCAAGAGATGTTTTATCTCCGACACCACCCGTTGAGTGCTTATCAACAGTCGCCCCTTGAATTTTTGAAAGATTAATCGTCTCGCCGCTATGTTCCATAGCGTCTGTTAAAAAGGAAGTTTCTTCTTCATTCATTCCTTGAAACAAAACAGTCATTAAGAATGCGCTCGTCTGGTAATCAGGAATCGAACCATTACTTACTCCACGAATAAAATATTGAATCTCGTCTTTGGTCAATATTTTTCCATCTCTTTTTTTCTCGATTAAATCAACCATTCTCATAAACGAAACACTCCCTATCACATCTAACTCTTTTTTCAAGTATAATTATAGTATGGATTTTTGGACATCCCTATTGAATCATCTGCCCGAAGCAGAAATTACTCCCTTAAAAGAAGCAATTGAAACAAAAGAAGCTACACATTGTCTCCTTCTGAATCCTCGGAAAATCTCCGATGAGGAATTTATTTCTCATTTTCCTCATGTTGCTGCTCATCCCTTTGTAAAAGGTGCTTATTTATATTCAAAAGAAGAATATGAATTTGGAAAAAGTATCCTTTATGACTGTGGTTGTTACTCTATTGAAGATAGTGCAGCCATGATGCCAATCTTTTTCCTTAACCCCGAGCCAGGAGAAGTTATCTACGATATGTGTGCTGCTCCCGGAGGGAAAGCATTAGCCGCTTCAATCTTCATGAAAGATCAAGGGGTGGTTGTTGCTAATGATGTTGCCTTTCCAAGAGCCCATGCTTTATCGCAAAACGTCGAACGAATGGGACGGGGAAACATGATTATTACGAGTAATGATGTTTCTTTTAATCATGAATCATATCCTGATGTTTTTGACAAAATTATTGTCGATGCCCCTTGTTCTGGCTCTGCCATGTTCCGCAAAAGTGCAGCAATGAAGGAAGATTGGTCGGAACGGAAGGTTATGGCCAACCACTCCAAACAAGTGGAACTTCTCCATTATGCCTATGAAATGGTAAAACCCGGAGGAACGATTGTTTATAGTACTTGTTCTTTTTCTTATCAAGAAAATGAGGGAACGCTCTTAGAATTTAAAAGAACACATCGCGATGCTATCTTTCTTCCTTTGCCGGAAAACCCTATGTTCTATCATCCACAGGATGTTCCTGAAGCCATTTATTTATTCCCTCACCGCTTCCCTGGAGAAGGCCAATTTATTGCCTTAATCCATAAACCTGGTACGTTAATTCCTTCACCGAAAAAAATTATTCCTCTTGCTCCTTATTCAAAATATCGTGTTTTTATTCAAGATTACGGCCTTGAAGAAAGGAGCAATGAGTTCCACCGCGATAAGTTTTATAGTCTCGAACGCTCCTTTGATGTTTCCCATATGAATATTCTCCGTTATGGGGTGAAACTTCTTGAAATGCGTAGCAGCAATATTTATATTCCCGATCACCACCTTGCCGCCTATTTAGACGCGGAATATTCTATTCCTGTGACCTCAGAGGAAGCAAAAGCCTATATTCAAGGATTGACCTTTCCTTTAAAACGTATGGATAATTTTATTATCATCTCGTATATGGGGCTCAATTTGGGATTTGTAAAAGTGGTAAAAGAGGTCGCAAAAAACCATTATCCAAAAGGTTTAAGAAGACCGGATTGGGATCCATTAAACGATTTAGCAAAAGACTTTCGTTAAGAAAAGTGAGGAATGAACCTCACTTTTTTTAGCGAACCTTTTTCCCGTTTTGATAAGGAATCTTTTGCAAGCCTAAGGCGAAATACTCTTCCTGTCTTTTTAGAAGATTGCTATAGGCTTCTTGACTAATTTTTTGACAATATTCGGCAAGTTCAACCGTTCCTTTCTCGTGTAATTCTTCCTTCTTTGTCGAAAGAACTTCAACAAAGGAAATATCGACTGGATAGCGGGCATAACTACTAAAATCAAGAACTTTTTCCGAACCTTTAATGACGGCAACAAGAATTGGTTTTTCACTTAAAAGTGCAGCTTTAAAAGAGCCAGGATGATAAGGAAGTAAAGGTGAGGATAAGTCTTTTCTCCTTGTTCCCTCCGGGAAAATTCCCCAGTTACAATCATTCTTTTCTAAATTATTTTCTAGTTTACGAATCACGGCAATAGAACCCCGCAAATCATCACGGTCTAAATACAAGCCTTCAATCGCGCCTAAAATCGTGGGGATTAAAGGATACTTTTCGACTTCCTTTTTCGCGACAAAACTAATCGGCTTTTCCGAAAGGAAAATCATAAAAAGAGGGTCAAGAAAAGAAATGTGGTTACAAACAAGCAGAAAGGATTGATTCTTTTTTTCTAATTGATGAAGGGAAGAAAGATGATCGATAGAAAAATCAACATGAAAAGCACGGATTAGACGCAAAACCAAACGTCTGACTCTTCGATAACGAACTTCTAAAGGTGTTTTTTCAGGATGATGCTTATAAAAAAGAAAAATAGGCCAATTCCACAATAGGTGCGGCAAGATAAGAAAAATGACACGAAGATATTTCCACATGTCTTTATTATACCGATTTCTCGTTGTAAGGTACCATCTCATCTAATTCTGCCACAATAATTAGGCCATACTTCTCATCCATTTCTAATCTTCCTTTAATAACGATTAAAGACCCATTCGGAGCGCTCATAAACCGTCCTTTTGGCCCATATAAGCCCCGGCAAGGAAAACGGTCCGTAAGAAATTTGCCTGTTGGTCCTGGAATAACGCGATCTACTTCAACATAACGAATCTTTTCATCCACCTTATCCCCTAAATGGCCCGTAAGAAAAACACTGGAGATCATAAACTCCTCCTATTCTAGAGAAAATCTCTTAATGAATAGATTTCTTCTTTACTCCTACACCAATTAGAGTTTCTTTTGGGATAAAAAGACGCCTTGTTTTAAATTCGGGCTTAGAAACATCGCCCGTATTATCTAAAACAAGAATATGATCTTCTTTGCATTCATAGGTAAGAGGCTCTCTTGCCGGATTAAAGAAGAAATCTAGTTCCTCCCATTTTCCTAAACCATCGCCACTTAAATGAACATGTAAGGCTGCGCCAAGATCCTCAAAGTCCACCTTCGGTCCAATAAGGGACGCGTCATAATCAGCTAAGGCAGGAATCCCTTTGCGGAAACGAATGAGGGAACATACATAATCGTACATCTCTTTTCGTTCATCGAGGATGCGATATGGCATTTGGTTATAAATATCGGGTGAATTATACGTATTTGGACGACCAAATTTGGTTAAACCAAGTTCTTGACCCATGTGAATAAAAGGCATTCCCCGTGAAAGCAAAATAAAAGCAATTCCTAATTTTGCAAGTTCAAGCTTTTCTTCGCTTGGTAAATCAGGACGAGCCTCACTTAGCCAGTCAAAAAAAGTTTTATCATCATGGCACTCAATATAGTTTACCGATTGATTGGCGGTTTTAAACTTTGCCCCAAGATAACCATAAGGATGACAAGAACCTAAATAACTATATTTAATGGCGTCTTTAACCGACATATCACAAGCTAAAAATTTCTTTACTGTTTCCCGGAAGAAATCATTAAAAAAGCCAAAACCAGGAAGAAGAGAAGCATTATCCATGTGTCCTAAAGGTACATTGACTTCTCCACCCATATTCCATCCTTCTCCATATAAAAGGAAGGATGAATCTTTGCTTTTGCCGTATCGTTCGATGGCTTTTAACGTATCCACATCAACAATACCCATTAAATCAAAACGGAAACCATTCACACCGTAAAAATCAATCCAGTGTTTCGCACTATCGACAATTAATTTCCGTACCATGGTCCGTTCGCTTGCAACATCGTCTCCACAATAGGAAGTATTCGCCATTCTCCCGTCTTTTTTTCTTCGGAAATAGTAATTCGGAACTATTTTTTCAAAGGAAGAACGCTGATATTCATAAACGTGGTTGTATACGGCATCCATGATGACGCGGATTCCCTTTTTATGAAGGGTATCAATCATTTGCCGGCATTCATTAATTCTAGATAAGGGATTTTCTACATCTTGGGAATAAGAACCTTCCGGAACAAAATATTGTTGAGGATCATACCCCCAGTTATAAGAGGAAAGAGGGTGCCGTTCATCAATGGTGGCAAAATCATAAAAGGGGAGAATTTGCACGTGAGTGACTCCCAAAGAGAGAAGATAATCAAGTCCTGCTGGATTCCCTCCCTTGCTTTTTCTGCCTTCTTCTACTAAGCCAAGATACTGCGCTTTATGAAAAATATTGCTGTCTTTATTCACCGAAATATCACGAATGGATGTTTCATATACAATAGCGGAGGTTGGGGAAGGATAAGAAGGTAAATCTTTTGTTTCTACGCTTAATGGCGTGCATAAAGTAGGATTTAAAACAACAGAATATTCTCCATTTGGTCCAGAAGCTTTCGCATAGGGATCAATGGCTTCAATTGTTACTTCACTATTGGTGACAACAAAAGAGTAACGGGCCAAGGAATAATCTCCTTTAAGGCGCAAGCGCCATACACCATGTTCTCCCCGCTCCATCTCGCGGAAATGCCAACGTCCGGTAAGGTTATCGCGTCTTCGTACTTTTAAAACAACTGAGCTTGCAAGAGGTGCCCAAAGAACAAAATCGGTGTAATCTTCATGCCAAGTGGCCCCTAAATCGTTTCCGTGATACGCATATTGCCGATCAAAATCAGGAAAAGAAGTGGCTTCAGATACATCAAGGGGAATTAAGGGATAGTTATAAATGGATAAGGCATAACTATGACCAAGTTCTAAAGGCGAAGAAAGATGATATTCCGCAATTAAAACATTCGATGTGCTATTAATACGGCTAGCTTTTAAAGGAAGATAGTTTTTCTTATCCACAAGCAAAAGAGCATCAAAAGGCTCATAAGAAAGCGAACTAAATAAGACTAAACGAATAAGACTTGGTTCCACAAGTCGTGCTGAGAGAAATGTATCTTTCATGGAATTATTACTACCGCTACTGCGTATCCTCCGTCATGACTAATTGATAAAGGGTAAATTTCCCCACAAACTTCTAGGCTTGGACCCTCATTTTCATAATGATGCACCATAATTTCTTTAAAGGGAAGAAAACCAAGACCTTTTTGTATGGCTTTTAAATAGGCTTCTTTTGCTGCCCAAATGCCCGCAAGAGTAGAAGAAGGATGGGATGAGTTTTCATAATAGGCATGTTCTTCTTCCGTTAAAATCCGATTTAGAAAATGAGAAGAGGGCGAGGAAAGGCGTGAAATTTTAACTAAATCAATTCCCACCTTCATCGCTTTTCTCCTCTAAAAGACGTAAAGAAGCTTCTAATTCTTCCTCCGTATGAATCAGTACTTTGCTTCCTTTTGCGGAAGTACTTGTGGGCCCGCTAGCAACAATTCCTTCCTTTTTTAAACGATCAAAAATGCTCCCGGCCTTAGGAAAACCAATCCCATACACTCTTCTTAAGGCGCTAACCGAGCAATAATCTAGCGTCATAACATAAGCGCGAACTTCTTCGTAAAATTCATTATCCGTTGCTTGTTTTAAGGAAGCGTGATCGACTTTTGGAGCGGTCGCAACCGTGATAATACTTTCTTCTTTTTCTTCTAAATTTAAAAATTTAGGATCGTAATTTGCCGACCTCTCTTGACGAATAAAATCGCAAACTTCACGAATTTCTCTTCCGGAAACATAGCAGCCTTGAGCACGGACAAGACCTGTTCTTGATAATTGAGCACAAGAAATCAACATATCTCCATGCCCAACAAGATTTTCTGCGCCTCCTTGGTCAAGAATCGTATTACTATCCACATAAGAAGATACAGCCAAAGCGACACGAACAAGTAAATTTGCCTTAATTGTGCCATTAATTACGTTTACACTAGGACGCTGAGTTGCGACAACAAGATGAATACCCGCAGCCCGAGCCTTTTGGGCAAGTTTAACCACCGGTTCCCCAATCATTTTGCAGCTATCCACTAAGTCTGCATATTCATCGATAAAGCAAACAATGACAGGAAGTGGCTCTAAATCATAATCCGGTGCATAATCGCGGTTAAATTCATTAATGCTACTCACATCCGCTGCCGAGATAATATCGAAGCGTCGCTCCATTTCATCGCATAAACGGTCAAGCGCAACTTTAGCCTGTTGAGCATCGGTGATAATAGGACAAAGAAGATGAGGAAGTTCGCGATATTTATTAAGTTCTGCTTTCTTAGGATCAATCATTAAAAGGCGCAAGTCTTCAGGACGATTTCTCATGATTAAAGACATGATTAAACCATGCATGAATACGGATTTTCCTGAACCAGAAGTTCCCGCGACTAACATATGAGGGAAATCTCCTAAATCTCCTGAAACGCATTCCCCGGAAATTGTTTTACCAAAAGGAACCGCCAAAGGCAATTTTTCCCTAGGCTTCATGTGTTCCATCATTTCCCGTAAGCCAACCGTTGTTGTTTCGGTATTGGCAATTTCTAAGCCACTATAAGGAGAACCCATAACAACTTCTTCATAACGGGTTTGTACTCCACCAAGACGCACTGATAAATCTTTCACAAAACGGGTAACGGTAGAAACAGAAACGTTTTTCTCAGTTTGAATATCATAACGCGTTACCGAAGGACCAATCGTATATCCAGCAATAGAAGCCCCAACCCCTAAATCCATAAAGGCTTGATTGATTGCGTCTTTTCTTACCTCGCATTCTTTATGAATTTCTTCTTCATTTTCTAAAGAACCATACGCTTTTAATAAGTCCAAAGAAGGAAATTCATAAGAGGCGCGTTCTTTTCTCTTTCCCTGCCCTAACTTCATTAAAGTAATTTCTTCTTCGCTTAATGCTGGTCCTAAATCCACCTCAGGAAGAGGGAGAGTTTCTTCCTTTTTTTCTTCTAAAGTAACAGGACGTGTCTCTTCTTGTTCGTTTGGTAAATTGGGAAGAGTAACGGATTCAGCTTCTTTTTTAAGAGGAGCCTCTTCTAAAGAAGAAGAAAGAGACACATTTTCTTCTTTCTTTTCTTCCTTAGAAGAATCATAAGGAGTTTCTTTTAAAAGAGGGCTTTCATCTTTCTTCTCGATAGAAGAAAGGACACTCTCTTTAATCTCTTCCTTTCTAGATCTTTCAAAAGAATCATCAAAGGAAGGGGCTTTTTCTTCTTTTCTTAGGGTAGATTCCCCTGTCTTGATAGAAGAAGGCTCTTCTTTAGAAGATGGCGTTACATCTTGAGCATGGACTATTTTTTGCGAAACGGATTCCTTATTTTCATCGAAATAAACAGGTTTTAAACCATCATCATGAGCCGCTTCTGAATAACGTTTTGGCGGGGCGATAAATTCTTCCGCTACATCAACTTTTGGTAAGTCCATATAAAGTTCACTTCGAGAAGTTGAACTTTTCTCTTCTTCTACTTTTAAAGTAGGAACCTCTTGGGGAGAATTCGTCATCTCTTCGTGAGGGAGGTAGCTTTTCTTTTCTTCTTGGAAACGAAGACGCGATTTATATAAATCCATCCATAAAAAGAAATAAGGAAAAAGAAAGGAAACAATACCAAGCAACAAAAGCAAAGAACCAATAAAGTAGGATAAAGGAAGGCCTCCAAGAGAAAATAAACTCATTAAGCCATAACCTAAAATTCCTCCTCCGGCATCAAGAGAAAAATACATTTTGATGGCTTCTTCTTCCTTAAGAAATTGAACAAGGGACTCACTATAGGAAGAAAAATCAGATAAGGAAGTGGTAAAAAGAAGGGAAAATCCAAGTAAGAGAAAGAAAAAAGCAAGAAAAGCATTCCCACAAAATCTCTTCTTTGGAAGGGAGTGATAAATCACAAGAATCACACCCGTAACCATAAAAAAAGGAAGAACAAACCAAATTCCTGCTAAACCAAAAAGATAAAAAAGAGGAAAAACAAGATAACAAAAAGAGGTGCCGGGAGCTAAAAAGAGCAGCAAAGAAAACAAAAGGAGTGTGGCTCCAAGAGCAGAAGTTACTTTATCTTTCCCGTATACGCGTTTACTCATGCTTATTTATTATAAAAGGATTTTCATCCTTAAGCGCGGATTCTTCACCAATTTTTAAAATTTAAGGAACTTCTACAAGAAGCGGAATAATAAGGGGTTCCATTTGACAGCGCCCTCTTAAATAACGAACGCATTTATCATAAAGATCACTTTTCATTGTGGGTAAATCCACTTCTTTTCTTTTTAAGCCTTCTTCGACAATACTGCGGGCAATTTTATTCATTTCTCGTCTTAAAGGCTCAGTCTCTTTTAAATAGGCAAGACCGCGAATTTCTACTTCTGGTCCAGCAAGAAGAAGCCGCCGTTTTTTAGATAAAGTAAGCCCAATAAGAATGGTTCCTCCGGCTAATTTTTCACGGTCTTGAATGACTTCTTTGCCGACATCACCCACGCTACTTCCATCAATTAAAACATTGCCGTGTGGTATCCCTTCATCAAGAGTCCGTAATCCTGTTTCGTCAAAAATCGCCGTAATTCCGTCATCTAAAATACAAATATTTTTGTGAGTTAAGCCAATACCCATAGAAGAGATAAGTTGAGCATTCGCAAGTAAATCTTTATAAAATCCTTTCACAGGTAAATAGTACTTTGGCTTAAGCAAAGCCGCCATCATCTTTAAATCTTCTTCCGAAGCATGCATACGCCATAATTGTTTCTTAGATAAAGAAAGCACCCGTACACCGCTTCGATAAAGTTCATCAAGAGCATCAGTAGCCTCAATTTCAGTATTATCGTTTCCTGGGGCCGCCATAATAAAGGTATCAGTTTCCTTTAAATAGCACTTATGCGTTTCATTGGTCCCAGCCGCTAAAAGAGCGATTTTTCCATATAAATCTCGTCCCGCCCCTAAAATTAAGACAACAATGTCTTTGTCACGCAGGCGATGTAAATCTTCATAAGGAGCATAATTGTTTTTTGGAATAAGTAATTGATGGACTTCTGCAGCGCTTTCTAATAAAGAACGAGTTTCTTCATCATAAGGAATAATCTTTTTTCCTGTTTCTTTAGCAATACGAATCAGTTCGTCAATATTGAAATAATTCGAGGAGAAAAGAGCACAAAAAACTCGACCTGGAGCATCTTTTATGGCTACATCAATGTGTGAGGAAATTCGGTGTTTTGGTGCGGTATAACCAGGTTTTTCAGCGTAAGAGGATTCTGAAAGCAAGACCAAAGTAGGAGTTTCAGCTAACCGCGCGATGGCGTTAATATCGTGCAAATAATTGGGATCTGCAGAGTTTTCAACAACAAAATCACCGGTAAAAACAACATGCCCCAAACTCGTTTCAATCGCAAGACCACTACTTTTAGCAATGGAATGGGCCGTAGAAAAGAAATGAATTTTTCTTCCTGCCACAACAAAATCGGCACTACTAGCAACGGGATGTTCATCAAAAACAAGATCGCTTTTCCCAACGGATTTTGCAAATAAATGGAGCATGGCAAGGGTCACATCTGAGCCATAAATAGGGGCTGGCGCGCGGTTATAAACATAAACAAGCGCACCAATTTCATCATCGTGTCCGTGCAAAAGAAAATACGCTTTAATACGCTCTTTGTTCTCAAGCAAATAACTTAAATCTGGGGCGACATAATCCACTCCAGGCATTGTGCGATCTGGGAAGCGTAAACCACAACCAATGACAAATAAATCCCCGTTGATATCAACGCAATAACAGTCTTTCCCTGATTCGTCTAAGCCTCCAAGAGCAAATATTTTAACGACATCCTTCATCGTTCATTCCTCCGAAAGGCTTGATATTTTCTCATCATTTTTCCATCGCTTAACCGATGAAGTTCAATTTTCCAATCTTCGTGAATAATCATATACGTGGGTTCATTTCCATTTTTAGGAAAACCAAGCGAACCAGGATTTAAAAATAGTCCTTCTTTTGTATCATCTATTAAATAAAGGTGGGTGTGGCCGAAACAATAAACATCATAAGAACGGGAAGAAAGCATAAGAAGAGATTCTTCGTGTCCATGAAATAAGGCCACTCTTTTTTGGTTTAAATCAATTTCCGAAAATAAAGGAACCGCAAAAGGAATTTCATCTTCCATTCTGTCGCAGTTCCCCTTTACCGAAAAAAAGTTCCCTTGTTCATAAAGCCCTTTTAAAGCCTCTCGTACATAGGCTTCGTCTAGATCATCAGGAATTCCATTTCGTGGCCCATAATAAATTAAATCGCCGGCCATAAGAATAGCATCTGGCTTTTCTTCTTTAATCCTTTCAAGAAAAGAGATGCAGCGCTCTTTACGCCCATGTAAATCACTCGCAAAGAGTATTTTTCCGTTTATGTTCATAGTCGTTCCTCGTTTCTATTATACAAAAAGAATCACCTTCTTAGGGTAAAAATTAGAGAAGTGGCATCTTTTGTACACCAAGAATGCATTCTAATCCTGCATAAAGATTACTTCCCCGTTCATATGCGTGATCTAAAAGATAAGATTCTTGCCAAGAGGCAAGATAGTCTTCTCTTCCTTTTCCTAACTCTTCTAATAATTTCTTAAAAGCAGAAGCATCTTCTGCAAATTCTTCTTCAAAACGGAAAGCGAATTCTTTCTTTTCATGCGTACGACAATTTGCTTCTCCATAAAGAGCATGTTCTAAATTAATCGAAAAATAACAAAGAAGATGAGGGATTTTTCTTCTTTTTATCCATAAAGTTCTTCCTTCTACAAGAAAAAGTAAATTGTCCGCCTTTCTTTTTCTTGAAAAATATAAGCTTTCCTTTTCTTCTACATAAACTAGGCACTCCTCCGGAACATAAGTTTGACGAGAAATGCTTTTGCTTTCAATATAGGTGGACTTTGGGGCAAAAGAAGCATCTAAATCCGTAAGTTGAACAATCACATCAATATCTTTGATGGTGAGTTTTTTCTCTTGGCAAAAAGTCTCGATTTCTTTTTTGATGCCATCGCGCGTGGAAGTTCCTTTCTTTCCCCCTTTCGCGGTTAAATCCCCATTGGCAGGATGGAAAAATAAAGGACGCTCTTCTCCAAGAGTAAGAAACAAATTGATTAAGGGACTTTCTAAGGTGGTTTGATCAGTCACCCCTTCGACTAGAAAAAGAAGAACGCCCATTTATTCTCCTTTTCCTAATTTTGACGCTCGTCTCATAAAAGAAGGAATATCTTCCCCGGGATATTCTTCTTTTAAGGCTAAGGAACGGAGATAAGCATCCCGTAAATTCGCCCCTTTTCGCACGGATAATTCAAAAAACCGTCCGGCGACAAGCAAAGAGGCAAAGCGGGCATGATGATGAGGCAAAGTTTCAAGTGTCCGTAAATTATGGGAAGTAAAAATAAGAGAACCTTTTCCTCTTATGTATAAAGATTTCATCAATTCTCCAAATAAATATTCAAAAATCCCTGCATCTACTTCATCTAAAATTACCCATTCTTTTGAAGAAGATAAATAGGCACTTAAAGGGAGGAAAAGAGAAAGTAATTTTCTTGTCCCTTCCGATTCTTGAAGATAAGGAAGTTCTTTTCCTTCTTTTTCTAAAATGAAATACGCTTTTCCTTCTTCTTTTTTTACTTTAATAGACAAAGGAATTGGCAATAAAGAAGACATAATGGGAAGAGAAGATAATAAACGTTCTTCAAAAGGCATTAAGGCTTTTTCCTCAATTTTGTTCCCACAAATTAAGGAGGAATAAGGACTGCTCTCCTCCTTTAAAGGATAAAAAGAAAGATGATTTTTTATGGTCTCATAAAAGATTTGACTGTAGGGATCTTTTTGTTCTTTTAAGGCAGTTCCCTTTAAGGATAAAGATCTTTTCCGAAGGAAAGAAATCTTTTTTCCCAATTTTTTCCCTTCTTCTTTTTGATAGGTGAATCGTTCTTCTCCAAAAGACTTTCCTTTTCTCTCTTTATGTATCGTTAATTCATAAGTCAAAAATCCTAAAGGATCACAATCATCCATTAACAAAGTATCAAGTACGATGGATGCTTTGCTTGCTTTTGCGTGAATTAATTCTTTCCGCAAAGCAAAATCCTCTTTTTCTTGAAAGAAAGAAGAAAGAAGCCGTAAGGAATAAATTAAAGCGCTTTTTCCTGAACCGTTATATCCATAAATTCCTAAAAATGAAGGAATTGAAGGATTAAAAGTTCCCTTTTTAAAGCGTTTTCGTTCTCCAAAATCAATCGCGCCTTTTTCTAGTCCTAAAAGACCTTCAATTTTAAGGAAAGAGGGCCGAAGATACATGCTCATGCTTTAGTCTAGCATTTCTTCTTTAAAAGAAAAAGGAGGGCGAACCCTCCATTCTTTTTATGACGACCTTAATGACGACGATCTTTTCCGCCTCGAGGACGTGAATCACGGCGAGAAGGACGTTCTCCTCGATGCTCAGAAGAAGGGCGCTCGCTTCTTTCTTGATAGCCTTCTGGCTTTTCTAAGAACTCACGATGAGAAATTTTTACTTTGCCTTTTTCATCAAGCCCAATGACGACCACCTTCATTGTTTCGCCTACTTTGCAGAATTTTGTTGCATCCTCAATATAATCCCAAGATAAGCGTGAAACATGACATAAACCATCGGTATCTCCGAATAAGTTTACAAAAGCACCATACTCTTCTACACGGGTAATTTTCCCTTCAAAAATTTCTCCCACTTTCGCTTCACGAGTAATGTCATCAATCATGCCTTTTGCTTTTTCAATCATTTCTTTTTTGAAATGATAAATTGTGATTTTTCCGCTATCTTCGACATCGATTTTTACTTGATCACATTGAGCAATAATGTCATTAATCACTTTTCCTCCCGTGCCAATAACATCGCGAATCTTCTCAGGATCAATTTGGAAAGTGACCATTTTTGGCGCCCACTTTGAAACTTCTAAACGAGGTTCAGCAATCGCTTTCTTCATAACCTCACGAATTTCTGCTCGAGCTTTATTTGCTTGCGCTAAAGCAAGAGATAAAACTTCCCGAGTAACGCCATGAATCTTAATGTCCATCTGTAAGGCGGTAATCCCTTTCTCGGTACCAGCACACTTAAAGTCCATATCCCCAAAATGGTCTTCTAAACCTTGGATGTCTGTAAGAATCGTATAAGGATGTTCCTCGTCTAAGGGACCGCTACTAATTAAGCCCATAGCAATACCAGAAACGATTCCTTTAATGGGAACTCCCGCTGCCATTAAGGAAAGACAGGAAGCACAAATAGAGGCTTGAGAAGAAGAACCATTGCTTTCTACAACATCAGAAACGCAGCGAATGGTATAGGGGAATTCCTCAATACTAGGAAGAACGTAAGAAAGAGCGCGTTCCCCAAGTTTTCCGTGTCCAATCTCTCTTCTTCCTACAGAACCCATACGGCGAACTTCCCCAACCGAGAAGGGTGGAAAGTTATAGTGATGGAAGAAATGACGTTCGGTTTCTGTCGTAATGTTATCAATAATTTCAGCATCACTAAGAGGTCCTAAAGTCGTTGTGGAAATGACTTGCGTTTGTCCGCGGGTAAACATTGCCGATCCATGAGCACGAGGCAATAAATCCACTTGCGCATCTAAAGGACGAATTTCATCGACTTTTCTTCCATCGGGACGAATTTTTTCTTCCGTGATTAAACGACGTACTTCATCTGCGACCATTTTTTCTAAAATGTCATTGACCATGCGCATGGTGGCAACATGTTCTTTTTCAGAAGGATAGGTTCTTGTATCGTAATCTTGAATAATTTCTTGTTTTAAAGCATCGATAGCATCTTGTCTTTCAAGTTTATCAAAAATGGAAATGGCCTTGACCATTCTCGTCTTAATTCGCGCATCAATATCTTCTTTGATTGCAGGATCTGGGACATATAAAACAACTTCTCTTTTCGCCTTTCCTATTTCTTTGATTATTTTCTCTTGGAAAGCACAAAGTTCTTTAATGGCTTCAAAGCCAAACATAATGGCATCAAGCATTTCTTCTTCTGGAACTTCTCTAGCACCTGCTTCTACCATCATGATGGCATCTTTTGTACCTGCGACTGCTAAATCAATATCGCTTGCTTTTCTTTCTTCATCGGTAGGATCAATGATTAACTTTCCATTTACTCTTCCAACATAAACGCCAGAAACAGGACCATCAAAAGGAATGTCCGAAATTCCAAGAGCCAAAGAAGAGCCAAACATCGCGGTCATTTCTGGGGTGTTATCGTAATCAACAGACATGACCGTATTCACAACTTGTACTTCATTACGGAACCCTTCAGGAAATAAAGGACGAATAGGACGGTCAATTAAACGAGCCGCTAAAGTAGCATGTTCTGTTGGACGTCCTTCTCTTCTTAAAAAGCTTTGAGGAATTCTGCCCACGGCATATTGCTTTTCTAAAAATTCAACAGTAAGCGGGAAAAAGTCCCCATCTTTTGGTTCATCTGAACCACAAACAGTAGAAAGAACTACTGTGTCGCCAAAGCGAACGAAAGCCGCACCATCGGCTTGTTTTGCGATTTCGCCAATTTCCACTTGAAGTTTTCTTCCTGCGAAATCGAATTCATAGACATGTTTCATCTTTATTTTTTCTCTTTCTTATTTTTTAACGGGTGGATTTTAACATAGATAAACAAAGATAGAGATAAGAAATGCTTTTCTAAGAAAAAAGCTTCCCTTAAGGGAAGCAAATTTCTTATGAATTACTTTCTTAATCCTAAGGAAGCAATTAATTCTTCATAAGCAGGACGATCAGTTGCCATTAAATAGCCAAGTAAGCTACGTCTTTTTCCTACTAAAATTAGTAAGGAACGACGAGCACAAGCATCTTGCTTGTTCTCTTTTAAATGGGCAGTAAGATCTTCAATCCGCTTCGTAAGAAGAGCAACTTGTACAGCCGCGCTTCCTGTATCGGTAGCACTTTTCCCGTACTTTTTAATGATGGTGCTCTTTTCTTCTTTCTTTAAAGCCATCTTTTTCTCCTTTCCTTCTTTTTGGGCAGCCCTCTGGTCAAGTCGAGGAGAATCGGCATTGACTAGGAGTGTCGCGAGGGCAAGTATACCTTTTTTTATAAGAAAAACCACTTTTTTCTTTCCTGTGTTTTTTCTTTCCTTATTTATAGAAATTAAGAAGATTAAAAAGGGAAAAATCTCTGCAAAATAAGAATAAATAATTCAAAAATCATTCTTTAGGAAAGGCAGAATCATCTACTTTTCCTACAGCAGTCCGTTTTAATTTCTCCACAAAAAACACATTTTTTGGTTGATAATAAATAGGTAACTCTTGATGAATACGTTCCAAAATTCTTTTTTGGATAGTTTCTTCTTCCTCGGAAGAGTTTTTTTGTTTCACTAAAACAAGATTTAAAATTTCGCCAAAGCGCGGATGTTTTGACGCATAAGAATACGCTTCATAAATTCCCTTATCTTCTAAAGCTAACTTTTCTAAGTCACTTGGACAAACAATAACCCCATTAATTTTTGCGATTCTTCGTAAACGCGATTTAAAATGGAGATAGCCTTCTTCATCCAGAAATCCTAAATCTTTTGTTCGGACATACTTTTTCTTATTGATTTCAAGAAAAGTTTCTTTTGTTAACGCTTCATCTTCAAAATAACCATTCATTAAAGTAGGGCCGCTAATAAGGATTTCTCCTTCTTCATTTGGACCTAAAACATGCTGATCATCTAAAGAAATAACAATTTCTTCAATTCCTTTTAATGGTTTTCCTACCGTTCCTTTTTTGGAGGCAAAATCCGTATTTACATTGGAAACTGTGACCGTTTCGGTTAAGCCATACCCTTCATGAAGACGACAAATGCCACCAGAATCTTTGCTACATTCATCAAAAGAATCTAATAAAGTTTGAGTAACCGAGTCTCCCCCAACAAACGCCGCAACAAGATTTTTAATTGCCTTTCCTTTGAAGTCTTTATTATGAAGAAGGGCATTATACAAAGCAGGTACCCCAATAATGATGCTAACTTCTCCCTTTTTCATTCTTTTAATGGCTTTCTCACTATGGAATTTTAAGTCAAGAATCACTTGGCCTCCGGCCTCTAAAGGGGTACAAACACCCATTGCCAAACCAAAACCGTGGAAAAGAGGAATAACCGTGTACATCTTGGCTTCTTTTCCGGATTTTAAGTTAATGATTTCAAAACCTCGGCTTGCTAAATTCGCAATCGCTCCGCTAGAAAGCATGATAATTTTGGGTTCTCCGTTCGTCCCGCCAGAATTTAAATATACCGAAGTATCTTGAGGATCTTTTTTGCTTCTTTTTGCCTCTTTTAAAGGAAGCGAAGAGAAAGAAAGTACCTTCTTTGAAAGATGACTTTTTAAGGAAGATAACACCTTCATCAAAGGATTTCCTACCGAATAAGGATTCACCGCAATTACGGGGATATTAACAACCTTACGTAAACGATTCGCATCAATATTTAAGCAAAATAAGGCTTTTGCCTTTGCTTTTTTTAAAAAGCCATCTAATTGTTGATCAGGAGTTAATGGGTGAATCATATAGGCAATCGCGCCTAGATAATCTAAAGCATATAAAAGGTAGACACTTGTGACACAGTTTGGAAGGTTGGTCGCGACAACATCATTTTCTTGAATGCCTAAAGCCACCAATTTTTCTGCTGTTTTTTTCACTTCTTTGAATAATTTTTCATAAGTTATTTTTGCCTTTTCAAAACGAAGGGCAATTCCCTTTGGGTCGCGTTTTGTCGACCTTTCTAGTTGTTCATATATTTTTTCCATGAAGATAACTATAAAGGAATTCAAGGATATGAAAAGTTTTTCTTTTTAAAAAAGACAAGGATCAAAGGTGGCTAACCAAGTAATCGGAGTTTTTATAAAAGGTTCCCAAGCTTCTTCTAGTAAGGAAAAGTATCCAGAATCTTTGATAAATTCTTCTTTCTTTCCGTTATAGGTAAAGCGAGTTGCCATATCCTTTTCTTTTGAATAGAGAATCACACGCAATAAAAGTTCCTCTTCTTCCCCAAAATAAGAAATGGTTAAAGAAGAAATAGAAGGAATGTCCAAAGGATAAGAACCTAAAGTATACTCTTGATAAGAAGACCCTTCTCCTCTTAACGTTGCCCCATAAAGGGTCGCTAAAGAAGAAATATTAGGAGGATTTTCAATGGGAGGAGTAAACAAGGTTTCTCCTTTCATTTCTTCAACCTCTGATAAATAAGAAAGAGTTTCGTCCCATGTCGGAAAATAGGCAATTTCATAAGAATTTGGAGCCGGTCCCACATAAGACATTGAAGTAGAGGAATCTTCACTCTTTAAAGAAGAGGGAATGCTTAATCCCTCAGGAGAACAAGATACTAGAAAGAGAAACGAGAAACCGAACAATAGGAATGACTTATGCTTCATAATTCACCTCCATGACAGAAATGCGGGCTTTAAAACTCTTTATAAAGTTCAAAAGAATTATGGTTGAGAAAAATGTTCCATCAAAAACCAAAAATTCTTTCTAGTTATAGTATAAAAAAATGACGGCCAAGTACAAGTTATAGTGCCAATCTACCTTCATCATAATGAGCATGAAAACGATAATTAAAAAATTAAGGTTTATTTTTATAGGTTTTGATCACATCCGTCATTATAAAGTCATCTTGGATTACTCTTTCCTAGCAGCATCCATCTTATCTTTCTTTTCTTCCACATTTCTTTTTACTTTTGCCCAACCAGCATTTGTAAAAATTCCTGCGATAATGCAAAAACCATAAAAGACCATGAATAAAGAAGAAAGAAAGGCTCCCCTTTTTAGCCCTTTAATGTGATGAATTCCTAGTTTTTTCTTCACTAAGAAAATTGCTAAGAAGGTTTGAATGGTATAAAGCACTAAGAAGCTAAGAATAATAACTCCTGCCATCAACGCTAAGGAAAGAAGGGCATTTTGACTAGAAGCGGCAGCGCTTGCGGCATCACTTCCAAGCCAAGGCAATACTTGTCCAGCAAAATCTCCAAAAGCATTCATGATGTGGCAAATCGCATAAGCAATGTAATAAAGAGGATACCAAAGGAAACAAATTACATCTAAAGGAACAAAGAATAATTGCCAAAATAAATCGATATTGCTCCACTTTCCGGATACGAAGAAATGGCCAAATAAACGGAAGCCATAACGCCAAAAAACACGATTAATCCCATTCCCCATCCTGGATAAACGAGCATATGTATCTTTGGCAGTGCTTGGTTGATCTTCATAGACAATGGCGTCAGCCACATAATGAATGCGTTTATTTTCTAATAATCTTTTTAAAGAATATTCCGTATCATCGCTGCGGGAATAAGCATCATAGCCTCCCACTTCACGAAGGACTTTCGTTGAAATCATCATTCCTGCACCCGTTAAAACAGAATCAAGATGGAGACGTTCACGGAAATTACAAGCAATTCGACCATCACGAATATAGTAGGCTGCCGATACCGCGGTCCATGTATTTTGGGTAGCATTTGTTGAAGCTTCAAAAGGTCGGGCAATTTCTACCCCTTCTTGATAAGCATCATTCATCACTTTTAAATAATTTTTATCAGGAATATTGTCGGCATCAAACTTAATGGCAAAGTCATAACCAAGTTGTTCTTGCATGACATGCTTCATTAAAAAGTCTGTAGGATATCCTGCGGTTTTTTGCTGAGGATTATTCAGAATAAGAACATGGGCGCCTGCTTTTTCTGCACGCAAGGCCGTTTCATCGTGACAATTATGCGCACAAACAAAAACATCATATTTCTCTTTAGGATAATCAAGAGTCGTAAGCATAGTCTCTACTGTTTTAGCAATGACTTCTTCTTCATCATGTCCCGGGATACAAATGGCAATTTTTGCGTATTTATCTGCCTTTTTAAAATGTTTTTCTTTTAAGAAAAAACAAAGAATCATAACAATTTGGAAAAGGAAACTAATAGAAGTAAGAATAATAAAGAAGTAATTAATGATTTCAAAGATAAGCCAAGTAATTTGCGATGGAGACATGAATTATCCTTTCTTACCTAAATTCGGTAGAAGAATTAAAGCACTTTATGAGGTCTGTAGCAATCAATGCTTATTTGAAATACTACTCTTTCTTTAAGAAAGCGGTTTTCTAAGAAAAAGTAACCTTTTTCTTCTCATTTTAAAAAAGAAAGTCCTATAATCGGCCCGCAAAAGAGGGAGATACGATGAAGATTAAAAATATCGCAATTATTGCCCACGTGGACCATGGGAAGACCACACTAGTGAATTCTTTGCTGGAATCCTCTGGCACATTTCGCAACAACGAAACGGTAAGTGACCGTATGTTAGATAGTAATGATTTAGAAAAAGAAAGAGGAATTACGATTCTTGCCAAAACGACTGCGATTCATTATAAGGGCGCAAAAATTAATATCGTTGACACTCCCGGGCACGCCGACTTTGGTGGTGAAGTAGAACGGATTATGCGCATGGTAGATGGTTGTTTGCTTCTTGTTGATGCTTATGAAGGAACCATGCCGCAAACTCGTTTTGTCTTAAAACAAGCTTTAGAAAACGGGATTAAACCTATTGTGGTTATTAATAAAGTAGACCGTCCACATGCCGATCCTCGAAAAGCGGTTGACGAAGTTCTTGATTTATTTATCGAGCTTGGCGCCGATGAATCGCAACTTGATTTCCCGACCTGCTATTGTAGTGCTCTTAGTAATACTTCTTCCTTATCTCCTAATCCAAATGATCAAAAGCCAGGCATGGCTCCTCTACTTGATTTAATTTTAAATGAGATTCCCGATCCAGCTTGCAGTGAAGGTCCCTTCCAGTGGCAGGCAGCTTTGCTTGATTACAACGATTTTGTAGGACGAATTGGTATTGGCACAATCCGCCGCGGTCATGTTAAGGTAGGAGATACCGTAACCGATGTTCGTCCAGATGGCTCCACAAAAACTTTTAAAGTTATAAAAATTTATACCTTCTTTGGGATGAAACGTGAGGAGGTCAATGAAGCAGGGCCTGGGGATATTATTGGTCTTGCTGGATTACCCGATATTGGCGTTAGTGACACGGTTTGTGGTGATCTTTATCTTTCTCCATTGCCACCTCTTCGCGTTGATGAGCCAACCTTACAAATGGAATTTGGAACAAATAGTTCCCCTATGCGTGGACAGGATGGAAAATTTGTCACGGCAAGATTAATTGAAGATCGCCTATTTAAAGAAACACAAAAAGACGTTTCTCTTCGTTATCAACGTTTACCAAATCGCGAAGCATGGTTAGTTTCCGGGCGTGGTGAACTTCATCTTGGAGTTTTAATTGAAACAATGAGAAGAGAAGGCTATGAGCTTGAAGTATCAAAGCCGCAAGTTATTGTTCGTGAAATTGATGAAGTGAAATGCGAACCTTATGAAGATTTACGAATTGATGTTCCTAATGAGTTTGTTGGGGATATTATGACAACTCTTGGTGATCGCGGGGCTGAACTTCTTGATTTAGTTGATGATGGAGTCAATTCCACCTTAACTTATGTCATTCCTTCTCGTGGCTTATTAGGATTTGTCTCCAATTTCCTTACCATGACAAAAGGATATGGAATGATTAATCACACTTTTAAAGAATATCGTCCAATTTTCTCTAAAGAAGTAGGAGAAAGACAAATTGGTGTGCTTGTTTCTACAGATAAGGGTGCGGCTACTGCGTATGCTTTAGAAAAGGTAGAAGAACACGGAACAATGTTTATTACACCAGGCGAAACTTGCTATGAAGGAATGATTGTCGGTGAACATCGTTATCCAAACGATTTAGCGGTCAACTGCACAATGAGTAAACCAATGACAAACGTTCGTAGTTCGACAAAAGACACAACCGTAGTCTTAAAAACTCCTCGAAAAATGGCTTTAGAAGCGTGTCTTGATTACATTAATCTTGATGAACTTGTGGAAATTACCCCACATGCGATAAGAATGCGCAAAAGAATTTTAAATACAGCGGAAAGAAAGAAATATGACGCTCATAAAAAGGCGTTAAAAGAAAATAATTAAAAGAGGGTTCTCCCCTCTTTTTTAAAAAAGAGATAGGCCAAACGGCCTATCCCCTTGAAAGAGAACGGAAATCGATTTTCCGTTATCTAAAGAAGAAGGCAAAGGCATAGCCGAATTGCTCTTCTCTTGTAGCGCGTATTATAGAAAGCGCTTTCATTTTTGTATAGAGGGAATTTATTTCAAAACATAAGTGACGTCTAAATGAGCCTCCACTCGGAGGTAACTTTCTTCCGAAAAGAAAATTTTTAAATCAAGATTCGCATTCGTTAATAAACCATCGCCATTAATTTGTGCGGTAAGAATCACCTCATCAAAAGTCAACTCAATTCCATCAAAAGCAATTTCCCCTTCTAAGTCTTCTAGGCTACCTATGAATTCTTCTACATTCACTATAGCCCCAATACATAAAGCATTCTCGTGTTGATAAAAAGAAGCGTCATCCGGTATTTTCTCAAAGGAAGAAACATCCACAACAATCGCATCCATCCCTTCTGGATCACTTTCTTCGTATAAGATATCGCCTTCTTTTCCCATAAGAGAGGCAAGTTCTCCCTCGGATTCAACAATTGTCACAACGATGTCCATTTTTCCTACTGGTTCATATTTTGCATTTACGGTCTCTTGCGAATAGTTAGAAACTATTTCTAAAGCCTCTTCTTTGCTAATTTCTTTTCCAGGAAGACCGTATGCATTCCCACAACTAATGAGGAACAAACAAGGAAGAGTAAGAAAGACAAAAAGTTGTTTATTCATAAAGAGCCCCCTTTTGCACTTTTACTATAGCAAATTAAAGAAAAAGGAAAAGTGTCTTTGTTTTCACTAGAATGACAAAGATAAATACACGAATAGTGAAGGAAATAACTAAGAATGAAAAGGATTTAAGAGAAAATTACTTTTTAATGATTGCGGCCCCAAAAGAGGTTAAAGCACCAGTTAAACCACAAATGGCAGGTAAATAACCACCAACTCCCAAAGTAAGAGAGGCCGCGCTAATGTTATTAATATTTAAAGCATTAACTAAATCAAGAAGGTCTTGACTCACTAAAGAAGGAATGCAGAAAAAGCCAATTCCCCCAACAAGCAAAGCAATTCCACTAACAAGAGCGAATACACGAGAAATTCCTGCCTTTTTCAATAAACGAGTAAGCAAAGCAAGAATGACCAAAAGTGCGCCAATTGCAAAAAGAATATAGAAAACAAGGACAGCCGTATTCGGATCGCTTGTGGTCATGGAAATATGTTCATTTTCAATTGAAGTTCCAAAAGCAAGACCAAATCCCGTCATTAAAGCGGTAATTTCTTCGCTTACAACCTCCCCGTTAAGAGGATTGAGAAGTTTAAAATCAAACATTAAGGTATCAGCTGCAGGAGCGGCTAAACAAACAATAGCGGCGATAACACCAACAAGTAAGAAGATAACGGCAAGAAGGGAGAATTTTTTTGATTTCTTTTTTGACATAAGAACCTCCAAATTTTTCTTTATTTTAAATAAAAATATATTAGTTTTGCAGAGTTTTTATAAAATTCTACCAAAAAGGAGACCAAAACGGTCTCCTTATCTTTTCTTAAAGATGACGCGCTTTCTTCTTACGGTAAGAAAGATAAATACCTCCACCAATAAGAGTCAAAGCAAGAAGCAAAGCCCCAACAAGAAGAGTAATATCCGAGTTACTCATTCCACCTGCAAATGGTGCATATCCTGCTTCATTTCCCTTCCCATCAATAAATTGGCTAAGATATTCATAAGTTTGACCAATCGTTACACCTTCAATATCTGGAGCATTATAAACGAGGTTATATGTCCCTTCGGTAACGGTATCAATCGTGTTTTTGATCGTTTCCCACATGGTTTTACCCTCTGCGGTAGTTAACCAACAAACATCATCATTCACACGAATATAACTATGCCATAACTCAACAATTTCTAAGGCTGTAGCTCTATCCAAAGATTCCGCTTCCGTCCACCATCCACTTTCAGGATTTTCCTTTACACCATCTTGGCCCCAAATTGCATACACTCCATCTTCACCAATTTTTGTTGGATCAATAATTAAGTCAGGAGTTTGTGTTCCACTATTATTATGGAAAATAACACGGTTTACTTCGTATTCAGCAGGGAAAATCATGAAGTGAACGTTTTCATTATAGCGATAAGTAGGAATACCCATTTGCGCTTCGGCCCAAGGGAAAGGCTCCGCTCCAGAATCACTATTCCATCCATAGGCATGAGTGTATTCTCCTTCATGATAAATAACTAAATCATGCTCGGTACAAACTTCATATTTTCCATAAACGTTTGTATCTCCATTAACCACAAAGTTCGTGATTTGTGTTTCTAGTTCGGGATCGCTATACCATCCACGAAGAACATGATTTTCAACATACTTCCATGAAGGAGTATAAGTGCTTCCTTCTAAAGCTGTATCTTCCGCAATGACATCATTTCCGTTGTAATAAGTGATGGTAAACTCTTCAGGCTGAACCTCCGCAAGTTCCCCTTTTCGCCAAGCGTAAGCATCGCCATTATTGTCCTTCCAATTTTCCCAGCCATCTTTGACCGATAAAACATAGGTTCCAGATTTCTTAACTACCCAGTTATCGCCATCTGCCTTGCCAAAATACTCGGAATTTAAGCCAGCGGGATCTTCACATCCGCTTGCCCCTAGCCAATGTTTGTCCTCTTCTGATGTTGGAGAATACGCTTTAAATTGATTGCCTTCGTAAAGAGTAATGGTAATGTCATACCATGTTTCATTTTCATAAGTATAACCTTCTCCAAAAGGCAAAGTGTCGCCTTGATTCCAACCTTGAGAAGTGCCAGTCCGCGGATCAGTAAAGTCACCAATTAAACCATACTTAACCCAAGCCCACTCTTCTGATGCTGAATTTGTCTCACCTGCGGCGGCCTCCACCGTCAGTGGCGTAACTTCGCCATAAGAAGCGACACCAACTGCCAATCCTAGAAGTCCTACGAATAAGGTGAGGATAAATTTCTTCTTCATGAATGAAATCTCCTTTTAATTCTTTTATTTTAAGGATGGCTAGGTGTTTTAGCAAGCGCTTACATTTACTTTTTCAAAGAAAAAAAGGGCATTTCTGCCCTTCTTTGAAAAGAAATGATTAATTTTTCTTTTTCTTTCTTGTAAAGAAGAAGAGAAGGGCGAATACCAAAAGAAGTATCGCGCCTAAAGAAACACCAAGTGTGAGATAAAAACCATTTTGATAAGGAGATAATTCAGATGGCCTTCCTTCCCCTTCAATTAAAAGAGATAAATAGGACATGGTTTCGCCAATGGTGCCTTCTCCATCTTTTACTCCATCAACAAGTGAGCTGGCAAGGCTATTTAAAGAAAGATATTTTTCTTTCAACACGTTCCAAGCTTCTGCGTCTTCTTCTAAATAACAAACATCGTTATTTATCCGCACTTCTTCTTGCCAATAGGTAACAAATGCAAGAGCGGAGTTTCTCGCCTCAGATTCCTCTAGAGTATACCAACCTTGATCATTCCCCCAAATAGGATAAGTGCCATCTTCTAAAATCATGCTGTGATTAATGACTAAGTCCTCTGTTTGTGTGGCACTTATCGGATCATTAAAAATAATTCTTGAGGCTTCATATTCTGCAGGAATCACAATTTTATGCACATTCCCCCATAAGCCATTCACACTCGTCATGCTTTCTCCTGGCCATGCTGTCCCAGTAGCCATAGAAACATCATTCCAATAATAAGCGTTACTTGCCTCCCCTTCGTGATAAATGACAAGGTCTGGACCAGCAAGAGAATATTTTCCATAAACTGAGGTTGCCTCTTCGACAAGAAAACCGGAAACAATATAACTTTGATCATCCAAAGAAGGGTTTTTATACCATCCTTCTAGTACATAACCTTCTTGATAAACCCAATGGGGATTATAAATGGTTCCTACAATCGCTTCATCGGTTTCAATAACCTCTTCCTCATGATAATAAGTAATTGTAACGCTAGCTAACTCGGTTACATTTCCTTTATCCCATACCGTCACCGTATCATCTTTTGTCTCGGCTTGGTCCATTAAAGAGATTTCATAAACACCGGTTTCTAAGACCTTCCAGTTAGAATTCCATTTGTCGTTTTCATTTGCGAAAGTGAAATATTCTTCGTTTAATCCCCCGGTTTGATAACCAATCCACGTTCCGTTTTTAAAAACTTTGAATTCGTCACCTTCTTCTAGTTTTAAACTCCAGGTATACCAAGTAATACCCGTTTCTTCATCGATAGTTTCCTCATCAAAAGGAAGAGTATCGCTAGAATTCCAATCTTGTGTATTCCCGGTTCTTGGATCGATAAAGTCACCAATTAAACCATAAGAATCCGGTTCAACAAGAGAACCTCCAAGCCCAGTATCGCTTGTTTCTGCCGCATCAACACTTATTAAATTAAGTGGGGCAGCTAGAAGTAACCCAAAAAGGGTTGTAAAGAAGATAGGAATCCATTTTCTTTTCATAACATTTCTCCGTTTTTGATTTTAGTTCTTTTTAAAGCGCTTTCAAAGAAGGGAAAAAGAAAATTTATATAGCGTTAAAGACGGTTTTCTGCTTCTTGGTAAAGACGAGAGGTAATTTCTTGCGCTTTTTGGTAAATATCTTCTACCTTTTCCCCTACATAAAATTTTCCCTCTTCATAAAGAATTTTTCCATTAATCATGGTTAAGGAAACAATATCTTTTGAACCACTATAAACTAGATTCCGTGCAAGATCATTTAAAGGCTGCATTGATGGCCGTTTTAAATCGCAAAGAATAAGGTCTGCCTTTTGTCCCACATCTAAGGTTAAACAATCGTGAAGTCCTAAAGCTTTTGCTCCTCCTATAGTTGCGGCTTTTAAAGCAAGCAAACCATCAAAAGCATCCGCCCGTCCTTCTTTAATCTTTTGTAAGACGGAAGCAAGACGCATTTCATAAAACATGTCCAAAGCGTTATTGCTACCAGGACCATCCGTACCCAAAGATAAATTAATGTTTGCTTTTGTAAACTCTAAAAGAGGAGCAATTCCCGAGGCAAGTTTTGCATTGCTTCCAGGACAAGAGACAATATGACATCCATGTTTTTGGAAAATCTCTATATCATGAGGAGAAAAATAAACGCAGTGATATCCTCCTCCACCATAGTCAAATAGCCCTAAAGACTCCATATATTCTGTAGGAGTTAAGCCGTGGTGTCTTCTTTTACACGCTTCGACTTCCTCTTTTGTTTCGGAATTATGCGCCCAAGTAGGAAGTTTAAGTTCATGAGTAATTTTTGAAAGATTAATGAGCATTTTCTCGCTAGCAGTATATTCGGCATGAAATCCTGGAACAAAATAAGTTAAAGAATCTAGCTTGCTATTGCGGTTACGACATAAAGAGGCAAATTCATCTAAATCCTCGCCTTCGCCTTTTGGGGTTGCTACAAGAAGAAAACGGAACCCCATTTCTTCACCTGCCCTTGCAATTTCTTCCGGAAAATAATACATATCCGCAGAGGCAACAATTCCAGAAGTTAAATATTCTAAGATGGCTACTTTTGTCAGGGCATAAACATCGCCTTCCTTTAAATGATCTTCCAAAGGAAAAATTTTATCCTTAAGCCAAGAAGATAAAGGCAAATCATCCGAAGCACTGCGGGCAAAAACCATCGCAGAATGAGAATGACCATTTTTAAAACCGGGCAACAAAAGATTTCCTTTTCCTTCAATGACTCGGTCATAAGGGATACTAGGAGCCTTTTTTCCTACATAAGAAATACGACGATCAGAAACGGCCAACTCTCCTTCTAGCACTTCACCCTTTTCAATATCTTTTAAAATCTTGACGTTTTTAAATAAAATATCCATAAATCTCCTATCGCAAGGAAGGAAGAGCATGATGTTTTGCCTCTTCTTTATCCTTTTTTAATTGTGCCTCAAGTTCATCTAAGGAAGCAAATTTTTCTTCATCGCGCATGAAGGAAAGGAAGTCAACTTCAATTTCTTTTCCATAGCTTTCCTCATCATAACCAAGCAAATGCGTCTCAATACGGTTTTCTTTTAATAGACCAATTGTCGGATTTTTCCCCACATTCGTAATGGCGCGGTAAGGCTTCCCTTCAAGCCAGGCTATAGAAAAATACACACCGGGTTTAGGAAGTAAATAAGAAGCATTTAAAGATAAATTCATCGTAGGAAAACCCATTTTTTTGCCATTATGGAAGCCAGGAATAATTTTTCCTTTCACCGCGTAATAATGACCAAGCATAAAATTGGCTTTTTCAATCTCTCCCGCTTCTAAATAATTTCCAATAGTTTGGGTAGAGGCTTTCTCCCCATTTATACAAAAAAGAGGCACCTCTTTTAGAGAGAAAAATTCTCTTAAATAGGAAGGTGTACCTTCCGCGCCTTTTCCAAAACGATAATCCTCCCCAAAAACAAGAAGAGAGGGTTTTAATGGCAAAAGAACTTTTGTTAAGAACTCTTCTTTGCTCATCGCATAATAATCTTTACTTGGAGTCAAAATATAGGCAATTTCCACTCCATTTAACGCAAAATAAGAAAGTTTATCTTCTAAACTTGTTAACACTTCTTTTCGTTTATGAATAGGAAGAATAAAAGAAGGAGGCTCTTCAAAAAGCAAAACGGCAAGAGGATCAAATCCATCAAGACGCGCTTGTAAAATTACTCGTTGATGACCGCGATGCACTCCATCAAAAGTACCAAGAAGCAAAGTACCCACTTTTTCTTCTTTGATTTGTTCATTAAAAGGAAGATAAATTACTTTCATAACCGAAAACCTCTAAGGCAAACATACATTCCTTTCTCTTCCTCTTTATATAAGGCAAGAGGACGATTTTGATAAGTAAAATATATTTTATCGCTTGGGTAGGAAGAATGAATTTTTCTCCCATTTTCCACAAGAAAAAGAAGAGAGGAATCTTGAATATCAACATGATAGAAAGGAAGGATTTTTTCTACCTCAACAAAAGAAAAATCATTAATTTCATCTAACTTTTGCGCATATTTTAAAGAAATATTCCCGATTGCGATTCGCCTTAAAGAAAGCAAATGACCAATGCGCGATAAATAAGAAGCAAAAGTTTCTCCCAAAACACGAATATAAGTCCCTTTAGAAACTTTAGTTTGAAAAGTGATGGTACATTCCTTTTCATCATAAGAAACAATTTTAAAAGAAAAAACACGAATCGGACGAGCCTTTCTTTCCTTCTCTTCCCCTTTTTGGAAATAACGATAAAGAGGGACACCATCTTTTTTAATTGCGCTAGTCATCGGAGGAATTTGTTCTTTTAAAAGAAGCATTTTCTTTGCTGCTTCTTCAAGTTCCTCCTTTTTGGGAAAGGAAAGATTCTCCTCTTTTATCCTATTTCCCGTTAAATCCCCTGTATTTGTTTGGATATTAAGTTTTAAAGTTGCTTCGTATTCTTTTTCTTCATCGGGAAGAAAAGGAAAAAACTTTGTTCCTTGTCCGATTCCGCAGATAAGTAAGCCTGTCGCAAAAGGATCTAACGTTCCTAAATGTCCCGCTTTTTTTGTTTTAAAAAGGTGCTGCAAATAATTGTCCACTTTTCTTGAAGTTAAACCTGCACTTTTATCAATAAGAAGAATGCCCTCTTTCATGTAGCAAAGTATAATACATTTGGAGTGATTAACGATGAAAACAATTCGCCGTATCTTACGAAATCTCCGCCAAGCGGATGAAAAATTCTCTCTTATTCATGAAAAGGATAACATTGCTGTTGGTGTCTCGGGAGGGAAAGACTCTTTAGTTCTTCTTCGGGCGTTAAAAGAATATCAATATTATGGAGGCAAAAAGTTCAAACTTTTTCCTATTTTTATTGATTTAGGGTTTGGGGCAAATCCTACTTACCTTAAGGAATATTGCGCTTCTTTAGGTTTATCTTTAACCATTGATGATTCACGTTTTGTCTATGATGTTTTAAAAGAACATCAAGGAAACGATTCTCATCTTCCTTGCTCAATTTGTTCAAGGATGAAAAAAGCCGCTATAGCAAACGCAAGTAAAAAGCTTCACTGCAATGTTGTTGCCTTTGCCCATCATGCTGATGATGCCATTGAGACCATGTTTATGAACATGACTCATGGAAGCAGAGTCGCTACTTTTGCCCCAAAAATGTATTTAAAACGGGCCAATGTCCTATTTATTCGCCCTTTGTTTCTTGCTCGTGAATCCGATATTTCTTTAATGGCAAAGGAAGAAAATTTACCGATAATGCCTTCTTCCTGCCCTGCAGATGGGTATACCGAAAGAGAAGAAATAAAGAATTTTTTAGAAAATTACTACACAAAACATCCAGAAGCAAAAGAGAATTTTATCTCTCTTCTTTTAAATCAAGATGCTTTTTACCTTCCATTTTTAAGCGAAGAACTCACGTGGCGAAATAGCGCGTATTCTCTTAAGCCAATAATCACTGCGGAAGACTTACGTTCTACTTCCTTTGCCACGCGTAAGAAAAAAGAAGGAGAAAGCGAATTTTTAGTTTTACAAAAAAATAAAGTTGTAGGAGAAATTCTTCTGACCTCTTTAGGAAGGAAACGTTATGAAATTAAACCCTACAAAGGAGAAGAAGAAGCCCTTATTTTCGCGATTGATTTTCTTATGAATAAAAAAGCAAGAGAAGAAAATCCTCTTCTTTTTCTTTTGAAAGGGAAAAAGTCTCTGGCCTTAAAACTAGGTTTTGAAGAAACCATTGTTCAAGGAAAAAAGAGTTACCGAAAACGCATGAATCATGGTTTAACCCATTAAAAAAGGCGAGAAGCTCGCCTAGTTTTATAAGAGAGGAATTTTTTATTCCTCATGATGAGGAAATTTACTAAGTTCTTCCCCTTCTTCTTTGATTAAGTTTTCAAGACGTTCTGCCTTATCAAAAGAATCATCAAGAAGGAAGGTTAAATCCGGAACTTTATAAATATCTAGTTTCTTAGCAAGAAGTGAACGAATGAGTCCTTTTTTCTTTTTTAGTTCTTCAAAGTTCTCATAAGGATTTTTACTCCCTAAAAAAGAAACATAGCATTTTGCATGTGAAGCATCCGAACTTAAATGCACTTCATTGACACAAGGATATCCAATGGCTTTGCTTTTAATTTCAAAAGCTAAAATATCCGCAAGATCGCGTTGAATAATTGCCTGTAGCCGTGCTTGACGATTAGCCATTTTTTTCTTCCTTCTCAATCACTTCAAAGCATTCAATGATGTCCCCTTCTTTAATGTCTTGATAATTGCTCAAGGTGACACCACATTCATACCCTTTATTTACTTCCTTCACCCGGTCTTTAAAACGGGCTAAAGAATTAATTTTTCCTTCATAAACAACGACTTGATCACGAATTAAACGCGCATGAGCATTCACGCGCAATAAACCATCAACAACATAAGAACCGGCAACCACACCAACATCCGTTAATTTATAACGATGTCTTACTTCGGCAGAACCTAAAATATGTTCAACCATTTCGGCTTGATACATACCTTTAACGACCGCTTCAACCTCTTCTAAGATTTCATAAATGATGCGGTAAGTACGAATTTCTACATGTTCTTCTTTTGCTTTTTCTTGAACACGAGCATCAGGACGTAAATTAAAGCCGTAAATAATGGCTTTTGAAGCGCTGGCAAGTAAAACGTCAGAATCACTAATCGCCCCTGCACGAGCTTCTAATACCTTAATCCGCACTTGATCATTTGAAAGTTTTTCTAAGTTCGCTTTTAAAGATTCCGCTGAACCTTGTGTATCGGCTTTAATTAAAATATTAAAATCTTGAATTTTCCCAGAATTTACGATGTTATTTAAATCCGCAAGAGTTAAAGCAGCCGTTCCAGCACGTTCTTCTTCTTTTTTCTTTAAAGCACGAGCCGTTGCCACTTCTCTTGCCTCTTTCTCGCTAGGGAAAGCCATGAAGCGGTCTCCGGCTTCCGGCACTTCTTCTAGACCAATAACCGAGACAGGAGAAGAGGGACCCGCACTTTTTAAAGCCACTCCTAATTCATTATTCATTCTTCGAATTTTGCCGTAAGTTGTTCCTACAACAACGTGATCCCCTTGATTTAAAGTACCATTTTGAATCAAAAGAGTTGCTTTTGGACCTTCCCCTTTATCTAAGTTTGCTTCTAAAACCGTTCCAATTGCGTAACGATTTGGATTGGCTTTTAATTCCATCATTTCCGCTTTTAAAAGAATAGCGTCGAGTAAATCATCTAAGCCTTGTTTTGTTTTTGCGGATACTTCAACGGTTAAAATGTCTCCACCAAAATCTTCAGCAACAATTTCTTGAGCCATTAATTCATTTTTGACACGATTCGGATTTGCTCCTGGTAAATCCATTTTATTAATCGCGACAATAATTTCGCTTCCTGCCGCTTTTGCATGATCAATAGCCTCGATTGTTTGTGGCATTACTCCATCATCAGCAGCTACGACTAAAACAACAATATCCGTAACCGAAGCGCCCCGTGCCCGCATGGCAGTAAATGCCGCATGCCCCGGAGTGTCAATAATGGTCACTTTCTTCCCTTTCCACTCCTTTTGATAAGCACCAATGGCTTGTGAGATTCCTCCGGCTTCTTTTCCCGCAACGTTAGTATGACGAATCGCGTCAATAATCGAAGTTTTCCCATGGTCTACATGACCCATGACGGTAACAACAGGCGACCGTTCTTCAAGTTTGGATGGATCATCTTCGATTTCAAGTTCTTCAAAATGAGTCGCGTCCACGACTTTTTCCTTTTTAAAATCGTAACCAAACTCCAAACAAAGTTCCCCAATCATGTCATCATCTAAAACTTGGTTAATGGTGACCATTTTTCCTTGGGCAAATAAATATTTAATGATCGCGTTTATCGGAGTATTTATAGCCTCAGATAACTCAGAAACGGAAAGAGGCTTAGAATAGATAAAAACGCCCCCATTAACTTTTGGTGCTTCCCCATTTTTCTTTGGACGCATTTCAAAGTTACTTTGACGGGATTTGTTGTTTTCGTTCTTTTTCCCGCTAAATCGCTGACTTTTCTTATCCATACATACTCCTTTCGTGATTATTTTGTGAAATAGGCTTTTGCCGCTTTCTTATCAAGAATGCCTACAAAGGCTAAAGGAGACATCCCTAAGGCCGCTCCTAATTCTTCCTCTGTTATGGTTTCTTTGAGATAAGGAATGTTTTCGCGTTCAACTTTCTTTCGGAAGCGGAGACGCTCGCTAGAGGAAGGGCCTTCGCTTTCAATAACAAGGGATAAAGGTCGCTTTTCTTTTTTTAAGGAAGGTCCAACAACAAGTTTCCCTCCTTTATTTAATAACCCTAGGAACAAGAGGCGTTCTTTTTGACCCACTTTTGAATTTCCTCCCATTCTTCCTTACCCCACGAGGTGTGTAGTCTTTTTTCTAATCGATTTTTTATCTCTCTTTCCTCAAATAAAGAGTAAGAGACATAAACGCCTCTCCCTTCTCCTTTTAAGGAAGGAAGATATGTTCCATCCTTCTTTTTTAAGCGGAGAAGGAGAGATGGATCTTTCTTTTCACGCGTTAAGATACACATTCTCGTGTTGAATTTTTGCATATTAGTTCTCGTCGTAATATTGATCGTAATCCTCGTAATCGAAGTCCTCATCGAAGGAATCATCTTCTTCAAGTTCTGCTTCTTCCTTCTCGATTTCCTCTAACTCTTCCTGAGAATAAATCGGCATTGCAGGAATAATGCCCTCGCTAGGTTTGGCATGCGCAATTTCTTCTTCCGAAATATGGTGAGGACGCTTTTTCGAACCTTTCTTTCGGTCATCTCTTTCTTTCTTTGTTGGCGTGGCAAGTTCTTTTTCTAAGTCTTCTAAAGTGGTTGTCGTCTTCACTTGTAAAGTCGCTTTGCTAGACGTTTCTTCCTCTTTGATAACCTCTTCTTTCTTCTCTTCAAGAGGAGTTTCTTCTACGCTAGTTGCTTCCTCCTCCATCTTTGGCGAATAAGTGGAAATTTCTTCCAATTCTTCCTCTTCTTCATCAGAGACTTCAGGAAGAATCATTTCTTTTGCTTCTTCTTTCTTATTCTCCATAAGTTTGGCCCTTCTTGCCGCGTCTTGACGACTCTTTTCCGCGTATTCTGCCATTTCTTGACGAAGTTTTTCTTCGGAGGCTAAACGTTTCAATTCTTCAATACCTACCCAAGAGATACCCTTTTCTTGAGCTTCTTTCGGGGTAAGAAGAATAATATGAGTTCCGGTTAAACGGCTGGCAAGTTTGAGGTTGGAACGCTTTTTCCCATACGCTTTATGAATTTGTTCCTCATTTACCACAACATAAGCATCGGGATACTTTTTCCCTTCTTCATGAACAAGATATACCCCCATAACATCGGCAGGACGCAAAGCATCCGCGACATATAAAGGCAAATAAGGACTATAAGAAATAATATCAATCTTTTCTTTTTCACTACTATTATGACCAAGTTGATCAATCACTTTCGCAATTCTTGAACCTTGAGGACCAATACAAGCCCCTGTTGGGTCAATCGCATCGTCTTTTGACATCACGGCAACCTTGCTTCTTGTCCCCGCTTCCCGAGCAATTCCTTTAATAAAGATAGTTCCGTCATAAATTTCCCGGATTTCTTCTTCAAAAATTCTCTTAAGGAAGCCTTCAGAGGAACGCGTTGCCTGTACTTGTGGACCTTTACTTGGTTTATTTGGATCGCTTGTCGGCTTAACCTCTTCAATATAAACCTTGATTTGATCCCCAGGTTTAAAAGTTTCATCGCCAATCAACTCTCGCCGAGAAAGTTCTGTCACACCGTGTCTTAAACGAATGACAACCGCACGATCATCTGCTTTTTCGACAATACCGGTTTCCATTTCCCCGATATGATCTTTGTATACATCATATAAAGCCTCACGTTCGGCTTCCGCGATTTGTGTTCGAAAGTTGCTTGAAATAATCTTAATGATAATTTGCGATAAATTATCAATATCGCAATATAAAGGATATTTCCCTCCAAAGCGGATATTTTCTTTCGCTTCTTTAACCTTTAAAGAAAGATTTTCAATTTCGGCTAAACGGAAATTAATTTCTTTTAATAAAGCGGCTTTCTTTGGGCTCTTTTTTAAAGAATTTGCGTTAGCAAGACGTTCTTCTGCTTCTTTTTTCTCATCCTCTAAATTTTCTAAGAATAAATCCGCATCTTCTTTGGCATCATCATAATCAATTTCTAAGGCATCATCGGTGATTTTTTCATCAGGAGTTACTAGTTTTAACTGGGCAACCGTAACAAAGCCTTTTTCAAAATCTAAGTCAACTTTGACTTCGGCATCGGGAGTTTTAATTTCCTTTTTATAAGCGATTTGGATAGCATTTTCTAAAGCCGCAATAACCGCTTTCTCCGTTAAATTGTGGTTGTTTGCGATATCTTTAATCGCCTCTTTTAATAACGTCAAATCCATATTGATTCTCCTTTTTCTTTTTAAAATTTCACCGCATAACGCGCTTTTTGAATATCGTTAAGGTTTAAACTTGCCTTTTTAATTTGCCCTTTTTGGTTAAAGGATAGAACAATTTCTTTTTCCTTAGGGCTTTCTAAGAGAGTTCCTTCTAATTCATCAAACCCTTTGTATGATTTATTTAAGGTCAAATGAACATAACTTCCGACTTTCTCTTTTAATTTCTCAATCGGAATTGGTTTTTCCACTCCTAAGGAAGAGACGTCTAAGGTATAAGCCTCATCCCCAATATTCTTCTTATCAAGAAGTTCTCCGATAAAGTTTGACATTTCAATAATGTCATCAAGAGAAATTGCTTCTTCTCGATCTAAGATGATTTCAAGGGTTAAGGCGCCATCTTGTATGTGTTTTTTAACCAAAACGAGAGAAAACCCTTTCTCCTTTAATGGCTCTTCAAGAATGTCTTGAATAATCTTTTCTTCTACCATGTTTCTCCCTTAACGAGAAAGAGCGACCCCTGAGGGCCGCTCATCAGATTGTTTTGAGCGTCCGTGAAACTCCGAAGAATTTCACTAGGCACATGATAGAAGAGAGAAACTCTCTTTACAAGGAAGATTTTCTCTGATTCCGCTTTTTAAAGAAGAAATATCCTCCAAGAAGAAGAATGAAACCAAAAGATAGCCCTAAAACAAGAAGAAGTGTAGTTTCTTCTTTATCTCCATTAAAGGCAAAGAAAGGTTGTACATCTTTAGAAATTCTTCCTTGGAGATCGGAAATTGTATTTCCTATAGTACAAGTACCATCATCGTTTAACCCACTTACAAGAGTTTCTACCTCGCTATATTTTGTGAATAAATCATTAAGTTCATCTTTATGAGCATCTTCTAAAAGCCAACAAATCGAATTTTCTTTTCCATCATATGGCTTTCTTAAGGAGCGATAATAACGGAGGAAATCATAGGCTTTTCTTCTTGTTGCCCCATCATCTAATAAATAAGCACGACTAGAGGCACCAGAAGATGGTCCACTCGATTCTACTTTAAAGACAAGGTTAGGATTATTTGCCCAATTACTTAAAGTATCTGTTTGAGCATTCCCATTCCCGTTGTTGAAGATTAAGCCATTATATTGACCATCATAATTGATGTTAAAAAACTTAAATTCACCAAAATAAAGGGAATAGTCATCCTCTAGTTCATAATTGTAGTCGTCTTGAACTTTTGTTAAAGCAACACCAGGCCATTCGGTATCAAAAGTCTCTTTCTTCTCTCCAGACTGAGTTCCATACGACCCAAATTCTTGCCAGCGATGAACGTGTGGTGTTTCCCAAGAAGACGGCATTTCCGCTAATAGATGATAAGTATCTAGCGAATTAATGGAGTAATCATTAAACCAATCCCGACTCACATTAAAGAAGAATTGATTCCCACTTAATGTAGAACCATTTTCGGTATCCGACCAACGGTCACACCGATGCCATGGATTACCACTAAAATCAGTCGTCCCTGGTGCCCAACGACTAAAAATTAAATGAAGAGAGGAGGAATCAAATTCATCGGTATATAAAAGATTCAATTCTGAATCGTATTCTAATTTAACGCCAGGCCATGAAGTGGAAGTATTCCCACCCCAATAGTGAACATAGATATCGGCATCCGCCTCACCCCAAAAGAAATCACTAAGGACAACGTACAAATAATTATCCGGTACCTCTTCCCTAGTAATGACATCCGAAACCTCATAACTAGCAGCCTCCGCAACAATAGGAGCCTGTTTTTCAAGACTGACCCCCCCAATTATTCCAAGAGAGACTGCTCCAAGGAGAGTAAACAACAAAGTACGTATCTTTTTCATATCGAGAACCTGCTTACCATAATAAACGGATTATCAATTTCGTCAATGAAAACCCTTACATTTTTATATAAAAACCTCTCCACTAGGAGAGGCAAGAAAGGGAAGAAAAGTTTTATGCGATAGGATGCTCTCCGTCGCAGAAATAAAGAACCCCCAGAGTGTTTGGACCACAATGGGAAGAGATGGTTGCTCCCGCGGTGGCGCGATAGACATTACGGAACCCATAATCTCTTAATTGTTTTTCGGCTGCGTCTAGTACTTCAATGGGAGCGCTACTATAAGTTAAGAAAACCATCTCTTTATCGGAATTGGGATTTTCTTCTAAGGTGTCTTGGATTAATTGGGGAACCCATTTTTTCATGATTCCTTTATATTTTTTTGCTGAGGTCAGTTTCCCATCTTTCATAATAATTTGTGGACGAATCTTTAATACATTGGCAGCAAAAGCTACAACAGAAGGGCAACGACCGCCGGCAGCAAGATAGTTCACCGATTCGGTAGCAAAACTTGTTTGGGTATAAGGCACTCTTGCACGCACCATATCCACAATTTGGTCATAGTTATACTTTCCACTTTCAACAAGTTTTGCCGCATATATAGCAAGTAAACTTTGTCCAGTAGATAAAGATAAAGTATCAATAACGGTAATTTTCTTTCCTAATTTTTCACTCATCTTCGCCGCACTTTCTATCGCATGAGGACAAGTGGCGCTAATTCCACTTGATAAAGAGAAGTGAATAATCGAATCTCCGTCTTTGGCAATCTTTTCAAAATATTGATCAAAATCTTGGACATTAAAACAAGAAGTCCGAGGAAGTTTTTTTGTCCGTTCAAAATAGGCAAAAAGATCTTCACCACTGACTTCCCCATCATGTACGATATCGTCTCCTAAAATTACAATTGCAGGAATCATTTTAAAGCCATATCGTTCAAATAAATCCTTTGGCATATCACAAGTGCCTTCAACGCTAAGAATAATTTTTTCCATAATTTTCCTTTCCTTTTGGCCCCTAACGTATTAAATGATGAAGAGAAAAGAAGGAAGAAGCAAGATAAGGCTTCTCTATTTTTGGAGGGAAAAATGTGGAATTAAAAAATTGCATCGAATTAAGACATAGTTGTCGTGCTTATCAGAAGGAATATGGTTTAACAAAAGAGGAAAAAGACGCTCTTCTTTTTGCCGCTACCCATGTCCCTTCGGCCATGCATAAATATCCTTTAAAAGTGGAAATTCTTGAAAATCGCATGGAAATTGCAAGAATTTTGCAAGAAAAAGGGCAAGAATCTATTGGGGAAGCTAGTGCGTTAATCGTGATTTATGGAGACCTAAGTATTCAAGAATATCTCCCCTTTATTGATCAAGAAGCGGGAGCGGCTACACAAAACATTCTTCTCATGGCAACCTCTCTTAATCTGGCTTCTTGTTGGTTAGGAATCCATCAAGGTGCTGCTTTTGAAAAAGAAATGCTTCTTTTAAGAGAAACATTTCATTTATCTAAGAATGTTCTGCCTCGCGTTGCTATCGCTATAGGAAAGAAGAAAGAATAAAAAGAAAAAGGAGGATTAATTCCTCCTCTTTTTTTATTCTACTTTGAAACGAAGACGCATCTCTCCTACATTAGTAAGTGGGATATCGGCTTCCATCTCATAAACATCACCATCTGGCGCGGCACCCTTTCCTTTTAAAGGGAAAGCGTCCTTCTCTTGGGGGATGTAAGTAATGGGAAGAACTTGCCCATCTCCAGGATCATAACAATAAACACACTTTTTCCCCATAAGAGGATGGAGACGGAACTTCACATGACGAGAAGTACAATATCGTTTCCCACTAAATGATCCTTTAGGAATCCCAAAGGTAAGTTCTGCTTCCTTTTCGTTAAGATAAGAGAAAGTGTAGGTTGTAAGACGATATTCTCCTTTTTGATAGGCAAGAGTTTCCCCATCATCTTCATATAAAGTAAAGGAGGTTTTTCCTTCTTTTTCTCCCATAAAAAGTTCAAAGATTAACGTATGATTTTCCGCATTTTGAATATTCTTCTCTTCTTCATAAAGAGGAATAATTCCCCAATCTTTCACGTAGAAAGGAATACGCATCGGGTCATAAGTGTCTTTATATTCTTTGCCCCCGATTTTTCTTTCGCCGGTGAATAAATCTTTATAGAAAGCGCCTTTTGGAAGATAGCTTGTCGCCTTATCTTCCTTTTCGCTTAATAAACGTAACATTAAGGAGAATCCTGCACCTCCAGCGTCTTGATAATAATGGACTTCAAAATGATGCTTTTCATGAGGAGAGACAAGCGCGATTTCATCAAAAGCAAAACCACGATTTACCCATGTTTCGTCAACAAGTTTTCCATCCATATAAACACGGATTCCATCATCCGAACCAAGCAAAAGTAAGGCCTTCTCCTCTAAAGGAGAAACAAAATCAAAAGTAATTTTTGCCGAGTACTTTTCTAGTCCATGTCCAGGAATTGGACATTTCTTTGACCAATCAAATTGACAAACCTCTTTTGTTTCTTCAAAGATTGGTTCTCCTTTTAATTCGGTTCCCTCGTAATAAGTAAAATGGATGCCATTTGGATAAGAGGCTTTACTTGGCGCGAACATCTTATCTTCATGCTCTACAAGACCAAAATACAAGTTCTCCCCTAAAGCGGCCATATTTTCTCTACGAGCCTTTTTGCTTTTATCGTAATAATCTAAAGAACGGAGAATTGGCCAACCCTTTTCATAGGCTTCATGCGCTAAAGAGTAATATAAAGGAAGTAAACGATAACGAAGAGTACCGTATTCTTTGGCAACTTTTAAACCAAGTTCGCCATAATTCCATGGTTGACGGTAACGCTTATTCCCTTTCGTGCTATGAAAACGATAAATAGGAGATAAGGCACCAAACTGAATCCAGCGGGCATATAAATTTTCCGAACCATCGCCAATATGGCCGGATAAATCGCTATTAATGTAGGTAATTAAATCATTCCCGCCCCGAAGCATATTCGCAAACTCTTGGACAAGATCACTATTTCTCATCCAGTTATCCCCGGTCCACTGAATTCCAAAACGGTGGGAGGCAGAATCACAAATCCCTTTCCAAATGCCGTTAGTTACTTCATTTACATTCCCCATCATTAAACTTCTTTTCGGGGAAGAAGGATTCATCTTTTTATGATAATCCTCTGTAATATCTTGGTATAAATAAAGTCCCCATGTTTCTGGACGAATAAATGGCCCTGGAACTTTTAGTCTTGTCCACCAGTTCCGGTCATACCACCAATAATCAAGACCTAAAGATAAATAATGGGTTAAATTTTCTTTTCTGTAAGTCGATTCTTTTTCATCCATTAACGAACGTGCCCCCATCACAGGCTCTGGATGATCATTAAACATTACCGCAATTCCCTTCTTATGAAGGTAAGAAAAAGTACTGGGTAAATCAGGGAAATCTTCAACATTTAAATCATATCCTGCCCCATCATCCCCAGGCTTCCGCCAATCGGTATCAATAACAAAATTATCTAAGGGAAGATTGTACTTTTCATAAAGTTCAACTTCTTCTTTTACCGTTTCATCCGTGTATTCAAAGTAACGAGAATCCCACACCCCAAAAGCAGAAAGAGGAACTAAAGGGGTTGCCCCTGTTAAAGCTCTATATGATTCACGCAAAAGGAAGGGGTCCTTATGTGCTAAAAGAAGATAGAAAGCAAAGCCATCTTTATGAAGTTTTAGCCCTCCTTTTCTTCCTTTTCCTTCCCCATAGGGAACATTAGGGAGATAGTAACGAGGACTATCAACAAGCATAAAAACATCAGGAGTTAAGCTAGGTGCAGGAAGATGACCTGAATTTTTAAGGACTAATGGAGCTTGATAAAAAAGTCCTTTTGGTCCTTCAAGAGTCACGAGAATCTCTTTGCCTGGAGTTAAAGTTAAAACATATCTTCCCTCTTTTGTTAACAAAGAGAAAGTTGTCTCATTTATCGCTTTTCCTTCTCCAATGCGTGCTAATTTTGAGGCATTCGGAACAAGAAAAGTATCCCCCTGCGGATAATTCTTTTTTTCCTTTGCTTCGACACGAATAATGTTTTTTTCTAAGATTTCTACTCGAAAGGTGTATAGAGGATGCCGAGTTACATCCATCGTAACAAATTTTCCCTTTTTGGGCATATAAGCCTCCTATGGTTGTCTATATCAATCGTAATAAAAAGTAAGAAAAGACGAAAGAGGGAACTTAAGACAAAGCAATAAGCATTGTGTATAAAACTAGATACACAATTAAGGCTACTATCGATAAAAGAAGGGCAAGGCTACCACTAACAGACCCAAAAAAAGTCACCATTTTTCTACTTTTCTTCACCCTGCGGTGATGAAGAGAAAAAAGAAGAGAAAGCAAACCAAGAAATAAAGAAAGCAAAGCAACCCACCAATCCGTAAAAAAGGAGGTCACACCAATTGCAAGAGAGAGTATTCCACAAACTAGCCAAAAGATATCCATCTTCTTCCCCATTTCTATTATAAATTCAAAAGCAAGAGTTTAGGAAAGAAGGAGTGTAAACCACTTCTCAAAGATCGGTGTCCACCACTCCAAATAGCCTTCTTTTGTCGGATGAATAGAGTCTGCCATATAAAGAATTCCCTTTTCTTTTCCTTCTTCATTAAAAGGAAGATCTTCATATAAATTGAAAAAATGAATCTCTTTTTGAATCGAAGCAAAATGGTTCATAAAATTCACCATTTTTTGATAGAAACAATTTTCGTAATAAGGATTGGAATAAAAACAAATAGGAAAATTTCCTTTGTCTTTTAAAAAAGCAACCATTGTTTGAATCGCCCCACAAATCGTTAAATCATCATAAGGAGGTTCTTTTCTTTCTTCTCCTAACGTTTTTTGTTTAGAAGCATCGTTTGTGGATAATTGAATAAGAAAAGCATCAAAAGGATGAGAAAAATCCATTTTCTTCAAGCGTGCAACATAAGAAGAAGAATCTTCGTTCACTAAAGTGGTTCCGCTTACGGCTTCTTTCACCGCGATGATTTTTGCTTTCTCTTCTAAAGCATCAACAAAAGAATATCCATTTGAAGCCCATCCATAAGTAACGGAAGAACCTAAAAAACCAATGCGTTTTTCTTTTAAAGAAGAAAGATCTCCGCTAGGAAGCTTAGAAGGATAATAAATCATAATGGAAAATCTACGTAAATCCTCACTCTTTTTTTTGGATTAACCATATTTAGCTATTCGATTCCAAGGAGATTTTTTAATTCCTTCACTAAATAGGCAAGACGTTTTGGGACGGCCTCAAAGGCTTCTTTTTTTGTTAAATCAACACCAGCTTCTTTTACTTCAAGAACAGGATATTGACTCCCTCCAGCTTTTAAAAGATTTTTATAGGAGAGGAAAGCCTCTTCTCCTTCTTGATTTACTTTTTGATATAAAGCAAGAGAGGTCGCAAAACTTGTCGCGTATTGATAAACATAAAATGGGGTGTAGAAAAGATGAGGAATATAGCACCACACAAGAGGCTTCAGCCTTTCTTCCTTAATATCAATCCCATAATAGTCTTTGTATAAAGAAATCATAATATCGGAAAGCACTTGATAATGAATCGGTTCCCCCTTTTCTTCTAAATGGGAGATAAGAAGTTCATATTCGGCAAAAAGAGATTGTCGGTAAAAAGTAGAGGCGATTTCGTCACATTCTTTTTGCAAAAGGGCAATCTTATCTTCCTTACTTAAAGAGTCAGATTTCAAAAGATAATCAAGTAAATTATGTTCATTAAAAGTAGAAGCAATTTCCGCGACAAAAATCGTGTAATGTTCTTTCATTAAGGGTTGAGATTCCATGGAATATAAGGTGTGGGTACTATGTCCTGCTTCATGCGCTAAAGTAAAAGCGTCTTCTAAAGACCCTTGGAAATTTAACAAGATATGAGGAAATACTCCTCCACCTCCAGAAGAATAAGCGCCACTTCTTTTTCCTAAACTAGGATATACATCAACCATTCCATATTTTGTCGCCTCATGGGCTTTCTTTTGAAAATCTTCATCAAATCGTTTTATGGAGTCATAAAAGAGGTCTTTTGCCTCTTCATAAGTTAATTTTTTCTCGGTTTTACCAAGAGAAAGGAAACGGTCATAAGAACGGTGTTTTGCCAGTCCTAAAGCCTTTCTTCTTACCTCATAATATTCTTTTAAGGGAGCGCTTTGATGATGGGCAACATCGATTAAAGATTCATAAACAGAAGTAGGAATTTTATTTTTCTCAAGATGCGATTCTAAGATAGAGTGATATCCTCGTGCACGCATATTCGCAAGCTGGGCATCTAAGCCTGCTTTTAGTATCGCGGCATAGGTATTTTTCCGTTCATCATAATAAGAATACAAAGCCTCAAAAACTTTCTTTCGATCCTCAGGAAGCGATAAATCTTTGATAAGAGTTGTCCAATTCGCAGTAGTAACCTCAACTTCCTTTCCATCCGATAAAGTTACTTTAGAAGGGGTGTAATCACTAACGGTAAGTTTGCTATATAAATCGCCCCCTACGCCCATAAGGGGTGAATAGTTCGCCAGTAAATTTTCCGCTTCTTTGGATAAGATGTGTTCTTGAGAGTCAAACATCTTTTGAAACGTAAAATCATATTCCCTAAATTCAGGATATTTCGTGAGGAAAGCGTCTAATTTTTCCTTGCCTAAAGATAAATATTCTGGTGTATCAAAACTTGTCGCCCGAACAAGTTCATGCAAAATCGCCTCAACTTTTGCTTCTCTTGTATTTCTTTCTACGCTTCGCCGGTCTAAATCAGCAAGTCCCGAAGCATAAGAATATAAACGATTTAACAAAACTTCGACTTCTTTATTCAAACGTAAGTATTCCGTAAGACTTTTTTCTTCATGAAGTTTCCCTTGATAAGAAGCCATCTTTTGTACATAAGAAGAAAGAGTTTGTAAATCCTTTTCAAAGTCTTCTTCTTTTTCGTAAAGGAAAGAGAAATCCCAACAATATTTTTTATCCATAAATTCACCTCAAAATAATTTTACCATTCCCTAAATTAGAGAAAAAAGAAAACGAAAAACTTTTCTTTTACTCCTTTTCTTTTTATGCGCGAATAAACTTAACTTATTAATTTTAAAAGGAAGGCCAAAAAGATTTGCTTCTTCGGTATCTCCAATAATTTCCGTAGACAAAGTAATGCTATCAATTTGATTAAAACCTAAGGAATGATAAAGCTTTACGGCCTTTAAATTACTTGGATTCACCTCAATTTGCACCCTCTCCTCTCCAGAAGAAAGAAGGACATTGCGAATTTCTTTTAAAGCGAAAGAACCAAGCCCCAATCCACGATATTCTTTCTTTACATAAAGATATTCAATATTGTTCATATAACCATATTTTTCATTTACATAAATAAAGCCCGCGATGGAATCATTATACATAAGCAAATAGGCAAAACATTTTGGACTTAATAAACGCCGAATATCTTCTAAGATGTCTTCTTTCGAGGCGTCAACGAGTTGAGTCTTCCAAAACTCTTTAAGCATGATTTCAAGTTCCTTTAAATCATCGAGTTCAATTTTCTTAAAACGCATCATAAACCTCCAAGATGAAAAGGCATGCTAACAAAAACCCCTAGGGTTTTGCAAGGAAAATGCTTATATGTAAAGTTTTTTAAGGATTTTAAATTTCAAAATCCCCAAAATCAGAGGGTCCTAATTCCTCTTCAATTTTTTGCTTAAGTTTTAAAAATGGTTGATGCCAGGGGTTCTCTTTTTTAAACCCATTTTGTTTTGCGTTCCAATTTTCAAAATAGACAATATTTTCTAACGCACTTTCGCAAATGGATAAGGCTTCTTCTAATCTCTTAGTTGTTCCTTGAGCGTAAAAATCCGCTTTGGCTAAGCGATATAAAGAAGAATCCTCTGCGCGAGGAAAATAGGGTTGATTAGGGTGTTCATCGTATAGCGATCGATAATAGGCATAACCCCTTTTTTCATCTTTAGGAACAAGTTTCCCTTCCATATATAAATCACCTAATTTTTCAATTGCACGGTAATTTCCAGAAACATGCGAAGAAAAAGAAGTTGCCGCGCGATTTAAGTAATAAAGCCCTTTTTGGATATCTTGTTTTAGTTGATATCCCCCTTCTAAATAGGGAAGACCTAGATAATATAAAACAAATTGAGATTCTTTCTCTACCATTAACGATTTTTTGTAATATTCTACGGCTTTATCGTATCTTTTTTCGCATCCGTTCCCTTCATAATAATTAAGTCCAACAGAAAATAAATCGTAGTCATTTTGCGAAATATCCGCGGCTTTTTTCAGCCAAAGAAATTCTTGCGTGTGGTCAATAGGATAACCATTCATCCCAAAGCGATACCAACTAGCAAGAGTGCTCATACAATAGGGAATATTTAATGATGCACCTTTCTCCATCATTTTCCGCCATTCTTCTTCACTTGAAAAAGCATTAGGATAAAAACGCACAAGACGATAAATGGCTTTGGTGTTGCCTTTTTTTGCTGCCTCTAGCAAAAGTGCTTGCCCTTTTTCATAATCAACAGGATAAAAGTCTTGATAACTAGAATTATATAAATTTCCTAGTTCAGCCATAGCTTGGCTATCTCCTTGACTGACTAATGAAGGAAGGCTACGTACCCGTGCTTCATATTCTTTTTTTGAGCTATCAAGGAAATTTTGAACCGTTTTTCTTGTATTTTCATCTAAGGGGAACATTAAGCTATGTTCGAAACAATGAATTGCCGCGACATAATTTTTCTCTAAATAAAGAAAATAGCCAAAACGCCAACTGCATTCATAATCACGAATTCCTTCCTTCTGGCCAAAGGCATACCAATATTTTGCTTCTTCCTTATCAATACTTACTCCATACCAACCAAAGTCATAGGCATAAGCCATTTGTCTTATAGAAGGAATATCGTGAAAAAAGATTGCTTTTTCATAAATTGGTTTAAGGTTTTCTGGATATTCAAATACCATCATCGTCTCCTCTTAATATTATTTTTCCCAAGGGTAAGGAAGAAATTCCTTTAAATAATGAATTTCATAAGGATTATCGCTTGTTAAAATCTCAATTTCCCCATAGTTAACAGGCATAAGTTGATGAATGAGTTCTAAACACGCTCCACAAGGAGAAAGATATTCACCTTTTTCATTTAAAACAAGAAGCTTAGTAAAAGTATATTCATGATTGGTAATCATTTGAAAAATTGCGTTTCTTTCTGCACAAACGCCAAGATTGCATAAAGAATCAATACAAATTCCTACATAAAAGTTTCCCTTTTCAGAAAGAAGAGTAGCGGCAACCGTGCCTGCTTCAAGATAAGGAGAAATTGTTACTTCTTTTGCGGCTGCAAACGCTTTCTTTTTCATTTCTTCCCAAATTTCATTTTCCTTCATTTTTCTCTCCTTTCTTTAAAAACTCATTAAGATGACTAAGCAAATATTCTTTATTATTGTCTATAGGTTCATCAAGAATATGCATAAGCATCGTTTCTAAAACCTTTCCAATATTCTTTCCTTGTATCCCATTTTTTAGTAAATCGTCTCCCTTAACGGCTAAATCTTTAAGGGATAAACAATCTTGCTCTTCCATGATTTCGTTAAAAAGAGTCGTGATTTGCGCGTTTATTGCCAAGGCTTCCTCTTTTTTATAGTCACTTTGCGCAAGAATATCCGCTTTTTGAATGGCAAGATAATAAGGGAAAAGCGCGGGTGTTATCTTATGGATAGCACGCCGAACATACTTCTTCTGTGGAAGAAATTCATCGTTATGGTGGTAAACTAGAAACGTTACAGTTTCGCTTATTTTTTTGGGAAATTTAAGACGATTTAAGATCTCTTTTACAGCAAAAGCACCTTTTGGAGCGTGATTATAAAAATGAGCAATTCCGTTTTCATCTATCGTTTTTGTTTTTGTTTTTCCATAATCGTGAAAGAAAAGCGCTAAACGAATGATTTCATCTTGTGGAGAGGCAAGGATTGCTTTAATCGTATGCTCTCCTACACTACATTCATGATAAGGAGTTTCTTGACTTGTATTCATCATCTCATCAAACTCGGGAAGGATAATTTTTGTTACACCTAGTTCATAAGCAAGAAGGAAACGTTCTGGATGAGGAGAAAGAAGAATTTTTAAAAATTCTTCCTGAATTCTTTCTTTTGATATGTAGTGAAGGCGGTAGGCTTCTTCCTTTATCGCTTTTTTGGTTTCTTCTTCAATTTCAAAACCAAGTTGAGCGCTAAAACGAATCGCTCTTAACATTCTTAAGGCGTCTTCTTCAAACCGTTTTTTAGGGTCTCCTATGGCGCGAATCCGTTTATCTTTTAAATCTTTTAATCCATTAAAATAATCGATAAAACCTGTCCTTTCACTATAAGCAAAAGCATTAATCGTAAAATCTCTTCGTTTTAAATCTTCCTTTAAGGAAGTGGTAAAAGTAACTTCTTTTGGATGACGGGAATCTATATATTCCGAATCAATACGGTAAGTAGTAACTTCAAATTGTTTTTCGTTAACTTTAATCGTTAATGTTCCGTGTTTTATGCCAGCATCAATGGTGTCAGGAAATATTTTTTTCATCTCAAAAGGTGTAGCAGAAGTTGTTATATCAAAATCTTGAGGAGTAAGTCCTAATAACTCATCACGAAGGGAACCTCCAACAAGAAAGGCTTCAAAACCATTTTCTTCCAGTTTTTGGAGAATCTCTTGAGCTTCCTTTGGATAAGTAATTTTCATATTTCCATTTTAAAGAAAATTATCGATATAAGCGAAACAATTAATTTAAAGGGACATAAAAATAGAAATCCATATAAGAAGGAATAAAACGGTGATTACGAAAATGACACTTTCTACCAAAACTAAAGAGACATGCCAAATTCTTTCTTTCTTTTTATAAAACGCGATTTGTTCATCTTTTAAAACCTCAATATCCCCAAAATAGTTTTTAACCTTAGAATTTGCGGATCGATAAAAAGAACGACGATTTTTTGAAAAAAGATAGCAAAAAAGAACAGCAAGAAGTCCCAAAAATAACCCCAAAAATATTAAAGAACCAGGGAACGTAAAAAGAAATTTAAAAGGCTCACTCATCATCGCTCCCCCATTTTCCGTTAAATAAGTATTGAATACGATGCCTAAGATAAAGTGAAGAAGCCAAAAAAGAGAAAACACACCAATAGTAACAGAGTGAAAAATGTTTCGTTCTTTAATAACTTCTCTTAAATCTTTACTCTTTTCTGTATTCAATTTTTCTTTTTTTATCGATATTTCTGCTTCTTCTTCTAATCTTTTTTCAGCCATGCTTTCATAGGTGGCAAAATCAGGGTTTAAATCAAAATTACGAAAAAAATTGCCACTCAATTTATCGATATCCAATTCATATTTTTTCCCTTTATAAGTAAAAGACACGATGTACGTATAATGATTGTCTAAAACATAATTTATCGAATTTGTCGCAACACTTTTTAATGAAACATTTTCGGAATATATGTGGGGATTATACTCACCAAGTTCTTCTTCTATACGGCGTTTATCTGCTGCCTTTTGATTAGAACTTGGAGATTTTTCATAATACTTATAAACGGCATTTGTTACATCATTACTTGAGGGAAGAGTTAAATTGCTTACAAAAGAAAGATTACGAAGCTCATCTAAATTACTTAACCGATAAGACTTGCGGAAATAATTGGTACTTTTAGGAGAGGTTGGCCATATAGAAGCGCCATCACAGCATTGAGCGTCTTTATCATCCAAAATTTGACCGTTTTTATCGCAAGAAAATACACCAATATAATTGTGAACAAAAGTCATCGAATCATAATTGGTTTTTTGAGAAGAAGTATATGTAGGAACAATTTCATAATCGCTATCTTTGTAATAAATATCCCTTACATCATTTACTTTGTATCCTTCAAGCTCATAGTGCGTTGTTACATAATTATAAGAGTATTTTATATTGACACTGTAACCCACAATCACATAAAAACTATTCGTGCTTGTTATATTTACGAATAAGTTTTTCTTATTTCGAATGAAATTTAAAAATTCATCGGACAATATATTGCACTTCCCTGAGGCTAAAAATATCGCCCTTGCAAAAATTTTGTCAGAATTAATTTTCTTGTCATAACCATAGATATTATCAACGTGAAAAACAGAATCCCCATTTCCGTAAGCAAAACTATGAACAAAATGCCCTTTATTCATTTCCTCAATATGCTTGATAAAAACATCACGAACTTCGTTACCAGTTAAGCGTTTTTGATCTCGACAATATAGATTCATAACGTACTCCTTTATCAAGGCTCAACCATGACAATAAAAAAACAATTTTGGTTACCGCAAGAACGAATATCTAAAAATGTTTCTTTTCATTTTTTTATCATCGCAAAGAGGCGAGGAATGTTCAAGAATGTAAAGATAGATGAGATATAGGGTTAAAAAGGAAAAGATCACTTTTTTCCTACATATCTTGCCATAAACGTAATGGGATTAAGTTCAAAATGATCTTCAATCGCACCTTTTACGCGATATAACTTAGGAGAAATAGAGGCTATGTCATAAACTCGATAAACAAAATATGTTTTTCTTTTTTCAATGGATGTATTCACTTCTTTTAAAGTAACGGGAAATTCGCGGTCTACACGTGATTCTGTCGACTTCACTTCAATTTGAATCTTTTGCCATTTCTCATCGATTTCATCAAAAGATTCAATGTCATAACCAAAGGCATCGCTTCGTTGAGAAATCCATGTTATTTTATCCGCTAAATCAAGACGACCTAACTCCATAAGACGATTCCTTTCAAACTCTAAAACAAGTTCTTCTCCTCTAAGGCCAATTTTGGCATCTTTTGCCGCTCGACTTAAATAATCAATCTTTGATAAATTAGCCTTAGATTCTAAAGCTTTATACGCATGAGATATTTCCGCTTTTGGTTCAACTTCTTGAAGAGAAACTTTTACTTCGCGCGGCATAAGTTCATGATTCGGGTTAATCGCCACATTAATTTTTTTAATCGCATCCTCCGAAGAAAGATGAAATTGATGAAATTTTTCTCCTTCTTCAAGATGAATATAATCTAAGACTTGCTCAACAATCTCTTCATATCGATTCGTTAAGAAATGTTTTGTTAAATCATCATAAATATTTAAAAATTCTTGCAAATCCCTTATTAATTCCTCGTTTTTAAAATGATGAATGGGATAAAACTTCGATAAGACATTTGTTTTCATATACCCATATCCAAGATCCCCTCTAGGGCTTACAAGGTCAATTTCTTCTTTTGAAAAAGAAGAGTTTGTAATTTCTTTTTGGAAATAAGAGGCAACTTCTTTTGCTGCCTCATACTTCTTTCTTCCATATCGTTCATTAAAATAAGTAATTCCTTGATTTAAACTTAAATAGAACCCTTGCATATCGGCACGGAATAAATAAACAAGATAAATCCCTTCTTTGGTCGAAGTCGTAATCTCTTTTTTTAATAAGGCTACCCATGGGCAGCGGCACATATTCCCTTTTCCCATTGAACCAAAAACTTTAATATCGCTTCGTTCTCCAATAATCTCTTTTATGGCTTTAGGAATTTGATAACAAATCACTTGATATAAAGAATTTTGATTGCTCACTTTTTGTGGCTTAAAGCGGTAACGATCTAATACATACTCAAAAAGCTCTTCCATGACTTCAGGATAGCTTCTTCGATCTTCCTGATCAAGCTTCAAAACGATTCTTTTTTAAAGAGAAAATAAGGGTTTAATTGGAAATTTAACGAAGACACATTTGGATATAACGCAATATTTCTTCATACGTTACAAGATTTTTCCCTGTTCTCACTCTACGTATGGAAGATGTTGTATCACTTCTCATTCATAAAACGAACAAAGTAGAAAAAACTATTTCTGTGATTCTTTCATTTATCTTTAAAAATCCAAATTAAAACTTATCAGATAAAGGTTCCCATTGAGTCCAATCAAATGGAATTTTTTGATACTCATACATCGGTTTAGCGTATTTCTTTAACCAATAATTCACTTTTTCATAGGAAATTAATCCCATACCAATGAATGTTTTAAAGTATTGGAAATTTAATACTTTAAAGAGATATCCATGAATAACAGAAGAAAGTTCATCTTCTTTATAAACACCATACTTTTCTACTTTGGACGCAAAATCTTCTACGTCTATTTTTAACCCCGTTTCAAAAGAGGAATACTTAAAATCATCAAACATTCCTTCAATATCATCAGGAATGGTTAATAAGTCATCGGTTGCACAATTAATGTTATATTCGGAAACTGGAGATACTTTAATTGTTTTTTCTTGTTTTACTTTTACATCCACAAGAACAACCTTTTTAAGAGTGAAAGTACCTTCCACTTTTTTTACAGCCACAAACTCTTCGCCAAGATGATCCATAAATTCATCGCCATAATAAATTTCGTATCGATGGCGATTTAAATTAAACAAACCATGTCCACTTGCAATGGTAAGAATTGACCCGTCATTAAAGGTTAAAGTAACAATGTCAAATAGTTGTTCCTCAAAAACAACATTTGCTAAAATCTTCTGTGCTTCAAAACAACCTTTAGTGTGATTATAAGTTAATAAAGAATCTCCTTGTTTTAAATCTTTGGCTAATTTGACGGAACCATCGGCCATTGTAATTTTTGTGTTGGGGAGTAAACAAGAACTCCGTTTGTGATTAATAACAAATTGCGCTTCCACAACATTAGTAGAATCTAGACCTACAACTTTGACATTTAGATGGGGTTCGTCATCGCCGGAGCCAGTATTACCACCAAACGTAACGGTAACGGAATCTATTCCGGAAACAATTTCTGGATCCGATGTGTTATTTTTATCTATCCATTGCCTATCTGTAGCAGTTTTATCTAAAGACCATGTAATTTGAGAATAGACAGCATCACTAGGATAAATCTCAATAGAAAAAATCACAGCATCCCCACTTTCATACTGAGCATGGTAATCTTTAGTATAGGGGTTACCTTCTATAAAATTATCGTCCTTAAAGTCGTTTCCAGCTACAACATCAGATCGATGTCCCTGGTTATCAACAATAACAACTTTTTCAATTTCTTTAACTTCTTGCTCTTCTAGCACCTCAGTTTTATAAACCGCGGTAACTCCGCCAATCGATGCAGTAATTTCAACTTCTCCAAAAGAAACGCCTGTTACAACTCCTGATTGATTAATTGTGGCTACCTCAGGATTGCTACTTTCCCAAACAATAGTTTTGTCATAAGCCTTCTCCGCATCAATAACGTCGGCAACTAATGAAATGTTTTTTCCAACATATAAAGGATCTTTACCATCTGGCAAAGTAGGGCTTAATGACCGGATAGATAAACTTTGTATCTCAAACTCATTTATCCCATTATTGTCGGAACTAATAGACATTGCTGATGGTATTGAACATACAGAATTCGTTCCTGATGAATTGTAACTAATAATTGAATCTTTTTGATATCTTGTCGAATTGCTTATGAAATTTGAAATGTTTGATAAAAACTCTATCGAATAGTTTTCTGGGCTATCTAAAAATATAACACCTTGATTCTTATTAAACGAAAAAACATTCTCAGAATCTGTAATGATATTAAAAGCGGGAAAATATTGCGTAGTATCGTCTTTATAAAAGTTGTTAATACCAACATATATCTTTGGTCTATGGTAGTCCGTTAAAGGACGAATATCTAAAGTCTCATATAGTTCCAAATACGTGTTAATTATGGTAACAGGTATAGGAATTAATGAGGGATTATTAACATTTTTCCAAGCTTCATTTGCACAAATAGAGGTATTCCCTTCAACAGTAATGTTTTCCTCGTTGCCGTAAACTACCCCTGCTAAATTATTAACAGTCAAAAAACCACCTTCTTGAACAATGAACTCTGCTCCAGGTTTTCGTGGATAAGCTTTTGCGCTATAAGCACAGTTACCAATAAAACTCGCACTACCGAGACTTCCATCGTAAAAAGCACTATAAACCACAATATCTAAGGCGTTTAGCTGAACATTTGAACCAACTTCTAAATAAGAACCAGGCAAAAATTTCATCCGCTGCTTTGATAAATTGTATACGACGTTTTCTGAAGGACTTGTCTCGGATTTAGAAGATAACAAATGAATCCTTTGATGATAAGAAACTGGGAAAAATGCGTTTTTAGTAGATAAGTTTACTTCCCTGTTAATGCCTTCAAAGACAACACTAAAAGTCATTTCTAAATTATTTAGAGTAACGCCGCCATAAAAATATAAATCCGCTACATCAGAAGAAGGATCATAATAATAGTCCAATGAGGATGTATTTGAATTAAATTGAATTAATGCGTCATTGGAAGACGCAAGTATTTTCATTGTTTTTGGAGATGTTCCTTGATATGCGTTTCGATAATCAATATAAAGATTAATCACGCCATATACAGTCGAATCATAATTAAATTCTGAGAAAACACTAATGTTTTGGAGTTCAAACTGATTAAAAGGAGAACATCTTTTATCATCAATTGCTCCATCCGTCATTGCCCACGAGAAGTCAATCCCACGGAAATCATTAACGACAAAAGGAACATAAATATTTCCTTTTTTGAATTGACAAGAAGAGTTGTTATTTTTTGAAGATTCAGAAATAAAACCAAAACAATAGGTTTCTGGTGTGTATTCCGTACTATTTGTGTCTTGAACAATTTTTGCTCCTTCTTCTAAAAGAATTTCAGAGTAACTATGTGAAGTTTGACCCATAGAGCAAACATTTGAAGTGCCACCAGATAAATTACCAGAAACAACAAGAGTGCCTTGATTTGTTAAAGTTACCTCCTTTTTAATGGTTAAAGTAACTCTTAGCCATCTTGAGGGATTATTCTTAGCAAAAGCAGCATATGTGGTAGCATTTCCTTTTGTGTGATCGTCTTCCCTCATCGAATTAATATAAGTTGATAAAGAAGAGGCGTCATTAACGCTTGCAACAGAATCTTCATCCGTTGGTAGCACAAGAGAAACACCAGGTTTTATCGTACAGTCTTCTGTAATCTCATAAGAAACTTTATCGGGATTATTGGGATTGTTTGTTGGGTGGTAATTTGGAAGTTTTGGCGGAATTAAAACAACAATATCTCCACTTTTAGCCATTCTTAAAGCCGATTCAATCTTTACAAATGGATTAGCCTCTTGCCCAACAATATAAGCTTTCGGTGTAACGTCGGTTGCTTCAGGATAGGCATAATTAACATCAATTGATGATGAAAGAAACCAACTTGAAAAACCAATTGTGGTTAAAAAAGCCGCGCCTGATAACAAAAAGATATAGGAAATCTTACTTGAGGTTTTCTCCTTTTTCATGAGATTACCTCCAAGCGATAAGAAAAACCGCTATCTCCTTTACTCAATGGAACATATACTAAATTTTCGAAGTCACTAGCAGCAGAACTAAAATCAATTTGAATCAATAGAGAACAATAAACATATATATTTGGAAGAGAAGAGAAGGAATACTGAATACTTGTAGCATATTTCCCTTCAAAGTTGAGAGTTAAAGCTACTTTGTTACTTGGATTATTTGTATATCCTTGAGTGGAGAATTGAAAAAATAGTTGTGGATTGCTTCCCAAATAAGATTCGTTAAAAAGATTAAAGGATCCGTAATTTGAAAAACTTAGTAAAAACGTAATTTCCGAATCATCAGTGTAAATAGAAGCCCCTTGATCAGAGGGATTAAAATAAAAACCGAAACTTAATTCACCCTCATAAACAATTTGATCATTTTCATTAATAATGCCATCTTTTGAATACGAAAAGTTTGCTAAATTCTCACGAGGATGAATCCATTCTGCCGTGATAACATCGCCGACAGACAAATCAAACAAATCATGTTTTAAAGAATGATCAACAAGATAAGAAGAAAACGCAACACCAATTAAACTAACAGAAAGAAGAAGAGTTGATAAACTCCCCCCCCCAAAGAATTCCTTTACGATACTGATGTCTTCTCACGGGCGTGATTTTATCTTACTTTCTTTCACTGAGCAAAAAGAATTGTTAAGAAAAAACAATATCTATGCAAAACCTCATTCTTTAACGGAAAATAACAAATCCATCTTGTTTTAAGCAGTGTTTTTCCATGTTATTACTTAAAAGAATGGTTTTATTTTGAATAATCTTTGCAATATCCTTATCTTTTCTTAGATTAATGACTTCCGTTAAAAGAATGTTCTCCTCCTCATCTCGTGGATGAAGGGTGTAGAAAAGAAGATCATCATGGAAAGATAAGGTAAATTCATAATGGTTAAGGTTATATTGTTTATGAAGATAAATGAGGTTCTTAATGAAAGAGAATCTTTCTTTGTTCCAAGTATTCTCATCCCACGTGAACATCTTCCGACAATCAGGATCATAAAAACCCGTTAAACCAATTTCATCGCCATAATAAAGCATGGGGATGCCAGGATATAAATAAAGAAGAGAGAAGGCAATGCGTGTACGGTTTTCATTAAAGCCACTTTCATTGATGAACCTCGCTTTATCATGACTATCGATTAAATTTAAAACGTTGTGATTTGTTGCGTCTTTATACTTCACTTTTAATAAATTTAATCGGTCCACAAATTGATTTTCATCAATATCACTTAATGCGAGTAAATCTAATAAAGCAGAGGTAAAAGGATAATTCATCACAGAATCAAATTCACTTTGATCATGAAGGAAAGCATAACTATCGTGCCAATCCTCCGCGATCAAAAATAAATTAGGATCCACTTTTAAAAGTTCTCTTCTTAAAGCTTTCCAAAAATCATGCGCGACTTCATCGGCAACATCCAAACGATATCCATCCACATGATATTTCTCTACATAATGTTTGCACACTGAGATGATATATTCCTGGGCGGCTTTGTTATTCATGTTGAGTTTTGGCATAAACTTCCCAAACCCAAAGGATTCATAATTAACGTGTTCTAAATCAACTTTCTCGGCCTGATTATGAAGAATAAACCATGAAAAATAAGGACTTTCTTTGCCGTTTTTTACAACATCTTGGAACAAGGGAGAATAGAAAGCAATATGATTAAATACCCCATCTAAAACAATAAGAATGTCTCTTTTATGAGCCTCTTCTACCAGTTCTTGAAAGGTTGTTTCATCGCCAAAATCTTCCGCGATTTTAAAATAATCATAAGTTTCGTATTTATGGTTTGAATAAGCTTCAAATATCGGTGTGAGATAAAGGGCATTAATTCCTAACTCTTTTAAATAATCGAGTTTTGCAGTAATTCCCTTTAAATTACCTCCCGCGAAAGTCATGCGGTCTATATGTTCATTCTCGCCCCACTTTACATTAATCTTTTTATTGGTCGGTTCTCCCCCAATAAAAAACCGATCAACAAAAATTTGATAGAAAGTACGGTCTTGGAATTTTGGATTTACTTTCACAATGTCGTTTTCATTAATATAAGCAATTTGAAAATACTCATAATGTGCTTTGTGGAAATCAAATTTGTCTTCAAAAATACGGTTTTCGCTTAAGAAAACAGTTTTCCCTTCCTTACTAACAAGTTTAAAAATATAGCCTACACGAACATCGATAACAGGAAGATAAAGATAATAATAATCATGATAAGCAGTAGAAATTTTCCGTGTCATTTCCACTTCTTTTTGTTCATCAAGAATCCGATATTTTGAGTTATAAATTAAATAAACATGGGCAATATCATCATCCTTTTTTGTACGTAAAGTAATTTTTAATTCATGACTTGAAGTTGGGTAACAATATAAAGATTCTGCGCGGTGATATAAAGCTGCTAAATCCATAAATACTCCTTAAAAACGAAGATATTCTACAAGGTGATTTTTCTTTTGCTAGAGGGGAACGCTTTTCCTACCTTCCGTTAAGATAGAACGTTTTTTCTCTTCTTTCTTTTCCTTAACTCGATAAAATGGGGATATGGAATTTATAAAACTTTCAATCCATAAAGAAGAGGCCCATCTTTCTTCTTTAAAGCCCTCTATTGATTTCTCTTCTATTTTCTCACGGGCAAGAAGAAAGATTAAAGTTCTTAAAATAGAAGAAGGAATTCGTCAAATTGACAATTTTTCTTTGTCCTTTTTCCCTCACGTAAAAGTATTATTTCTTCCTTCGACATTAAAATTCATTTCTTTTGCGGATTTTCATCACTTAGAAGATTTAGAAAAAATATCCATCCCCTTAAGCAATCCCTCCTTAACTTCTGGTCCAAAAGGAGAATATTTATATCAAAAAAAGGAACGTTCTCTTTTCTATAGTCAGGGAGAAATTCCTGAGGATTGTTTAACCATTAAAGAAATTGGCATTACTTCAAAAACATTAGAATCTTTAACGATTCCTTCTTCTGTAGAAGAGATGTATCCTTACACCATCGTAAATTCTCCTTTGCTAAAAGAGGTGACTTTTCTTGGTGATCTTTCCGCGGAACCTTTTCTTTTAGGAACCTTATTTTTTGCAACTCCCTCCTTAAAAAGATGTTATTTCTCACGGGATGCGGTTTCTTTCTTAGAGTTTTGTAAAGATCAAATAGGAAAAACTCCCATTCAGTATTTTGTAAGTGAAGAAAATCCAGATTATGCAAGTTATCATGGTTCTTTAATTCAAAAGAAAAGCCGAACTTTAGTTTTCGGTGGAGGAAATCCTAAGATTCCCGAGGGCATAGAGAAGATTGCCTCACATGCTTACTATAAAGATAAAAGCCTTACGAATATTCATCTTCCGAAAAGTTTAAGAATTATTGGCGAAGAAGCTTTCGCCGATACCAAAATTAGGCATTTATTTCTTCCGAAAAATGTGGAACGGATCGGCGAACGGGCTTTCGCGATTCCTACGTTAGAAACCATTGAGGTGGATAAAGAGAATCCTACCTTTACGGATTATTCTTCCCATATCATCATGAGGAAAGATACGCATGATGTAATTGTAGGGGCAAAAAAGACCATCTTTTCTTCAGGAATTGAAGGCATTCGTTCGGATGCTTTTTATAAAAATACTCCCAAAGACCTTCTTTTCCCTTATGGCTTAAGCGAATTAGAAGTGGACGCCATACAATTTCCAAGAAAAATTCGTACTCTTTCTTTGCCTCATGATAATTACGCTTCTCTTTTTCCCTTTTTAACTCATCCTTCTTCCCTAGAAGAAGTATTTGTCCCAAAAGACTCTCTTCCCCATCACCTAAAAGAAAAGCATGAGGAGGAAGAAACTTGGTATTGGGGTATTGAAGATCTTTCTTCTGCGGATGTTATAAAGGTAGAAAATGGCCATCCCCTTTTTGATTCGCGTGAGCAATGTGGAGGCATTATTGAAACATCCACGAATACTTTACTTGTTGGATCAAATCATTTTCTTTTCCCTTCTTCTCTTCATAAGATTGGCAAAAAAGCCTTTTATGGAAATAAAAAGAAAATAGAGATTGAACTCCCTTCCTCGATTGAAGCCATTGGCGAGGCTTCTTTTAGTCACATGATAAATTTAAAAAGAGTCGTGATTCCTGGCACTTGTAAAAGAATTGGAAAATACGCTTTTGCGGGAGATGAAAAATTAGAAGAAGTTCTTCTTGAAGAAGGAATTGAAGAAATTGAAGACGGGGCTTTTGCCGGCTGCTTTGCGATAAAAAAGCTCACCCTCCCTTCTTCCTTAAAAAAGATTGGATCTGGGGCTTTTGCCGATTTAATTCATTTAGAGAAAATTTCTATCCAAAATTCTCCTTATTTTGAAGTTCATGAAGGTTATGGTGTGTTACTTCGAAAAAAGGATAACGCGGTTGTCGCCGCTTTTGGAAACGGAAAAATTCCTGAGGGAACAAAGAAAATTTTAAGTAACGCCTTTAGTTCAGGTTTACCTTTCGAAAAAATCGTTGTTCCAAACTCTGTTTATGAAATCAAGCCTCTTAGTTTTCGTGCTTTGAGGGCAAAAGAAGTGCTTTTATCCTCAAATCTTACCATTATTCCGGAAGCTGCTTTCCTTTATATGGAAGTGAGAAAACTTACTTTGCCTACAGCCATTAGAGAAATTCACCAAAGCGCTTTTTGGAATAGTAAGTTACGGGAAATTACTTTATCTCCCCATTTAGAGCTCATTAAAGAAGATGCTTTTAAAGCGTGTCGTTATTTAAGAAAAGTTCATTCTCTTCCTGAAGGGTGTTTTATCTCTTATGACGCCTTTGATGAAAGCTTTCTAAAAAAGAACCTTGATGTCTTTTCTCATTCTCAATTTTTCTAATGTAAGTACTTAAACCCATAAAATGTTTACAAGAAAAATAGGAAAAAGACATTTCATAGAATATTTCTAATTCCCTCATGAAATGGTAAAGTTAAGCGAGGAAATAAAACATGTATGTACTTCAATCCCGTTATCAAATCGAAAATGGTTTTTTGCATTATTACGGCTTAAGAAATAAAGAAAATCTTTTTAAAAATTTTATTAAGTTAAATAAAAAACAATTAGCGATTATTCAACAATTGCCAAAAGATTTATCTTTGAAAGAAAAAACAATTTTAGGAAAGAAAATTCTTAATATTGCGGTTGTTTTAAAAGAGAACTATCGAGAAGTTCCTACTTCTTTAAAAGAGGCACATTTTTGTAAAAATTGCGCGGCGAATGACTTCATCATTCCGGGAATTGAATTTAATGAAGAAGGCTTATGCCCGATGTGCCAAACAAAAGAAGAAACTAAAGAGATGAAGGCGGTTGTTCCTGTGTTAAACGATATTCCTCATTCAAAAAAGTCTCGTTTTGATGTCGCGGTTTTCTATACCGGTGGGAAAGATTCTACTTTTTTACTTTACTATCTTTCGAAAATAAAAAATTTACGAGTTTTAGCCTTAACTTGGGAAATTCCTTATATGTCTTTATCCTCAAAACTCTCCATAGAGGGGGCAAAAAAGAGTTTGGATAAAGTAGAATTTATTTCTCGTAAAATCGATAACGAATCGTTAAAAAAGATTTATACAAAACTTTATGAATTAAGCGAGAATACATGCGCCTGTCCTTCTTTGGCCTATATTTTATTTTATGAAATCCTTGTAGATGAAAAAATTCCTTATTTTGTCGCCGGGAACGAACCTGCTCAATTGAAGGGACTTTATTACAACAATATGGCGCCTAAATTTGCCTATAAATTCGCGGATTCTAAATTTTTAAATTTTCTTATTTCTTTAGGGAGAATCTTAACTTTCCATCCCCCTTTTAAAAATGGACAACTTCAAACTCTATTAACAATGAAACAACTTGCCTATGGCGATAATATCTTTAAGAGATTATCTGGCTATAAAAATGATTTAGTGGCGAATGTTTGTACTGCGATTAAAGAAGCCCCTTCTCTTTTAAAGCCTCTTAAAAGAGCGATTCGGAGAAGTTCATGGAGCGGTGATATCCCCTCTTTTATCCAAGTCGATTTAAATGATGTCTCAAAAGATGGAATTTACCATTGGCGAAAAGTGATGGATATCTTAAAAGAAGAATGCGGTTATGTTGCAGCAGAAAGCATGTCGAAAGGTTTACATACCTCCTGTCAAATTGAAAAATGCAAAGAATATAGTCAATTTATTCGTTTTTATCAGATGAGATCCTCGATGATTCCTTTTAGTGCTTTAGAAATTTCTTTAGCAAGTCGCGATCAAAATATTTCCAAAGAAGAAGCCATAAAAGAAATGGAAGAGAATTTAGGATTTTCTTTAAAAGAAGTAGAAGAATGTCAAATCATGAAGAAGTATTTCCAAAAATGAATGTTTGCATTTATTTATCTTGCACATCGAATAGCAAAAAAGTCGCGAATTTTTGTAATGATTTTTTGCATTATGAACTCCTTGAAGCAAGAAAGGTGAATCAAAACATTTCTTATAACAACGTCTTACTCGTATACCCCGTTCATAGTCAAAATATTCCCAAAAATCTTCTTCCTTTATTAAAAAACATTCAATGTAAGAAGATGATTGCGATTGCCACATACGGCAGAATAAAACACGGGAATTCTTTATTTGCCTTACGTTATAAATTTCAAATGCCTTTAATTGGAGCGTGTTATTTTTTAACAAAGCATTCCTATTTAAAAAACGATGGTTACGAACCCAATTACCTCACTTTACTTCCTCTTTTAAAACGATTTCAGGATGAGAATTCAAAAGTAATTGAGATGAGGAAAAGCCCAAGTACTTTTGGTTACAACCTTCTCCCTACATTAAGAGCGCAACTTGGCCTGAAAATTACTTTTGATAAGAGGAAATGTATTTCCTGCAATTTATGTGGGCTTACTTGCCTAAATAAAGCCATTACGAATGGAAAAATTAATCGTCACTGTATTCGTTGTTTGGCCTGTATTTCAAATTGTCCGACAAAAGCCCTTGATTTTAAAATGAAGAAAATATTAGAAATTTATTTAAAAAATCAAAAAGACATCCCAAGCGAAATTTATTAATGGCACTTAAAAAGTCTGCAAAAAGCCCATAAAAGATTTGATTTTTCTATATCATTAAGACACGATGGCTGCTTTAACCTGTATTCATTTCTATTGACAGTTACTTTTTAAAAGCCACTTCTATCTTTTTTCCTATCAAATCTTATTTGATCATAGGCTTTAAAACTTCAAGAACTCCCTAACCAGTTTGCTGAACGTATTTTAACTCTGGCAAAAGTCGTGTGAGTTCTAAAAAACGGAGAGAAAATATTTTTCTTTTTGATAAATCTCAATCTTTTCCTATAAAAATGAAGGATATTTAAATAAAGAGGATGGAGATACTTTCCCGTTCATTTTGAAATTGAAAAGAATCCTAAAATAGGATACACATAGTGAGCACGAATCTATAACGCTTAAAGATAAGCAGAACTGTGCTTAAAACGCTTTAAATGGATAAAAATATATAAAGTCTTTTTCCCTTTAAATTATTTCATTACAAAGAGAAATATGGTAATTTGGCTATTAATCCTACAAATATTTTTTCTTGAATATTCAATGAATCGTCTAAGGAAATATTTACGGTATCAAGACAAAAGAAAGTCTATGATATTGACAATTTTGATTCCGTTTACATTGGTGATGTATGTCTTATCCCCAGTAATAATTGTCTTTTCATAGAAATCGTGTGTGGAGCGCAATGGGGCGATTTCTCGCTCTTGCGTCGCTTTACCAGCAAGCGTTTCTGTGACTTGAAAATATCGTATTTCCTCTTTGCTTATGGCAACAAAATCTATCTCTTTCGTGTCGTTTTTACCAACGTAAACTTGATAGCCACGGCGAAGAAGTTCTAGATACACGACGTTCTCTATCGAATGGCCGTAATTTTCAAGATTGTATCCGACGATGGTATTTTTTAAACCTGTATCCGCGAGATAGTATTTTTCAAGTGACTTTAAGACTTCTTTGCCTTTGACGTCATAACGGTTAGCGCGATAAACGATAAATGCATTCTCAAGCATTTCGAGAATATTACCAATCGTAGCAGGCCGCAAAGCCCTATCAAGCTTTGCCTGGTTTGCAATATATTTTGACATGCTGTTCGTCGAGGTTATGCGACCTACATTTCCACACAAAAAGGCATACACGCGTTTTAATAGATCAATGTCTTTGAGTTTGTTTCTTCCAAGTACATCTTTTAAAATGACCGTATCATAAATGCTAGACAAAAATGTTCTTATCGTCAATTCGTCCTGCGGTAAAGACAAAAGCTGCGGCATGCCGCCATATTTTAAGTAGTTATTGAAAAGTTCTTCTCGACTTTTTCCTATACCGCGGTAATAGCTATAATACTCTTTAAAAGATAAAGGCAACATTTTGATTTCTACATACCTACCAGATATTAGGGTCGCAAGTTCTGAGGATAGCAGATATGCATTGGAGCCTGTAACATAAATATCTACATCGCATTCGAGCGAAAGCGAATTGATTGTTTTTTCCCAACCACTTACCTGCTGTATCTCGTCAAAAAATAGATAATTCTTTTTCTCTAGCAAAATCTTTGCTAAAACCAAATCATAGAGTTGCTTATAGTTGCGGACGCAGTCGTACTTCATAAGTTCAAAATTGATGTATTGTATTTGCTCGAGTTGGACGCCGGTTTCTAAAAGTTCGTCACGGAACATTTCAAGCAATGTGGATTTCCCTGAACGTCGTAGCCCCGTAATCACTTTGATGATTTTGTTGTCTTTGAACGCCTTCAAGCGTTGCATATACTCCGTTCTGTATATCATACTCATTTCTCCGTTAGTTAAATTATATGTCTAAAGGGGGCAAAAACTAGTAGTTTTTACTCTCTATCGTAAAAACTTAACGATATTAACAAGTTCTTACAAGTTTCTGAAGTATACATCATACCTATAGCATTCATAAGAATACGGAAGAAAGAACGATAATCCTCACCATAAACTTTAACAACAGAAGGGACACCATGACCACTTTCTTCAGCAAAATTACACGCTCTAAATAGATCAAATAGTTGTTTATTTACAGGTTCACTTTTGCCACGTAGAAATTGTTTCTTGGTTAAAAGGCTAGGTATTCCACCAAACGATTCAATCTATAAACGTATATACCCGGATGATTGCTTTCGCTCCATTTGTTATGCACACATGCGTTAATCCACGCTTGTTCAAACGCCTCAGTATCAAACATTTTTCTTTCTTTTCGCGGTGTTGTTGTAACATATACAAATGTTTGATTAATTGAATTCACATAATTTTTCGCCTGTTCCACTACCAATAGCAAACATTTCCCACCAAACTCTTCTCTTCTTAAATATTTCGTTTTATCCGAAGAGGCAAATGTCGCAACATTTATAACGATGTCGTTTTTATCTACTAAAAGCTCTGCTAAATAGTTAAAATGCCCATCTTTTGTTAGCAAATGGTAGTTTTCTAAAAAAGTATCATCTGAAATATGGTTATCATTCGACAATAAATAGTTTTTTAAAATCTGGAATGTTAGATTATTTTTTCTAGAAGGAATATCAACAATGTTCGTTGTAGTATTTCATAATGAGGGGATGAATTTTTTATTCGTTATAAAAGAACCCCTTTTTAAATGTGATTATTAGGAATTTTATCTATGTTATTTACACAATCTAAAATATGTTTAAAGTGCTACTTTTAATGTTTATAAATCAAGTGAATGGATATCTGTTAAAAAATCCAATAGATTAATTCTTAAAAAACCTTCACTTGTATAAAAAGGTTTCGCATCGTTTTTAACAATGATGATTTTTTTAAAAGAATCGTTAATCTTTCTTAACGAACGATATTCTTGTTCTTTTTTCTCCTCGTTATTTATTTCTAATGCAACTTGGATGTAATATTTCTTACTGCCTTTCGTTGCAATGAAATCTACTTCAGTTTCTTTTTCTATATAAATAGGTTTTTTGTTTTTATCTAATCTATCCGTTTTACAATAAAATTTAATTGAACCAACATCGACACTAAACCCTCGATATCTAAGTTCGTTATAAACGATATTTTCTATTAAATCAGTTTCATCAACGTCTCTAAAATTTAAAAACGCATTTCTAATCCCTATATCTTCAAAATATATCTTAAAAGGGGTGCCAATATAAGTTCTGCCTTTTACATCGTATTTTAAAACTTTATTTATTAAATAAGCTTCTTCGAACCATTTTATATAGTCCTTGACAGTATCATCCATAACCGCAAGATGATAATTGCTTTTAAATGTGTTCTCTATTCTCGTAGGATTTATAGGTGTGGAGATCATAGAGGCAATGACCCTTAGAGTTTCTTCAAGATTATCCTTATTGGCGGTAGGGTGCCTTTCTTCTAAATCTTTCAAGTAGGTTTCTTTTCCTATTGAAATAGCTTGATTTACCTTATTGACATCACTCGATTGTAATTGCACAAGTGGAATTCCCCCATAACGAATATATTCATCGAATGCCTCTTTTTTATCGATGTCTACCCCTTTTAAATATTCATTAAAAGATAAGGGCAATAAATGAATTCTATATCCTCTTCCGCCAAATTCAGTATCCACTTCACTAGATAAAAATCTAGAATTACTGCCCGTTACATAAACATCGAAGTTCTCTTTATATAGAAAAGAATTCAAAACTCTAACAAAATTTTCTAGATTCTGAATTTCATCCAATAAAAGATAATAAACGCCATCCTCTTTTGTATTATCATCGATATACGATAAAAACTTCCTACTGTCGATTAAAAGCTGACCTCTAACTTTTTTTGTAGTTGGTTTATTGGGAAAATAAGAATCTAATTTCATTATGTCTTCTTCGTTATCAAAAGCAAATCGAATTATATGTTTAGGATCAATGTTTTTTTCTTTAATCAAATAATTGTAAAAAATGCCATTTAACAAAAAAGATTTTCCACATCTTCTAATGCCTGTGATTACTTTAACTAATTGATTGTTTTGGCCTTCAATTAATTTGTTTAAATATATATCTCTATTAAACATAATATCTCCTTTTTTCTTAGAACTGAGGATTTTATCGATATCATTATAATTATTTTACGGAAAAAATGTAAATACATATATATTTTTTTATTAGAACTGAGGATTTTATCGATATATATACTAGTGTTTTATAGTGTGATTAACAAATAGAGCAACATGATTGAATTCATCAATAACATTAATTTTTCAAAATCACACAAGAATTTTCCTCAATTATTTCTTCTTAATAACAATATAATTCCCTCTTTCTTTATATCAAATTTCTATCAAATGGGATTCGAACACGTTACGCTATTGCGATCGTTCGATTTGTTAACTATTTTTGATGAAAATGCTAAAACACAAAATTTTAAGATACGACATAGCGAATCCATAAACTTGTGATTTTCCGTGATGGAAGATTGGAGTCCAAGATATAAGATTGAATTGTTTTAATATTGGTTTTTATCACTGAACTTCATTTTGCTTTCTAATAGGTGTAATTAACGATTGCATAGATGAATAAATTCTTTATTGATTTTAATAATAAAATTAGGTATAGGACTTATCTTTGTGTTTGAAAACGCCTTAAATTCTCTCAAAATCGATAAGCAACGCCTTTAATAGAGACTCAATCTTCTTTTTTGTCGATTATTTCCCAATGTCCTGTTTTCGATGAGCCAACGAATTTTATTTCATCGCTGTTCTTGATAGCGCGGGTAATCGTGGCTTTGGATTTTGAAAGCTTTTCAGCCAATTCTTCGCGCATTATAGAAGGATTCTTTCTAATTTCGGTTTTGATTAAATCAACAATTGCAATTTTTTGGGTGTCATTTTGGGTGTCATGAGTACCTATTGGGTTCAAACTACGCAAAGTAACCATGAAATAACTCTTGCTGACATAGAACTCCGGTTGAAGTTCTGAGCGTTGATGAACTTAAAAATTATCTCCCCATTTAAAATAGCACTAATAAATCATCAATTTTTCAATGTCCACTTGTCGTGTTTATTTTCTCTATAGCCAACGATTACTCCTTTTTTCTTCAATGCAGAAAATATACGTCGAACCGTAGCAATCGATACTCCTAACTTGGCGGAAACATCATCGTACGTAATATATGGATTATCCTTTATCCTTTGAATTACAAAATTTTCTCTATCGGTAGCTTTTATTTCTAGGTGCTCATTTAGGTGCTCATCTTGATTTAATTTGGAAACTACATCGAGATCATATGGCAAGGTTACCAATATGAAACTATCGATACTATCAAAGATTTTACAACATAGGATGATTCTAATCCTCTTCATTTTTTTCCACTATTTGCCAGTGTCCAGTTTTATCAGAACCAACTCTATAAATTAAGCCTTTATTCTTAAGTGAATCTAGCGTTCTTGCGACTGTGCGAAGAGATAGATTTGTTTGCTCACACATCTCTTTTCTAGTAAGATTGCCATTCAAAGAGATAACATTCATTATTCGTTTTTCAGAGTTGGACAACATATCATCATTTACAGTGCCATTTACAGTGCCATCTTGATTAAATCCAGTCTTATCAAAGGGGATCGTTACAGTAATTGTATTAGTAGAGAACTTATAGGCATTCTTTCCATAAACTTTCACCACTTCAGGAACACCATGTCCAGAACGTTCAACGATACGGCATGATTTGAATATGTCCATAAGATCAGGATTAACCGGTTTAGAAATACCTGCTAAAAATTCTTCTTCAGTAAGGCCATAAGGAAGTCCGCCTTGGGATTCTATTTCCATCCTATCTTCATAAATATAGATTTGCGGGGAAATATGTGTATCCCATAAGTTGTGGACACAGGCATTGATCCAAGCTTCTTCAAATGCTTTATTATCAAACATTCTTTTTTCTTTTCGAGGTCTACTACTAACATCAACATATGTAGGGTTAATTGCCTCACAGTAATTTATCGCATCTTTATAGCCTTGAATAAGTGACTTATTGTCATATTCATTACGCATTAAATATTCCGTTTTGTCTTTGCCTTTAAAAACGCAAACCGCTATGGAGATTCTATTTTCATCTGATAATAAATCTGCCAATAAATTAAACTTTCCTGAGTGTGTTACGAGATTAAAATTATTAAAGAATGTATCGTCATTAATATGAACATCATTCGAACGAAGTTTATCCCTTAATGTTTCAAATTTTAAATCGGTTCTATTAACAGGCATTTCGCTTAACAAGGTGCGCTTATAATTTAAAGAAGCAAAGAATCTTCTATCGATCTCCTCTTCACTCATAGGAGTTGAGGAAGTTCCATCTCGATAAAAGCAACCAGTCGCACTTCTTCCCTCTTTCTTGATGTAATAAAGTTTAGTTCCTTTCGTCACTTTAACAACAATGACTGTCTTATCATCTTCAAGTAAGGAGCCTATTTCACATAAGCCTTCTGTAGATGGGAGAATTTGATCTCGAATAATGTCTCTTATTTCCCTCATTGTTTTATCGACATTAGAAATACCTAAAACATCACCATTATCGTCAACACCAATATAAATTGTTCCGTTTCGAGTATTTAAAAAAGCGACGACCTCTTTTGCAAAGTCTTTCGTCAATGTTCTTTTAAGTTCTATAATCTCGAATTCTTGAAACTTTATTGTAAAAAAAGTTCTTCTGTTAAATTTTATATAGAAAAAACGGCAGAATATCTAGGAATTTAAGGTTTTTGTAACGGAACATATCGTGTGAGAAAACGAATAAAAAAGATACTGGAAACATTTTTTATTGGAGAATATTTTTCATGGACATTTTCCCTTTTCTCAAATATCACTTGCTTTTCAGTGGACATAAAATTGATGACCACTTCACCTGTTTCATAAAGTGTTTGATATCAATGTCCGTATTTATTGACAGAAGAAACAATCGCAAAGTAGCCTTTTTCCCACCTGTGAATATTATCTAGGACTGCATATAGGCGTTAGGTTGTCCATTGCTTTTCTATGAAATCATGATGTAAAGCGGAGAAGGAACTGTTCCTGTTCCCTTCTATTAGACATTGTTTCGTTGTAATAATGAATATAACTATGAACGGCCTTTTCTAAGTCTTCTAGTAATTTCTTATATTCTCTTTCAAGTACTTTATCATCATGATGTTTATAGGCGTCTCGAGAATAAGTATCTTGGATGGCTTCTT
>CASEFL010000002.1 GCA_949287245.1 uncultured Bacillota bacterium
AATTTAACGAGGAATAACTTCTCCTCGAGTGTTCTTTTCATAGAAAAAATCCTCCATTCATCTTACCCTACTTGGGCAAAATTATGGGGGATATTTCATCTTTTATGGTGGAGCCGAGGGGAATCGAACCCCTGTCCGAAGGATTCCTGGCCTTCACTTCTACAGTTTAGACCTTGCTAACTTCATAGGAGGACAAGCAAGATCGATGTCCTTCCTATATAGACTTATTGGTTTTTCGTTCGATGGTTTAAGTCACGACCCTAGACTTAGCCTTTATTTGTTCCGCCTAACTCTTCCTCTAAAGGCAAAGGAAGGTAGACGTGCCCGTTCTCCTTAATGAGGAGAAAACCCGTAGGTTACTAATTAAGCCGCGGCATAGGAAACGCGGCTTGTGCTTTGTTTCCAGAAAGGATAACTATTGTCAGTTATTTTGTTTTGATGTTAGAGCTCATCACGCCACTGCCATCAAAGCCTGGATATATCCCCCGTCAAAACCGGAACGACCCCATTTCCTATAGCAATCGCCATAGGGTTATTTATTATACGTAAAAAACTATACATTTCCTTATTTTTCTTATAAATCGAAGCAATCAGTCGCTTTTTGCAGGGTTTTCTTTAGAAAATTTTTCTTTCTTATTTTCTTCATATATAGCAATTTCTTTGCAATTCTTAAGTGAATAGGGGGGGTGAAATTCCTCTACAGACCGTAGAGAATGTTAACATTGTCAAGAGGGGTGTTTTTTTGATAATAGCCGCATCCCATTCGTAAAGAAGGGACTTTTGGAATCTCTTTAGGAGGTATGTTATGCATAAGAAATTCCTTACCTTTGCTCTTCCTGTTGTTGGCGCCGCGGCAATTGTTGGTTCTGCCTACTCTGCCTGGACTTTCACAAGTGATATACATGGCAATGGTACCATTACCGGCACAATTAATGTCACTCCGTTAAGTGAAGAAATTGAAGTTACTTTGGAATATGACACTTTTACTCTTGTCCTTGACCAAGGCGGTGTGAATAACTTGAGCAATCACTCTGTTGGTATTACCGCTTATGTCACTGATGATAGTGGTTCTTCTATTGCCTTAGATGATGAAAATAACACCATTACGGCCACCGTTACATGGGTTGGTTATCAAGAATTGCTCGTGACAAACGATATTGCTTTAACTTGGTCTGCATCAATGGCTGCTACTAATACAAGCGATGATAGTTATGCAAATAACCTTGCCTCTTGGGTAAGTTATGCAGGAACAAGCAATGCTTCTTTTGGAAGCTCCAGCACTTCTACAAGCGATGGAAAAACCGTTACTTTTTGGAAAGTTGAGGTTCCTATGGATTTTGTCTATGCCTTAAAGCCTCAATCCATTGAGAGCTACAATTCTATGGTATCTGATCTTGAAGGAAAGAACGTCTCTATCAACATCAGTGTTACTGCAGCGCTCAAGGCTAAAACAGGCGCTTAATTCGTTTAAAGAATTTCTTATTTTTCTATATAAAGAAGAAAGGGGGGCTCATTTTGAACCGATATCGCATGATTCTCGCTTCTATTATTGTGCCCCTCTTTTCTTTTTCTTCTGTTGTTGGGGTAGGTTATGCCTCGGGGTGGTATTTCCAAGAGACAGAACCAGAAGCCAATTTAGAAGCTCTTATTGACGTAAAAGGACTCGCTAGTCTTGGTACGATCACCTTTTATGAAAATGAAGAATACGAAGAACATCGTCTTGTTTTTGATACCTTTGAAAGTGGTAATTTAAGTTTTTATCCTGCTTTAGATTGGACCTATGAAAATTATCGCGTAACAAGCGAAAATGATCATGACTTTATTGCTACTTGGACGGTTGATTTTCCTACCTCTCCTGCCGGCACGATTCAAATGAAAGATTACATCATGTTTTCTGGCATAAATGACCAACAATTAGGAGAAATTGGTCTTAATAATGGAGTATGTTCATATTCCATTAAAAATTATCTTCCCTCCACTTCAAATAGTGTCTCTTTCTCTACAACGCCAAAATTTCAATGGATTGAGGGAAAAAGACCAGAGGAAGTTGAAGAATATAACGCTGTGATTGATGCGATTAAAGATTTGCAAACAAGTGAAACAGACAAAATTACAATTACTTTGACCATATCATATGAAGAAAATTAAAGCCTTAGGAATTTTGTTTTCTGCTTTAGCTATTGGAGCAGTATTAATCCCTGTTGGTGGGGCGACTTTTTTCTATGGTCAAAAGAGTGTAAATACAAGCCATAACGCTTATGTAAATTACGATCCCATACGGGAAAATCATATTTTTAATGATGAATACGACCAAGTTTATTCTGGTCAAAAATTTTATGATGTGTATTTTGCTGCGCAAATTGCCATAAAACCCGGCACAACTGACGAGGTAATTACAAGTAGCAATTTAACAAACGTATCTGAGTTTAAACCAAATAATCCCACTTATGGTGGGTATGAGATTCCAGCTTTTGGTTATTTTCCTAATGATTCTATTCCTAATGATTCTAATCCAAATACCTACTTAGAAAATAATCCTATCTATTACAAATCCATAACAAATGTCACATTCATTACGACAAGTGACTTTCTGGAAATTGGCAATCCTCAAGTCAATTTATGGGACAAACATGATTATCGATTAAATTTCATTGGTTGGTCTTTAACGCCTACAAGTTGTTATGCTAATTATGTTCGAACTCAAGATGAATGGTGGACAAACCCAGAATACGAAACTGTCCCTTGGCCAACACGTGGTCAGGGAACTTTCCCAAATCCACAAAGAGGGAAAGGCGCACACGCAAGCGGTGATGACGCAGGAAAAAAATATTATGTACTCCCAGGATATTATCCCTATAGCAATGATTTTGTTCCCTTTAGACAAAATTTGCTTTTAAGTAACTATGATGAATATGTTCAAAACATAGATGGAGATCCAGTCGCCAATGACTTAGTTTTATATCCAATCTATTCCTCTGGGAAAAACTATTATTATTCCGATAGACGTGATTCTGACATTGATTTAAGCAATGAATTAAAAGATTCTATTACCTTTTCACAAAACGGCTCTTCAAGACAAATGTTATTCTCAGGAATTCTTTCAAATGTAATTACAGAAGGAATGCCATCAAAAAGAACGGAAAGTGATAACGGCGAAGAATACATGGTTTATCGCGTAAATAGCGTGAAACTAGAAAATAGCGACACTTTGGTTATTGAAGACCATATTGATAGTTCGGATGCTTCATGGAGTGAAAATGATGATGGAAAGGTAAAAATTGAACGCACCTCGCAATTTAATGGTTACTACAACATATATCTTGTTACCTTTAACTTAGATAATGCTTGTGATGGTGGTACCAAATATCTTACAGATAACGACCTTTATACTTTAAATAATCTATTTCAAAGTCAAAATATCCATCCATATTCTCTAGAGATTTGTTCTGAAACGTGGTCTAAAAATATAGGGTACCATATTTGGACTTCTCATAATGACCACGACTACCGTTCTTTCGCGATTGTTTATGAACGTTTATATGAACCCCGTCTTATTGCTGGTCCTACTGGCGGCATGGATTATGAAGGCTCTTCCTTAGAATACGAGAAAGAAAACTATTTTGTCCAAACAGGAAATAATGTATTCCGTATTATGAATGTACCTTTGGATGGTACAGTTGAGAATCGTTATACATCTAATGATGTTTCTGCTATCGCTGATAGCACTTGGTTTGCCATTCAAGCTGCTTCCGATCAAAATTTTACTTATGACATGAACATTGTAGATGATTCATTACTTAGTAATCTTCCTACCATACAAGTTAACCAACAAACGGAATATTTTTATTCTCAAAGTTTGCTAGAAAAATATCAGCAAGGCCAGGATTATGGCGAACATAATCCAACATTAACTAATATTTCGAATTTCCCCCTCGTCCATATAAAAAATCCAGGAAACTATGATATTGAAATTCACTTAAATTTAGAAAATTTTGCCGACAACACCTCTGAACCTGCTGGAATTGCTTCTATTGATATTTATGTCCACCGCCGTGTTGTTCATTTTATTAATATTCTTTTTGCAACATATGAGGATATTTATGCTGAAGAAAACCAAAATACCTATTTCCGTGGTGAAGATGAAAGTAGCGTATTACAAAACTATCTAAAAACAGATAACTATCAATACCGTTGCGATCAATTTGTAGAAAATGAACTTTTAACTGGAGAAACTGAATTTTATTCTTACAACAATCGAGGCGACATTCATACTTTTAAAGATTTATTAACAAAACTTGAAAATGGCGAATTAACCGCTGACCGTCAAGGTTATTATCTTGCAGATATTGTAACAGGAAGAATTTTCACAAAAGAAACTATTCAATCTAATCCGTTTTCTGTAGATAGAAGCTGTGTTCTTATTCTTGTACCTAAACAATCAATTTAAGAAAGGAGACGCCAATGAATCATCTTACTTTACCTATATTTGAAATGACTAAGATTGAGGCCACGTCGATGGCGGTCTCGATTGTGGTTATTGCCTTCTTAACGATTGGTTTTGGCGTGCTCTTTTATCTTTATTATCATTACTATAAAAAATGCGTGAAAGGCGGTCTAGAAGACTCCTATTTAAAAGAAGAAATCATTAAGGAAAATCCTTCCTATTTTAAAAATGTAGAAAAAGTCATTTACGATGATTCTTTATCCTTAGAAGAGAAATATGAATCTGTACCTACCATTCAAGAACACGTAAAAGACGTATTAATGAGAAAGAACGGGCTTAAATTTCTTGCCAATACCGTCCTTGTTCTTGTTTATCTTGCTTGTTTATCCGTATTAATCTTTGCTGCGACATCCCGTGCTTCAGGAGAAGTATTTCCTTTTGGTAACACTTCTTGTGTGGTTATTCGTACGGGATCTATGGAAGAGGTTAATCCCTCGAATGGTTATATAAAAGAACATAATCTAACGGACCAAATTGAAACCATGGCCTTAATTGGGTTAGATAAGGTCGAAAACGAAGAGGCAATGGAACAATATAAAATTTATGCGATTGAAGGAGATAATCGAATTTTAGTTCACCGTTTAATCACCATTAGAGAAAACGAGGAAGGCGATACGGTTTATACTTTTAGAGGAGATGCAAACTCCGCTAGCTTTAACGAGGAAATTGATGTTCCCTTTGAACAGATTATTGGCGTCTATAATGGCTTCCAAAATGTTGGTCTTGGCATGACGGTTGCATATTTACAAAGCGATATTGGTATTATTGCAGTCTGTTTTGGCTTAATTCTTATTGGTTGTTATGACATCTTTGAAATCATCTTAGGGAAAAGAATTGAAGAAAGAAAACAACTTCTTTATCCCATTATTGATGGTGAAACAAAACACCATATCTTGGAATCTTCTAGTTTACATTCTCGTTTAGAACTTCAAGAAAAGAAGCCTCATATAGAGGAACCAAAAGAATAAATATAAAGCGACGATAAAATCGTCGTTTTTTATTTAAAAAAAATAGCTAAATAAGCAAGGATAGGTTAAGAAAAGCATCGTCTTTTTCTCATAGATAAATGTTTTTTAATAATCTCTTTCTAAAGAAGGAATGTTGTAGACTTATTCAAAGAAGGCTCAATGGTAAGTTAACTGACCTCTACTTTAAAGTGAGAAGAGAAAACAAAAATGACTCTTCCGTTTAAACTCCTAGAGGACTCATGATCGATATCCGTCGTTTAAAAACTCTCTAAAAGAAGAAGTAAGATTCTACGAAAAGATAGAAAGCAGCTACATTAAGAACAAAGGAAATATACAAAAACAATAAATACGTAATGAAATATACTTTGTCTGTTGCAACACTACATTCCTTTTAATAAAAAGGCTGTTCCATTTGAAACAGCCTTAAAAGAAATTGTCGTATTTCTTATTCCATGACAGGACCGCGCATTGTTTTAAAGATGGTGTAAATAACACGGACCGCAATAACCATCATGAAAATAGTCATAGACATGACATAGTTACTACCACCAAACATAAAGCCTAAAATCATGGCAATCACAGAGCAAGAGAAGGATTCAAAATATACAACTTGTTGCGCATCCCAGAAATTTAAAGGCCGATACGGATTGTTCTTTCCTCTTGTTGCTAAGAAGACAATTAAACCCATAACAAAGATAGTTCCTACCACAATAGCGGAAAGAATGCCTACGGTTGTCCAACCAACACTCCATTTAGTTGAGGCATAGCCTTCATCAAGGAAAGTACCCCATTTAAGACGAGAGGCTGCTCGATATTCATAAGAATCCACAGCAGGAGCTTCTTCTTCAAAGGTCGGTTTTAAAAGCTCAACAAGAGTCTTATTTTGATATTCACTAGCGTCCCATTGATAACGAATCGCCGTGCCACTTGTTTCGCCATTCTCGTTTGTGTGATTGGGTAGAAGCACCAAAATATATCCATCTTTTGCAAGGAAAAGAGAAGAAACTTGATACATTTCTTCACCATTTGGATCTTGGCTTACCTCTTCATCCATAATGAAGTCAAAGAGTTCTTGCACTTTACCTTCATAAAGATTTTGATAATCATAATAAACCGCAAAATCGATAATGGTTTCTTCGCTTACAACTGGTGGTTCAGAAGAAGTAGGAAGAGAACTGGAAGAAGAATCTTCCCCGCTTGGTAACTCGACGATTTGTCGCGTTACGGTATGGAAATAGGCACCATTTTTATTCTCGCCATAGGCTTTCGCCCAAGAAGAATCCACATCCACTAAAGCCCCATCCTCAATACGGAGAGTAACACCTTTTTCTTCCATATCATGAACAAATGAAGCAGTTGGTGTAACTAATCCATAATCAGAAGAAGTAATAAAACTAGACGCATTCATATTCCCCATAGAGACTGCCGTGGGAATTAGGGCAATGACAATCGATAAAACGACAACAGGAAGAGAAGCCCACCAAGGCTTTTCTCTTGCAAGCAAACACGCTCCGTTGCTATATAAAGTTTTAAACCAATAGCAAAATCCAAACCACACACGGCTCCAGAAGGCCTTTGCTTTGCTTACCTTTTGACTACTTTGTTTCTTTTTTTGTTTCGACATGTTGTATTCCTTACTTCGCTTCTTAAGAAGCGATTTTGCATCGCTAAGATACGCTAAGAACGTCATTCTTTCTACTAAAGAATGAATTTCTTGCCATTACTTTGCGAAATTTTTAATTTATGAATAAAAATAATGAATTTTTGCAAAGATTTTGTGCTTTTTAAAAAGTCTCCTTAAAAATGAGGGAGACGAATAAATCCTATTCAAGAGGCAAAAAGGGATAAACCACTTTATTTTGAACCCGTATATCGATTGTTGAGCCTTCCGAATAATTAACAACAACAACATAAGGAAGACCCTCTTTCCCATAACGGTTATATTCTCCAAGAGAAAATCCGTTCTCTAAAAGCAGAGCCTTATATTGCTCAACATACTCATCAAATAAAGTAGAGCCTAAATAAGAATAATTATTAGAAATGATAATTTCTGTGTAACCCTTATTCCCTAAATACCAGTAATCGTTTAATTCTGCATTATAAAGGAAAGGAACTGTATTTTCGTATCCTTCCATCCAACTTGTGGTTGCTAAGGCTTCATAAACACTAGGTACAGCCTCTTCCCATGTTGTTGGTGCAACAAAAGCGCCTCCTAAAGAGGAAAAATCAATATTGGTAGGTAAGTCGTTTCCATAGGAAATCAACGCCTTATCTTCTGCAGTAATCGTATTTTTATATTGATAACCAGTAAAAGAAGAAGTTTCCTCATCAAAAGTAAAACGAAGCGTGCCTTCAATTAAGAAGTCGCCATTTGGCCCTAAAGGAAGAATTTCTTCAATTTTTCTCACATTTTTCCGTAAAGTTAATGATCCATCATTTTCTAAAGAGAATACTTCAGGAGCAATTTTTCCTAAACCAATGTAATCATCAATTGAGGTATAAGAAGAATCGACATCATCATAAATTCTTGCAACAAGTTGTTCTTCTTCATTTTCCTCCACAACAAAAGGAGCAACTCCACTTCCTTCTTGATAAACAAAGCCAGAATAAGTGTGATAGTACTCATTTGTGGAACCTGGGGCCGTATTAATGACAACCTTATCCCATAAGGCAATATTGTCTTTGACAGTCAATGTTGAAGTAATTGTTTCGTTAGCGATGTTATAAGTTGTAATTTGATACCCTGCTGTGGAATTAAATTTCTCTAATGCTATTTCAATTTTGCTATCTTCAACATTTTCATAAGGGGTAATTTCATCAATAACTTTGCTCTCTTTAAAAATTAAATCCATTTCAAAATGGAAGACACCCTGTTCTGCAAGAAGAACTTCTCGAGAGTCAGCATGAATGGAAAGAAGATTTCCTTCTTCATCCACTTTCGCCTCCATATTAATAACAACACCCATGCCATCAGGATCTCCAGTGAAGGAGCTGACAAGGTTTTGATATTGATAACCAAAATAACGATAGGTTGTGGCATCCACTTTTCTAAAAGCTTCTAAGTCTAAATCCTCTAAAGTAGGTAAAAATGCATCAAACTTTTCGCCTGTATAAAACGTCTCATAAGTGTTTGTAGGAGAAAGATATTCTTCTAATAATTCACCTTGTTCTCCTTTTTTATATGTATAAAGCTCTTCCGCGCCATTTTTGTAATCAAGGACGCTCGCGCGATTATTTTTATAATCAAGAGTTCTCTCTTCTTTGGCATAAATCGCATCAATATTTTCATCTAAATACCGATATAAAGAAGCTTCATAGGTAAGAATGTTTTCTTTCATGAAACTTAAATTCTCTGTCGATAAATGTTCATTCGACATAGAGAAAGAAGAAAGGAAAGATTCAATCCCCTCGTGAGTGGAAGTCCCAACATGAGTAATAATCCCAATTGTTGCATCAATCATTGTTGAAACAGAACCATCTTCATCTTTAAAGTTCGGAGTAAAACCAATTTGTAACTCATCTCCCTTAACGGGACGAATATATGCTCTTTGAATGTAAGAAGTGTAATTTCCTAACCCAAACATGGAGGCAAAAATCGTAATAACATTCGCATCTTCAATATAAAAATAGTCGCTTTGAAGAAGAAGGTCGTCCGCACCAAAATTAACGTCTTCCCTTGTTAAAAGATTAAGATAATTTAGTTCAGTTGTAGAATGATAAGGAGAGGTAACTCCTTCATCATCTGTATAGGAAAGGGCATTCAAAACTTCGTATTTATCATTCTTTTTCTCAACCGAATATAAAAGTTTTTCTCCATCCTTTTCAAAACTAGGAAGGGCAACGGTCGCCGTAGTACCATTTAAATCCACAATATAGTCATCAGTTAAAACCATGGGACTAACTAAGGAACCATCGCTTCCTAAATATCCATAAGTATAGTTATTCGCAGTTCTAGCTTTATTTATAAAATCTAGAATTTTTTCGCGTTCTACTTCTTCCTCGATTGTTGGGCCAGGAGGTAAAGATGATGATCCTGTAGTAGATGAGGGTTGTCCACTGCTTGATCCTAAAGCAGAAGAACTACTAGAAATCGTAGGATCACAAGCCGTTAAAAGAAGAAGTGCGGAAGCGGCAAGCACAAACAAAGTTTTTTTCATATAAAATCCTTTCACTGTGACGATTTTTGCTAGTTTTTAATTAATGTCAAGGAAAAGGAAAATAGATTAATCAATGTCTAGAAGATAAAGCGGAACAGCATCCATCAAAGTTTCTTCTTTTCTTTCAAATACTCGCACGTCAGGAAGGCTTTTCTTAAACGTAATAGCGTTTTCTTTAAAGGGATCATAGGCGCGTACTAAAATCCCTTTTTCAAGAAAATTTTTGGCAAAATAAAGTGCGCTTTTCCTTACTTCACTTTTCTCTTCACCCAGTCCAAGTAAAGCGATAGATACCCTGTGAGATTGAGCATATTCCGTGTACTGCTCAATAAAAAATTGCAAATTTTCTTTGTGATTTGCAAGGAATTTTTCTCCAAATACATAAGACGCGGCAAAAAATCCTTCTTCTCCATAAGGAAAAAGGACATATTTATTCCCACCTTTTGGGCATAAAGGAGTGTCATTTAAAAGATGATTAATAAAATCTGCGTTAAAACCATTTCTTTTTCCAGATTTTGCAATCTCAATCTTATAAAGATCTTTTGTTACAAAATAAGAAAGATAGGAACACATAAATTTTTCTAAATCGTCAAAGGAAAATAAACGTCCTTTTCTTTTTATTTCTTTTCCTAAAAGAGGAAAAATATTTGTTTCCTGTTTTGGATTCTCACATCCTAAATAAAGGAAGGTTGGTTTTTCTTCATCTAAAACTTCAAATCCTTTAAAGGAAAAACAAGGGAGGTAATAAAAATGAGAAGAATGTTTCTGAACAAAATGCGATATTTTTTCTCCTTCGCCTGGTTTTAAAAGCCCTCGAAAGAAAATGTCTTTTTTCTCTTCTTGAAGATATTGTTCAAAGGATGAATCCCAAAAGGGAGAAGCAAGAATAATGACATCTACTTCTTTTTTAACTTCATCAAAGGAGTAAGAAAAATCTCCTCTAATACAATTCATTTCTTTTTCAGAGGATGGATCTTTTACCATAGGAAAGATTCCTTTATCCCATAAGGAACTTTCTTCTTTGCTTAAAAAAGAAATATATCGATGTTTTGCTTTTAATACCTTTCTTGCAAAGGCCAAACTTCTCATAAAATTTGGGCCTTTCCCTACAATAAAAGCTTTCATTTAGTCTCCGTAATCGCTCCCACGACTTTTATCTTCCACAAAAATTAATAAAGGGTCCGTAATGTCGGTAATTTCTCGATAAATATAACCTTCTATTTCTAAAAAAGGAGTTTCATAGTTCGCAGTAAAGACAACACGATGATTTTCTTTCACTTCCTCTTTTAATTTTTGCAGAATTTTTGGAAATTCATCTCTCCTTCGTTCCTTAAGATTTTCTAAAGCATATAAAAATCCAGGTTCTATGTAAAAGCGGTCACCTTCATCATTTTCATAACATAAGCATAAAGGATGCTCTTGATCTTTAATTTCTTTATATTCTTTATTTAATTCGCAGCATTCCATAGGAGAATTCTAGCGCGCGTGATAGCATTTAAGTAGGACTATGATTAAATATATTTTCACTGATATTGATGGAACACTCTTCTCACATACCTTAAGAAAGGTTCCAGAATCCGCCATTAAAGCCATCCGTGCTTTAAAAAAGAAAGGGATTCGAATCTTTTTATCTAGTGGAAGAAATTTTTATCTCATTCGGAAAACAGGGATTTTAGATCTTGTTCATCCAGACGGGCTGGTGATGATGAATGGGGCAGCAGTTGCCTTAGGAGATGCTTTAATTTATAAATACCCTATTCCCCAAGACGTTGTTGATGCCATGATTATGTTTTCTTATCGCTTAAAATTTGGGTTAACTCTTATTGAAGAAAAAGAAGGTCATATTAATTTTATTGATGACCGCGTAATTGACGCACACGCAAAATACGGAACAAGATTCCCTCAACCACGAAAGTTCCCTATCCCTTATGACAGAACGGTATATCAGATGATTGCTTTTTGCGATTCTTTTGAAGAAATACTCTTTCTCCCCCACCTTCATAACTGCAAAGCTGCTAGATGGGATGAATTCGCTGTGGATATCATGCCAAAGGATAGCGATAAGGCAAAAGGGATTGCCGCAGCTTTAGAATGCGAAGGAGCAAGTAAAGAGGAAGCCTTATCGATTGGTGACGGAGCAAATGATATCGAAATGCTTCAATATACAGGAGTATCTATCGCCATGGGGAATGCCGCCCAAGAAGTAAAAAACATCGCCACGTTCACTACTGACACCATCGATAATGATGGTTGGGCAAAAGCAATGATTTATCTCGGTCTTATTAAAGAAAAAGATGTTTTCTAATCATTTGTGATAAGGCTCATGCCTAGCAATTTTAAAAGCACGATATATTTGCTCAAGAAGTACAATTCTACAAAGTTGATGAGGTAAAGTTATCTTTCCTAAAGATAAGCAAGCGTTCGCGCGTTTTCTTAAACAATCATGGTGCCCTAATGAGCCACCTATAGCAAAAGTCACCGTTCCATCTCCTCGAGGATAAGAATCCATTAAAAACGAAGAAAACTCTTCAGAACTCAACTCTTTTTTTCCTAAATCAAGAAGAATTAAAAATTCTCTTGGCTTGATTTTACTAAGAAGGGCTTGAGATTCCTTTTCTTTTATTTGCTCTTCTTCTTTAAAAGAAGGATGAAAAGGAATTTTAATATCTGGGACCTCTACAATTTCTAAGTTAGTGTAGGAAGAGAGACGTTTTTGATACTCTTTTTCGGCTTCTTTAAAATAGTTCTCCTTTAAAAACCCAATTGCCAAAATTCTTGTTTTCATGGCCACGGATGCCCTCCATAAACATTAATCCACTGCTTTAAACAAGTAAGAGAAATGTCATTTCTACCTAATTTTTCTAAAGCATTTTTTGCACTCGTTAAGGCAAACTCTTCCTTATTACATTCTTCGGATAAATGGGCAAGGTAAATTTCTTTGGTATTAGGACCTACAATATCGACGAAATATGAGGCGCACTGCTCATTTGATAAATGGCCTTTATCGCCTTTAATTCTTCTTTTTAAGGGCAAAGGGCGAGAAGAGGAAGCGAGCATAAAAGGATCGTGATTGCTCTCTAAAACTAAATAGGTCGGATTTTCAATATAGGGAAAAATATCAATCGGAAGAAATCCAGTATCCGTTATGTAAACTAAACTTTCTCCCTCTTTCTCTTCGATACGAAATCCACAAGAAAATAAAGAATCATGAGATGTAGGGAAAGCAAGAACGGATAAGTTTCCAAAGACCATTTTTTCTCCTAAAGGTAAAAGATAATCCTTCTCTTTGTATTTAGGAGAAAGAGCATATATCTCTGGTCCTTTTCGCCTGCCTTTCCGATAAATTGTTTTTACAGTAGAAATATGATCAAAATGCGTATGGGTTATTAAAAGTGCGTTAATATCGGATAATTTTAAATGATGAGCACTTAAAAAAGCTTCTAAAACCTCCCTTGGCCTTCCCATGTCAATTTGTAAAACGCTTTCCCCGTCTGTCACCAAAAAAGCATTTCCTTTACTTCCTGAACCAAGGGAAACAAAAGAAAGCATACTTAATCTTCAAGGTCCTCCGTCGGTTCGTTCTTTGCACTCATAATTTGTTTTAACATATCCGCTTCAGGAGTATCAAAACGAGAATAGGATTTGCTAAAAAGGAAATAAACAATTCCGGTACGACCATTTCTATTTTTGGCAATATTAATTTCTGTCACGGACATTGAGGCTTTATCTTCTGTTCCACTTGAAGCGGCATCCACACTCTCTTGTAACTTTGCCCCAATTTCTGTCCCACCTTTTTTCCCACCATTATTTGAGTAGTAATCCGATCGATACATTAACAAGACCAAATCAGCATCTGCTTCAATTGCCCCACTTTCACGAATGTTTGAAAGCATGGGCACACCTTTAGGATTGTTATCGGCATCCCGGTTTAACTGACAAAGGGCAATAACAGGAACATTAAGAGACCTTGCTAATTCTTTTAAAGATTTACTAATAAACTGAACTTCTAAAGCCCGGCTTTCTAAGTGTTCGGTGCTTAATAAATTCAAATAGTCGATAACAACAAGTCCTAAATCATCGTGGGCTGCTTTTAACTTTCTTGCTTTTGCTACAAGTTCACCAAGAGGCAAGTTTGGGGTGTCGTCAAAATAAATAGGAAGTTCAGACACTCGGCGAACCGCTTCAGCGATTTGTGCTTTCTTTCTTTGGTCTAAATACATTGGATTTAATAAATCATCCCCGCTTACATGAGCTTCCGAAGAAAGAATTCTCTGCATGATTTGTTCGGCAGGCATTTCGGCTGAAAAAAACGCAACGGGTTTATTTGTCTTTTTTGCCGCATTTACCGCTAAATTAATCGCAAAAGCTGTTTTCCCAACAGATGGACGAGCAGCAATAACAACAAGATTTCCTTTTTGCCAGCCGTGAGTAAAACGGTTTAGATACACATAACCAGTATCAATCCCTGTAATTCCGTTTTGGCTACGTTTGCTTTGGGCTTCTAATATTTTTTCAACAGTTTTAGCAACAACCTCAGCGCTTCTAAATTCCCCTACAGAACGTTTTGAGGCAATATCCATAAATTCTTGAGAATATTTAGAAAGAAACTCTCCGATATCTTTAAACTCTCCTGTTTTTGTATAAAGATCCTTTGCTTCATCCATTTTTGCTAAAAAATCCCGCAAAACTGCCTGATCAGAAACGATTTTTATGTAGTGGTCAACATTGTCAGGAGAAGTAACAAGTTCTAAAAGTTCAAAAAGATAGGCATTTCCACCAGCCTCATCTAAACAGTGCGCATTAATAAGTTCATTAATAATAGCTTGTACATCAATTGGGTCGCGACGATCCGCGACCGCTTTAATTGCACGAAAAATCAAAATATGCCTGGGGTCGATGCCGGAGAAAGAATTTTCAGTTAAAGAGGCAAGCCCTAAAGCACAAGCATCTGGATCAATAATCATTGACCCAAGTACAGCTTGTTCTGCATAAAGATTATTCGGGACAGGAAAAGAATACTTTGCACTTGCCACCTTACTTATCCTCCGATATATGAACCGTTACAGTACCAAGAACTTGCCCTGCACTTCCCTTATATAATTCGATGCGCAATTTTGTATAACCAAAAGCGTTTGCAGGATATTTATCAATAAACTTTCTTTTATCAATTTGAATACCCCATTGTTCCTTTAAACCTGCCTCAATTTCTTTCGGAGAAATTGTGCCAAACATCCTTCCGTCTTTCCCTGCTTTTGCTTTAAATTCAACAGAAAGATGCTCTAAGCGTTTGGCAACTTCTTCTGCTTCTTCCTTTAAAGCTACTTGTCTTTTTGCCTCCTGTGCTTCTAAGGCTTTTAATCGATTTAAAGATTCAGGCGAAGAAATAACCGCTAATCCTCTAGGAATAAGAAAATTATTGCCATATCCATCAGAAACATTCACAACTTGGCCCTTTTTACCAACACCTTTAACATCAGCTAACAAAATAATTCTCATAATTACCTCCTATTTATGATTCTCTAATCCTTCGCTTGTCCTTGCAGTATCTAGATATTCTTCTAATACCTCATTTAAGGCAGCTAATACCTCAGGAATCGTCTTCACATGATACATATGGTTAGGAAATTGGCAGCCAGCCATTTGGAAATGACCGCCTCCTCCAAGTTTTTCTGTTAAAAGCTGAACATTAACCGTTCCATCACTCCGACACGATAACGATATGGTTTGAGAATCAATTTTTCCTGCGACAAAAACGGCATTGACCCCTTTAATTTGCATCGCTTGATTCGCCGCCCTGGCTAAAGAAGCGCGCTGCATAATTCCGTCTTTTTCATCAGCATCACACCATACAATTCCAGGTTTTAAGGTTTTCATTGAAGACAAAATTTTTGTGGTTAAAGAAAATTCTTCATACCCGTCTTTCAAAAATTCATAAGCGCGGGAATTATCCGCACCATATTCCTTTAAAACCTCTGCTGCTTCAAAAGTCATTGAACCCGTAGCTTTACTTTTAAAGAATTCTGAATCAAGAAAGATACCGCTTAACATAATCGTGGCAGAAGAAGGAGCCAAATTAATCTTTGGATTCGCAGTTGCATACCGAATTAACATCGAAATTAATTCACAGGCGGAAGATGCACTTGGTTCAATTTGGGATAAAACAGGGTGTTCAATAAACTTTTGCCCGCGCCGATGATGATCAATCACGACTACTTTGTTACTTTGCTCGATTAGTTTTGGGCTTAAAGTACGAGAAGGGTCCGAAACATCAACAACAATTACTAAAGTGGATGCTTTGCATTCTTTTAATGCCCCGTCAGGAGTAACAATCATCTTTTCAAATTCTGCTTTGGTATAAGAACCGCAGAAGGCAAGACGGGCCTTTGTTTCAAAATGCGTTTGTGAATACACAATTTGACACTTAATTTTCTTTTCTTGGCTATTTTCATTAATCCAATCAACCATAGCCTTAATTCCCAAACAACTTCCAATTGCGTCCATATCGGCCTCTTCATGACCCATGACAATGACATTAGATGCCCCTTTAATTAAGGAAATTAAAGAATCGGCAATCGCTCGATATTTCACTTTCGACGTCGCTTCTTGAGAAACTGTTTTCCCGCCAAAGAAGCGGAGTTCATGACCAAATTGAGAAACAATAACTTGGTCCCCTCCTCTGGACATGGCTACATCAAGAGCGCTTGCGGCCATATCATTCAACCGTAAAGGGTCGGGCATGTCATAGGCAAAACCGCAAGATAAAGTCAGACGATTAATATCTCCTTTTACCTTTTCACGGATGGTTTCCAAAATAGCAAAACCATTCTCTTCCATTCTTCGTAAATTCGCTGCATTAGAAACACAAAAATATGTTGAACTTCTAACTCTTCTTAATACTGTTCCATAAGAACGGAAATAGCTTGTAATTTCATTCCGGATATCGTTAATTTTATCTGCCGTTTCATCAGTATCTCCTGCAGCATCATTAAAATTATCAATAGAAATGATACCAATAACTAAGGTTTGGTCCCGGTTATAAGAAATCGCTTGTTCAATATCTGTAATGTCTTTAAAGATAAAAACCCGCGGATCAGAAAGGAAAGAAACGTTGTAAACTGCCCCACCTAATTCAACTTTCACAGTTTTGGTTGATGGCCCATTTACAAGCGGGCTAAGACCAGGAATAACATTAAAAATTTCCGCATCAATTAAATCTAGCTGGCGATCATGGAAGAGGTTGCTTGTCCATAAAACAACATTATCATCATCAACAATAACTAAACCAACTTCCCCAAAGTCATAAGCTTCTTGTAAATCTGCACCAATTAAAGAGGCAGTAGAAATGTCATTTTGAATTCTTGTGTGTCCTAAATGAACCAAAGAAAAGAAAAAGAATAAACAATCAACAACCAAAAAGAAGGAAAGTCCTGCAACTAGATAAATAAGAGAATGAGGAATTTCTTGAAAACCATAAAAATTAAAGTAATAAAAAATTAAAGCCGTACCTGTGATAACAGCCTCAAAGAGAACAAGTATGGCAGCAACGATACGATATTTCCGAATACTTTCTAACATAGTGGCTCCATTATAAACAAAAAAGGCACCTTATAGGTGCCTCAAGCAACAGGAAATGAATTTTTAATTATCTTTTTTAAGCAAAACGCTTTCATTTAATCGCACAAGCATGGCGCGATTGCTATGTATTTTCATAGCTTGTTCCATATCAAAATCTCTGCCAACATGCATGTGCATAGGAATTAGGTGTTTACAGTCCATAATCTCTGCTGCTTTGGCAGCATCCTCTGGACCCATGGTATAAAAGCCATCAATAGGTAACAAAGCATAATCAATATGTTTTTCTTTTAGATTGGCCATTTCAGGAATCAAATCAGTGTCTCCTGCATGATAAATGGTAATTCCATCAACCGTAATTAAATAACCCACAGTTTCCTCTTTTTTATGATGGGAGTTATAAGCAGGAACCGCTTCAATATGAAAACCAAAATAATCAAATGACCGATAAATACCTCCATCCAAAGCCTGCTTTGCATGAATAAAAATTGTTTGTTTCTTTCTTACAATTTTCTCAATCGCGTTATGGTCATAATGCTCATGAGTAACAAGAACGATATCCGCAGGAGTTAAATACCCGTCTCCGCGGTAAGGATCAATAAATAAAACCCGCCCTTCTGATGAAGTAAGCCGCCATGAAGCGTGCGCTTGATAGAAAAGTGTTGCCATATTCCCTCCTACTTATCAAATAAAAATCCCTCTTTAAAGTATCTCTCACCCCACGAAGAAGGAAAGTATTTTTCCGGCAAAAGAAATATTTCCTTAGAAAATGAAGGTGCAGAAAGAATTAAATTTAACCCCAAGTGCAAAGTGCTTACATGAGCAATAATCCATTCGGTAATTGTTAAATAAATAGGGACATCAAGATGAAAAGATTCCGGTAACAAGTATGAAGAAACGCGCGATAAAGGTTCGTTAATTAAATGTAAAAATTCTTTCGTTTTCTTATCAAGAAAATCATATTTACCCCGCAAAGCACGTATTTTTTTACAGATTTCTTTATACATTGATGGATTTTTTTCTACCTTTAAAGAAGGCGAATGAAGAATCCAAATGGGATGTTCATAACTTCCTTTATGAAAATCCCATTGTTGAAAAACATAACCAAATGATACTTTCCCGTTTTCAAAAACTTTCTTTCTTTTGTAGTAATTCAACGTTAAAAATCCAAGTAACCGATTTTTTAGTGTTTCGCGGTTTAATAAAAAAGCATAATCTTTTTTCGTAAATGAAAGTCGTTCTTTCTCATAAAGAACATTTGCTTCCTGAATTATTTTCTCAAAATCCATAAAAACATTATCATCTATCATTCATTTTAAGTGAAGTATTGGATAAAACGTGCTACATTCCCGTGCTAGTGGAGGATATACATGGTTAGCAAAAAACTTGCCTTAGACGTAATCAACATCGCCCTCAGTACCGGCGGAGATTACGCTGAACTTTATGTAGAAAAAACAAACACTGAAGTTATCCATATTGATTTAGGAAAAGTGGAATCTTCAGCAAGAAACGTTTATCTTGGCGCAGGACTTAGAATCTTTAAGGGCCTAAATTCTCTTTATGGGTACACATCAGACTTGTCGAAAAAAGGGCTTTTCTCTTTAGCGAAAAACTTATCCGCAGGTTTTTCAGATAAACAGCAGCTTGTTGTGAAAAATTTTAGAAAAGAAAAAACTCCTAAGATTTGTCCAATTGAAAATCCTGTGATTGATGTTGACGATAACGAAAAAGTTTCTTTCCTAAAAAAGATTGATCACGCAACACATATCGATCCCCGAATTGTTCGTAGTCACACTCACCTAACTACAACGAGAAAAACAATTGAAATATATAAAGCCGAAGAGGAAAGTGGTTCGCACATCGAGACAATTGAAGATGTCGCAAGAATTGTTACAACAGCTACCGCAAAAGAAGAGGAAAAAATAGAATCAGGTTCAGTTAATTTTGGTGCCTCCGCAAGTTGGGATACTTTTATCAAAAAAATCAATCCTCAAGAGTTTGGAGAAAAAGCTGCCAAAAAAGCTTTATCTTTATTTAACGCAAAAGAATGCCCTTCAGGAAAATTTCCTGTTGTTATCGGTAATGGTTGGGGAGGAGTTCTCTTCCATGAGGCCTGCGGTCATAGTTTAGAAGCCTCTTCTACAGCAAAAGGACAGTCTGTGTTTTCAAATTGTATTGGCAAGCAAATTGCTTCTCCTTTGGTTTCTGCCTTTGATGATGGTTCGCTTCATAACTACTGGGGCAGCACAAATATGGATAGTGAGGGTGTAAAAACCAAAAAGAATGCCCTTATTAAAAACGGGATTTGTGTTGGTTATTTAATTGACAAATTAAATGGACGAAGACTGAATATGGCACCCACTGGTTCTTGCCGAAGAGAAGATTATAGTTCCACCCCAACATCACGGATGAACAACACCTATATTGCTCCTGGTAAAGATAACCCTGAAGATATTATTCGGGATACGAAATTAGGATTATATGTTGTTGATTTTGGTGGTGGATCCGTTGATACAATGACTGGTGAATTTAACTTTGCCGCAACCGAAGCCTATATTATCCGCGATGGAAAAGTTGCTGAACCAGTAAAAGGGTGCATCCTTATTGGAACTGGCAAAGAAGTTTTAATGAATATAGATCATGTTGGTAATGACTTGGCTTTTGGATGTGGAATGTGCGGTGCTTCATCAGGCTACGTCCCTGTTACCGTTGGTCAACCAACAATCCGCGTTAAAGAAATTACCGTTGGCGGAAGAGGAGGAGAATTAAAATGAATTTAACTTCATGGAAAGAGGCTTTAAAAGAATACGATATTCATGAATGGCAACTTAGTTACAACCATTCCTCAACATTTAGTTACCGCTTATATCATGGTGAATTAGATAAATATACCGTTTCTTCTTCCAAGCGCCTTTCTGCACAAGCCTTTTATCAAGGACACTTTGTTACTGCCTATAGCGAAGATACTAGCAAAGAAGGCTTAAAGTCCCTAGTGAAAGCTTTAGTGAATGCCGCCTCTATTTCTGAAACAGAAGCAGCAGTTGGTCTATATCCAGGAAGCCCTCATTATAAAAAGAGAAAAGTAAATCTTTTGTCCTTAGAAAATATGACCTCTCTTGATAAGATTTCCCTTGGAAAAAAGGTTGAATCCTATTTAGAAAAAGAAGAGGGAGTAGAAGATGTTATGGAAATTGCATTCCAAAACAATTTCCGGGAAGAAGAAGTTTATAACTCTTTCGGCTTAAAACTTAAAAATAAATCAGGTTCTTGGTTTTTAAGCGCTGTTGTCTCAGGAAAAGATGGAGAACGTTCTATCGACATGGGTGATGTTGCTTATGGAGAAGATTTTTCCTCTTTTGATCCACAAAAATTTGCCGCTCATATAGGCGAAGAATTGCGTAAGAAAAAAGGGGCAACATCTTATCCAAGTGGTAAATATCCAGTCGTAATAAACCGGGAAATTTTTGCTACCTTTGTAAATTCTTACATTAATTGTTTATCCTCCGTACGGATTCAAAAGCACACAAGTCCTCTTGAAGGAAAAAAAGATCAAAAAGTGGCTTCTTCCCGTCTTACCATAGAAGAACGACCCCTAGATAAAACAATTTTCTTTGAAAGTTGGGATGATGAACTTGTTGCAAAAAAGAACTTAACTCTTGTAAAAAATGGAGTGATTAAAGAATATCTTTATAACCGTGAGACCGCAAAAAAAGATGGGGTCGAAACGAACGCTCATGGAGTAATTGCAGGAGGCAAAGTAGATGTTGCCTCAAGTTATTTAAAAGTCCGTCCAGGAAAAGGATCTTTAAGTGATCTTGTTAAACCAATTAAACAAGGCGTTTATATCACAGATATTGCTGGATATGGTACAGGTTTAAATGCTTATAACGGTGACTTTTCTTGCCAAGCTCAAGGATTTGCCATTGAAAACGGAGAAATTACTCGTCCCTTAACTTTAATTACTTTAAGTGGAAATCTTCTTTCCTTAATGCGCGACATAAAAGCATTCGATTCTGAAAGCAAAGAAAACCTTAATGGTATCTGCTGCCCAAATGTTTATATAAAAAAGATGTCTATTGGCGGGGAATAAAATAAATGCAAAAATTAAAAGACAGGCAAGAACGCCTGTCTTTTAAAATTAGAAAAATAATTAAACTTTTGCAGGGATTATTCCTTATTTTCATTAGAAGAATTTTCTTCTTTGTCGCTAGCAACTTCTTCCTCTTTTTTCTCTTCTAAGTTATAAGCAGAAAAATCCCAATCCGGATTCGCTTTCGCAATAATTGAAAGAGCTTCAAGAATTAATTTTTCTTCAATTTTCTGTTTCCCTGAAGGTGCTTTACGAATGATACGATCACTAGCGTCCAAAGCACGAATTGTTTCTTGATAAGATTTATCAAGTAATCCTGAAATTAAAAGATGCGCGCGAAGAGCAGGAGCGCTGCCCATCAAAGAAGCATATTTTTTTGCTTCAATGGACATTTCCTTATAAGCTTTCTCCCCTTCTTCTTTGTTCTCTTTTAATAAAAGCAAAGAAAGTTTTTGGCAAACCGCTTCTCGATAAAGACGATCCGATAAGGTTTGTTCACTTAAAATTGCCTTCTCCGCAATTGCAATTGCCTCATCAATTTTTCCTTCTTCTAAGCGTCGGTAAAAGGTAATGTCGTTAACGTTATAAGTAAAATCAGTAACAACATCATAAACTTCAATTTCCTCTACAGGTAAACCCATAGCAACTTGATAATTCCCGAGTAAAAGCTGGTTGTAGGCAATTCTATTTGTACGATTTGTAAGAATTGTTAATAAATAACCATCATTTTTATTATCTAACGAGGCAGGGAAAATCATGTAAAAATAGAAAATTGCCCCAACCGTTAAGATTGTTGTACAAAACATGTCCCAAGATACAGCATTAGGATTTGTTTCTGCGCTTACCCCTTTAAAGACGCCAATAAGAACACCTAACACGATTGCCTCAATTAAGAAGAATACTAAAGGCATATAAACCATTGCCTGAGGTTTGTTTTTCTCAACATCTTTCGGATAAACAAGAGTTTCTCCTGTTAAACCATCAAAGGAACGGAAACTAAAGCTCATTTTGTTTGTGTCTTTGTTTTTTGCAAAACAAAAGAAAAGAATATTCACAGAATAAATGTTATATCCTCCAATTTTCGCTCCAATAATATGCCCAAGTTCAATAAAGATAGCATTCCCAATAACTCCAACAATTAAGGCAATAATGAGCAGCAATATCGGATTCATTAACGATCCTGCTGCTTCGCTTAATGGACGAATAACGCCAAGTCCAACACCAATCGCTATCCCTAGCATTGCGGCGTAGACTACCCATGATAGGATTTCGTTCTTTTTCATTGTTTTTCTCCTTTATTCCTATAAGCAAGACGATAAATCGCTTCACAATCTTTTATCGATAAACTTTGTGTAAGACGACCAACCGTGCGTGTGCCATCTTTTGTTACCATTAAAGCAAAACGATGAATATCTTCTTTTTTAATTCCACATTCCTTTAAAGAAGTGCGAAGAGAGAAGCTTTTTGCAAGTTTTTCCCAAGCACTTAAAAACATTATAGCCTGCTCTTCTTTCTCTTCATGAGAAAGATTTAATAATGTTCTTCCTAAAAGAGCCAATTTATTGAGATTTTTAGCAAAAGTATATTTCGCCCATGAAGAAAAAATAATAGCAATGCCTTCCCCGTGAGCAATCGTAGGATAACAAGCAGAAACTGCGTGTTCTAAAGGATGAACAACAAAAGATTGAACCTTTCCTATTCCGGTTAATCCGTTGTGAGATAACGAACTTAAAAGTAGAGCTTCAGCCCGGGCTTTTTTATCTTGCAAGTCACCGATTAATTTATTCCCTGCATCGTATAGTCTTTTGATCACAGTTAAAGCAAAATCATCACCAATTTCGCTATCCCCGTCTTCAAAAAACCGTTCAAGAGAATGTGCCATAGAATCAATAATTCCACAGCCTGTTTGAAATAAAGAAACATGATAGGTAAGTACAGGATCTTCAATAGCAAGAACCGGGCGAATAAAATCGGAATTAAAGCCACCTTTAAAATCTTCTTTATAAGAAGAAATAACACAGGAATCAGAGCATTCTGATCCTGCAGATGCAATGGTTGGTATAGCTATAACAGGATAGGCACTAGATAAAACTTCTTCCTTTTTATTAAAACGTAAAGGATCACCAATTTTCCCAAGATTTGCCGCTACACACTTTGCTACATCAATGACGGAACCTCCACCAATAGCAAGCAAGCAATCAACAGGATTGTTTTTAATGAAAGAGAGAATGTTTTCTACATGAGAAATATCCGGATTTGGAGTAATTCCTCCATACTCAATATAAGAAATTCCATGCAAATCAAGGCTATTTAATACGATTTTTCGTAAACCGCTAGAGACAAAGTGCTTTTCTCCATAAAGCAAAAGAACTCTTTTCCAAGAAGAAAGATACTGACCTATATCAGAAGATACACCTTCACCAAAGATTATTTTTGTCCGTGGATAAAAAGAAAATTCTTCCATTAATCATGCTCCTCTTTTGCCATGGCTACTAAGGCAGGATAAAGCTTGTCATTAGCAAGATTGGCAAATTTTCGCATTCTTTTTTCAAATCTTAGAGGAGTCACATCCAAATCACGAAAAACAAAACGGAATTCATCCTCAACAATAGAACCCATTCTTCTGGCTAAAATTCGTGCTTCTTTTTTATTTAAGCCTCCTTGTTCAGGCAAAACGGCAATTTCTAAAAACTTTGTCATCATTTTTGATAAAACAAAACTATCCGCAATATCATGGGCAGAAGATCCATAGGTTGCCTTTAAAAACGCAAAATGATTTTTTGCATAGCCAACCAATTTTAAAATCGCGTTTTTAGGATCTTTTGCTCGATCTAAATCAGGAATCCGTTCGTCAAGAAAAATTTCACCGATTAAATCGTAAATATTTCGATAGTGATAATAAAAGGTTTGACGATGAACCTTACATTTTTGGCACAAAGAAGTAACGTTAATTTGATCTAAAGACATTTGCTCCATCATTTCTTTTAAAGCGTCTTTAAATTTTCCGTTTGTTCTCATTGAGATACCTCACTATAAGCAACTGCAATTTCTGCAGCGAGAAGAGCGTTACTTTTTACAAGAGCAATATTTGTTTCTAAAGATTCTCCTTTTGTTAATTCAACAATTTTTCCAAGAAGGAAAGGAGTTATGGCCTTACCTTTTATTTCTTTTCTTTCTGCTTCTTTTAAAGCCTCTTGAATGATAGGGTTAATTTTTTCTATGGGCAGGGCAAGTTCTTTTGGGCAAGGATTGGATACTAAAATCCCTCCTTTTAAGGATAATTGACGCCTGGCATAAATAATATTGGCAATTTCTCTTGGATGACTTGCAACATAATCAACAGGAAGCCCAGAATCTTGGCTATAAAAATCCGCTAAATGAGGTTGTTGGTAAGAAAGAACAGTCACCCCTTCTGTTTCTAATACTTCTAATGTCTTAGGAAGATCAAGAATCGCTTTCACTCCAGAAGAAACAACTGTGATGTTATGCTCTCCAAGTTCTTTTAAATCGCGAGAAATATCAAAAGTCTCTGATGCCCCGCGATGCACGCCCCCAATGCCGCCTGTAGCAAAAACCTCAATTCCTGCCATTTCGGCAAGAATTATTGTTGCGCTTACCGTTGTTGCGCCCCACTTCTTTAAAGCCACAACAATAGGTAAATCTCGCCGAGAGACTTTCTCAACACCATCTTTTGTAGCTAACTGATAAATTTCTTCCTTACTAAGGCCAATAACAGGTTCACCTTCTACAATACCAATTGTTGCTGGAATTGCCCCCTTCTCACGGATTTCTTTTTCTAAAAGAAGGGCTGTTTCATAGTTTTTAGGATAAGGCATTCCATGAGAAATAATCGTGCTTTCTAAGGCCACAACAGGCTTTTTGTTTTTTAAAGCATTTATGACTTCTTGATTAATTCTCATATTTTCTCTTGCCCTTTCTTTTTCTTTTTTGCGCAAAGAAAGTTTACTAATAAATATACTAAACCAACACCAAAGGAAATAGATAAGAGCAAAATCAAATGTGACGTGTTCATTCCGGTTAATTGAATATCAAAGAAGTTTAAAGACAATCCAGCATCAATACCAAAAGCGATACCACCACACGCGAGTAAGCCAAAGAAAACAATTGCGCGATATAAATCAAAAGGCAAACAAACCTGGAATAAAATGAAATAAGCCATAATTGAAAAACCGATTACGGCACAATTTTTTGCAATATCTAACGGCAAAAATTCCGGATTAATAAAGGAAATAAGGTACATCGTTAGAACAATAAGAATGGAACAAGACCCTGCGGGAATTGCCTTTTTCAAAATATTTTTCACAAAAGAGCCTTGTAACTTATCATTCGTGGGCTGTAAAGCTAAGAAAAATCCACCTGCACCAATAGAGCCAACCTCCCAAATAAACATGTTTTTTGTAGAGAAAGGATAATTTGGTCCTCCAGCCCAAGAAACAATCAAAAAGATAAGAGAGAGCACCATAGCAAAAACGGTTTTGGACAAAAAGAGAGAGGCGGTTCGTTGAAGGTTGTTGATAACTCTACGACCTTCCGCAACAACATCCGGTAAACGAGAAAAATCATTCTCTAGAGAAACAATATGCGAAGCATTTCTTGCCGCACTTGAACCAGACGCCATAGCAATGCTGCAATCTGCTTTCTTTAAAGCAATGATGTCATTTACCCCGTCTCCAGTCATAGCCACTTTATGACCTTGACTTTGAAGTGCTTCAACAAGCAAAGCTTTCTGTTCTGGTTTAACGCGACCAAAAACAGAATATCTTTCAGCTAATAAGGGAATGTCTTGATCACTAACATTAGCAAGAGATATATAAGAGTTTGCATTAGGTACACCACACTCCTTAGCAATAGAAGCGACAGTGTCGGCATTATCTCCGGAAATAACTTTAATCGAGACGCCGTTTTGAACAAACCACTCAATATTTGCTTTCGCATCTTCTTTCACATGATCACTTAAAACAACCAACCCAACCATAGAAAGCTTTGTAGGAAATTCTCCGTTTTTAAAAACATAAGGAGAAAAATAAAGGCCTAAAACACGGAAACCTTTTTTTGTTAAAGAATCCATTCTCATGGTTAGTTCTTCATTCTTTTTCCCTGTTACAATATCCGGTGCACCAAGAAGAAAAGAACCGATTCCTGCAAAACTAGCAGCACTCCATTTTCTTTCAGAATCAAAAGGAATTGCGGCGTTTTTTGAATATTCAGGTCCTTTCCCTACATAATTAAGTAAAGCTAAAGCTGTGTTATTTTCATCGCCTGTGGCGCTTAATAATGAGCGTAAAAGACGTTTAATTTCATCCTCACTTTTGTCTGTTCCTAAATAAACATCTTTAACCACTAAGGTACCGTCTGTTAAAGTCCCTGTTTTATCAAAGCAAAGAACATCAACACGCGCTAACATCTCAATGCAATATAACTCTTGCACATTCATTCTTTTTTGGGCCAAGTTAATAATCCCAATTGTTAAGGTTAATGAGGTTAAAAGATATAGACCGGCAGGAATCATTGCGGTTAATGATCCAGAAAAACGAATAGCAAATTCTTGATAAGAGGCAAAAGTAAGACCGTCTCCCCCATAAATGCTTTGAATAATCCAAGTAATAAAAGTCATTAAACCAATAAAAATGGCAATAATTCCACACCAAAAGAAGAGCTTAAGATAGGTACCCTTAAGTTCACTATTTGGTCGTTTAAATTGCTTTGCGGCCGCATTTAATCCTTCTACGTAATTTGCTAACCCTACACGGTTGACCTTACAACGAACCTTCCCTGAACGAACATAAGAACCAGAGAATAATTGATCACCAACCTTTTTTAAAACACTGTCACTTTCCCCGGTAAGCAAAGATTCATCCATCTCGCACTTTCCGTTCATCACCAAACAATCAGAAGGTACTTGATCCCCGCTAGAAAGAAGAAGGACATCCGATAAAACAAGTTCTTGAGGAAGAATTTTTTCTTCTTTTCCGTTCCGGATAACCGTTGTTTTAGGATCTGTTAATAAACGCAGTTTATCAACCAACCTTCTTGCATTAATATCCGCTAAAACTCCTAAAATAATGTTACATAAAATAGGAATAAGAAAGAAAAAATATGTGATGTTTACTTGCGCACAAATCATCATGATTGCAATTGCAAAAAACACTAAATTAAAGAAAGAAAAAAAATTATCACAAAATATTTGCCAATAAGTTTTTGTAACTTTTTTTGGGGTCTTATTCACCAAGCCATCTTTTATTCTTGATTCCACCTGATTCGAGTTTAACCCAAGAGCAAAATCAACCTCATAAGTTGGTGCAGAGGTAATTTTTTGAAGCATTTCTTCTTTTTTAAACGACACTTTTTTCATGCAATCTAGATTTTAGCAGGTTAATCACTTCTTAGGGCGTTCACTGGGTCTTTTTTTGCAGCAATTCGGCTAGGAATTAAGCCTGATGCCCAAGAAAGAATTGTGGATAAGACAACCATTGCCAAAGATACATACCATGTGAGCATGGCGATGTTTCCTAAACGCTCACCAACAAAGATTAAATTTAAAATGCGATTTGTAGGAACACACATTAAAGCCGAGATGGCAATTCCTAAAACTCCTGATATTGCGCCAACAACCAGGCATTCCACTTCAAACAGGCGCCCAACGTCTTTTTTCCTTGCTCCACACGCTCTTAAAACACCAATTTCTTTGGTCCTTTCTAAAACAGAAACATAGGTAATAATGGCCATCATAATCGCGCTTACCATTAACGATAAAGAAGCAAAAACCACTAAAACCATAGAAATTAAATCAACTAATGTAGTTATAGAGGAAGTAAAGTCACCCATTAAATCAGAATATAAAATTTGTTCATTCCCTTCTTTGCCTTCGTTATAAGAATCTAGCCGCGAAAAAATCTCCGCTTTTGTTGTTAAGCTTGTTGGAAAAATCAAAATTGAAGTTACATTGGAATAGCTATCAACATAAGCCAAAAAATCAACAAATCGAATTCCGTTTGCCGTTGAAGAAAAGAAAGAAGGATTAAAAAATTTTGTTAGATAGGTAACGATGGTAGTGAAAGTTAAATTTTCTTCTCTTTGTAGTTTTTCAATTTCACTAGCGACCTCTTGTTCTCGAAAATCTGCGCCAATCTGGCGTGCTTTTTCTAAAAACGGTGTGTGAGAATAACTGTAAGTATAGGTATTATTTTTAAGGTTATACGAATCAAAATATGCCCAACAAAAGGAGGTGGCAACATCTTTTAAGGAATTTTGTAAAGTTATCGCTAAAGAGATCTTAAGAGAATTCAAATCCGTTTCTTCCTCTGTTACTCCCCTTAATTCCTCGACTACTTGATTCATCTTCTCGTTAAGAACTTCTAAACCATCACGCCCACCATTCTCTTCAGGAATAAACCAACTTGTTGTTGAAGACTCCTTAATTCCTTTTGCTCCTTCACTTAAAGAATCATTAACAAAGTAATCTGTTAGACTAGATAAGTAACCAATAGAACTAGGCATTAACGAAACAAAAGACTCTTCAGAAGGACGAATAACTCCAACAATTTTTAGTTCAATTGCATCTTTATCATCTTTTTCGTATAGCGAGGCCAAATCTTGAGTAAGCGGATTTTCATATAAAGTGATTTCTTTTATCACTTTCCTTCCTTTAACAAATTCACCTGTCTGCATTCCTTCTATTAAGGAAACTTGAGTCACTTCATAAGCAGGGACATTAAGGGTTGTTTTTTCCTTATATAAAGTAGAATTTGGGAACGCTTTAAAAGTTTTTCCTTCAAAATTTGATGTAGAAATAATCTCTTCAAAGGATAAAGATTTTGGAGCGTCTTCTTTTGAAGAATAAAAGCCTAAATCTACTAAAGTTTGAACATCAATGCGGTTGTATTCATCTGTAATCAAAACAACCTCGTTCATGGATTCTGGATATTTTCCATAAATAAGGTCATACATCCCTTCTAAACCTTCTTTTTCTCCGTAAAGTTCATGAAATACAGTGGAAGGAACTGCACTTAAAGCGCTGACAAGGCTTGCACCTAATGTAGCGTCCTTATATTGATCAATAACCTTATAAATACCAGAACCAGCTTCTACACCAAGTTCAGTAACGACATTAAAACTCAATCCCTCGCGGTTATATAAAACCGAACGAGCAAGTCCGTCTTCTACAAGTGGATCAAGAACATTTTCCGCATACTCTCGATTGTTTAAATTGTTTGAATGACTAACGTAGGTGTATATATTTCCGTTATAAATATACATCTTATCTGTATCAGGAAAAGGATCAGGAGTAATGTTATCTTCTCCAACTTGACTATATTGAGTTTTGCTAATCGCAATAGGCATGGTAGAAGCAATTGAACTTTCTACACGAGCAACATAGAAAGAAAAGCCTTCAGCAATCGCTAAAACAAAAGCAACACCAACAACACCAAAACAAGAAGCAATAATGGTTAAACAAGTTCTCGCCCTTTTATTTGCTAAAGATCCTAAACTACTTTGCAAGGAAGCAAAAAAGGACATAGATGTATGTTTTTGGATTTTTTGTGTAGGATTTGCAGGGATTTTACAATCTACCGGTGAGGTATCACTGATAATTTTTCCATCCTTCATCTCAATAATTCGATCTGCATAAGTTTTTGCTAGTTCGGCATTATGAGTAACCACGACTACAAGGTGGGTTTTGGCAATTTCTTTTAGTAAATCCATCACCTGAACGGAAGTTTTACTATCCAATGCCCCAGTAGGTTCGTCCGCTAAAATAACCGAAGGGTCATTCACGAGTGCGCGCGCAATCGCTACCCTTTGCATTTGTCCTCCTGAAAGTTCATTTGGTTGTTTATAGGCTTCTTCTTCAAGACCAACAAGCTTTAAAGCGTTTAACGCTTTTTGTTTTTGTTCCTCTTTTTTTAAACCATGAAGCATTAAAGGAACTTCAACATTTCTAATTACTGAATAATGAGAAATTAAATTGTAGTTTTGGAAAACGAAGCCAATATGCGCATTTCTGTAAGTATCCCAATCCTTATCTTTGTATTGTTTTGTGCTTGCTCCGTTTACAAGTAAATCTCCTTCTTCATAATGATCAAGTCCGCCTATAACGTTTAAAAGAGTTGTTTTTCCACATCCAGAAGGACCTAAAATCGCCACAAAACCAACATCAGAAAAAGTTAAGTTAATCACCCCTAAAGTAAAAGCAGGTTCACCTTCTAATCGGTAAATTTTCTTTGTTCCTTTTAGTTCAATCATAGCGGTCCTTGTGTTTTGATATTTCATTATAAAGGAAAGCGCTTAAAGTTTTCTTTTCTTTTGAAAATATGAAGTAAGAAGGCGAGAACATTCCTCTTCTTTTATGCCAAAATTCACTAAAGGACGTTCATGAAGAGAAGGAATATCAAAAACACGATAGCGAGAGACAAGCGCTCCATCTTTAGGGTCTTTTGCGCCAAAAATTACTTGTTGAATTCGCGCTTGAAGTATTGCGCCTGCGCACATTAAACAAGGCTCAAGTGTGACATATAAAGTACAACCTTCTAAATGCCATGTTCCAAGTTTTTTTGCTGCTTTTTCCATAGCAACAATCTCAGCGTGACGGCTTATGGATAGTTGTTTTTCTCGCTCATTATGCCCTTTTGCAATGATTGTCCCGTTTTTTAAAATAAGCGCTCCAACAGGAACTTCTCCCTCTTTTTTTGCTTCTTCCGCCTCTTTTAGAGCAAGAAGCATAATTTCTTCATCATTCATAAAATCACTATAGCAGGAAAATTTTAATACAAAATAAAAACCACCGCACAAGGCGCCGGACCTTAAGGCTGCTTGGTTCCCCACCTGACCTGGTTCAATCTTCTTCCTTTGCGATGGCCTTTTTATTATACCTTTTTATTTCTTAGGGAGAATTCTTTCTTTTCCTCTCATGAAAGGACGTAAAACTTCAGGAATGATAACGGAACCGTCTTCTTGTTGACATTGTTCAAGTAAGGCTGGGAAGACACGAGAAGTAGCAAGGCCTGATCCATTAAGGGTGTGACAATAATGCGTTTTACCATTTTCGTCCTTATATCGGATCATTCCACGTCTTGCTTGATAATCTCTAGCATTGGAAACAGAACTTACTTCTTTATAAATTCCCATTGACGGAATCCACACTTCAATATCGTAAGTTCTTGCCATGGAGTGACTGCAATCTCCTGCAGCAAGTTTATCTAATCGATAGGTTAAACCTAGTCCTTGTAAAAGGCGTTCCGCTTTCTCTACCATTTCCGTAAAGGCGTTATCCGATTCATCCTCTTTTGTATATTGCACCATCTCAACTTTATTAAATTGATAACCACGAATCATTCCACGCTCTTCTGTTCGGTAACTTCCTGCTTCTTTTCGATAACAAGGGGTGTATGAAAAATATTTTTTTGGTAAATCTTCTAAGGATAAAATTTCATTACGATGAAGGTTTACTAAGGCTGTTTCTGCAGTAGGAAGTAAGAATTTTTTTGGTTCAAGGCCTTCTAAATAAAACACTTCCTCTTTAAATTTTGGAAATTGCCCGGAAGTGTATCCAGAATCTACATTAAGAAGATGAGGAGGTAAAATAAAGTGATAACCATCTTTTAAATGCTCAGAAATGAAGTAATTTAAAAGTGCCCACTCAAGTTCTGCTCCTTCTCCTTTATAAATCCAAGTTCCCGAGCCAGAAATTTTCGCCGCTCTTTTATAGTCAATAATATCCAAAGATTCTGCTAATGTAACATGGTCTTTTGGCGTGAAAGAAAATTTTTCTTTGCTCCCCCATTCACGAATAGGTTGATTGTTTTCTTTTCCGCCTCCAATAAGGTCGTCATCTGGTAAATTCGGCAAAACCTCAATATTTTTTTGGATTTTTGCTTCAATATCTTTTAATTCTTCTTCTTTATCTTTGTTTTGTGCTGCTAAATTTTTAACTTTCACAAAAATAGAAGATGGGTCTTTTCCTTCTTTTTTATAGGAAGGAACTAAGGCGCTTAAACGGTTTTGTTCTGCCTTATTACTTTCAACCTCTTTTCGCAATTCTCTTCTTTTTTGAAAAAGAGATAAAAGCAAAGAGGGATCAAAATCCCATAATTTTTTCGCTAAAGCTTCCTTTACATATTCTGGACGTTCTTCAATTAATTTTGGATCAATCATAATCATTATTTCTCCCCAAGTAAGGCGCGATAAAATTCTACATACTTTTTTCCAATTTGTTCTAAGGAATATGACATTCTTGCATTTTTTGTATAATTTTTAACGAGAAGACTTTTTTCTTTCCCTCCATTCTGCATCGCTTGAATGAGTTCTTTTTCTTCATAAAACACAAAACAGTTTTTGTCTTTTTTTAAGTAAAAACTTTGAGAATATTCTTTATAAATAAATATGGGTAAATTACACGCAAAAGCCTCAAGAGTGGTAATTGTATCTGGTTCGCGAAGATAAAGGACAAGTGTTGCGCTATGAAGCAAACTACGATAAACATCATCAGGCAAACTAGACTCTAAAAACACATTCCCAATTCCTTTTTTTATCCATCTCCGATAATGCCAAGTGGATTGGTGTTTCTTGCTAAAACCTAAGAAAATAAAACGGAAATCTCTCATTTTTAAGGCTAAACTGTTTAAAAATTCAAGTTTTTTTGTCTCTTTATAATCGCCAAAAACCACAATGATTTTTTCGTCTTTCCGAATATTAAAATATTGTTGATAAACACTTTCTTCTTGCTGATCTAGTAAAACAAAGCGTGCAGAATTCACTCCTGGAAGTAAAATCTCCACTTTTTTATGAGAAAGCCCTTCATCAAAAATAATTCCTTTTCCTTTTGCGTCGGGCACAAAAATTAAGTCGCTATTTTTTAATAATCGAAGAGCTTTCGCTTTTAAGGGGCGATAACCATCTTCTTCCTCTTCTCCTAAAAAGGAAAGAGGTGTTTCAGCTTCGCAATAGAAAGCGCTTGTAACAACTTTCGCTCCAGAATCCTTTGCTTTTAAGGCAAAAAGTTCATCTTCAGGAGAAAGAAGGTGCACAATATCCGGAGAGGCCGTTAAAGAATCAACAAGACGAACGCCATTTAATTCTAAGGAACCTTTGATGTTTTTCCGATAACGAGAAGCAAGATAAGTACTACTTTTTTTGCTTTGGTTATAACGGACATATACCTTCATTATTCTACCTCATCAGGAGTAGGGTTATGAAGGGAAGAGGTGTCTTCTTGCCCGCTTTCTAAGCTAGGATTTATTTCCTCTTCTACTATCACTTCCTCTTCGTTTTCTTCTTGATGAGGGAGAATGGTTAAAGAGGCAACTTTTTGCCGACCTTCTAACCGAATAATCTTTACTCCTTGGGTATTTCTGCCGGCAATTTTCACTTGACTTAAAGGAGTGCGAATAACAATTCCTTGGGTGGTGATGACCATTAAATCTTCATCTCCTTGGACAGCGCGCATAGCGGTCAATTCGCCATTTTTCTCGCCCATCTTTAAAGATAAAACACCTTTTGCTCCACGGGAAGTTAAACGATACCCATCGTAATGATGACTTGTCCCGTCTTCATCAACAACCGTTGTGTCTTTCGCATAACTAATTTTTCCATACCCTTTATCGGTAAGAACTAAAATGCGATCTCCTTCTAAGGAGGTTGTAATATCAACGGCGCGTTCACCTTCTCCTAGCGAAATTCCTTTCACTCCAGCAGCACTTCTCCCCATAGAGCGAACATCTTCTTCATGGAAACTACAAACTCTTCCTGATGAAGAGGCAAGGGAAATAATTGCTGCGCCGTTTGTTCTTTTTACATCTAAAAGGGCATCTTCTTCTTTTAAGGTTAATGCTCGTTTTCCGTTAACGTTAATGCGTTCAAACTCTTGTAGAGGTGTGCGTTTTACTACTCCATTTACGCTAGCAAAGAATAAATAATCGCTTTCTGGGTAGTCATCGCAAGCAACAATAGAAACAATTTTTTCTTCTTCCTCTAATTTTAATAAGTTAACAATTGGTAAACCTTTCGCATCACGCGACCCTTCAGGAAGAGCGTATCCTCTCATTCGATAAACTTTTCCTAAAGAAGAGAAGAAAAGAAGGTCCGTATGGGTTTTTGTGTGCACAAGAATGTTTACCATATCTCCTGCTGTTGTTTTAATACCTGTTACCCCTCTTCCTCCACGATTTTGGGTTCTAAAGGTATCATCATCCATTCTTTTGATATAGCCATTCTTTGTTAAAACAACAACAATGTCTTTTTCAGGAATTAAAGATTCTGAGTCAATATCCGCAAGTTCGTTACTAATTTCTGTTAAACGCTTATCTCCATATTTTCTCTTAATCTCACTGATTTCTTGAATAAAGAGATCAACAATATTTTCTCGAGAAGATAAAAGATTTTGATAACCAGCAATGGTGGCTTTTAATTCATTTAATTCTCCACGAAGTTTTTCTTGTTCTAGGCCTTGCAAACGTCTAAGTGTCATTGCCAAAATCGCTTGGCATTGATCTTCTGTTAATCCAAATCGTTCCCCTAAACGAGAAATAGATTCTTCATCGTTATTTGAATTACGAATAATTGAGATAACCTCATCAATTTCATCGTGAGCAATAATTAAGCCTTCAACAATGTGTGAACGTTTTGCGTCACGATTTAAACGATATTTTGTTCTTCTTGTTAATACATCTATTTGGAAATCGATGTAATTTTGAAGAAGTTCTTTCATTCCTAAAGTTTTTGGTTCACCTTTGACTAAGCAAAGATTAATTACTCCAAAATTCACTTGTAATTGAGTGTGTTTTAAAAGGTTATTCATCACAACTTCAGGAATAAAGCCATGTTTAATTTCAATAATGACACGAATCCCTGCTTTATTCGATTCATCTCGTAAATCAGAAATCCCGTCAATCACTTTATCGCGAACAAGTTTCGCAATTTCTTCAACCATTGCACTCTTATTCACTTGATAAGGGATTTCACTCACAATAATTCTTGAACGCCCGTTTGTAGTTTCTTCAATCTCATAACGAGAACGAATAGAAAAGGTGCCGACACCGGTTTCAAAATAATCGTGAATACCTTTTCTTCCTAAAAGAATTCCTCCTGTAGGAAAATCAGGTCCCGGTAAATATTGTTGCATAATTTCTAATGCACTTAATTCAGGGTTTTTTGCTAAGGCAACTAAAGCATCAATTGTCTCAGAAAGATTGTGAGGAGGCATGTTTGTTGCCATACCAACAGCAATCCCTTGGGCACCATTGACAATAAGATTTGGGAAACGAGACGGCAAGACAACTGGTTCTTTTTCTGTACCGTCATAATTGTCCATCCAATCTACCGTATCTTCATCTAAATCACGGACCATTTCGGTTGCTAAACGCGCCATTCTTGCTTCGGTATAACGCATGGCCGCTGCTTCATCTCCGTCAATTGAACCAAAGTTCCCGTGTCCATCCACAAGGGGATAACGCAAAGAGAATCCTTGCGCCATACGAACAAGAGTTAAATACAAAGCGGAGTCGCCATGAGGGTGAAAACGCCCCATCACATCACCAACTACTTTCGCGCATTTTCGATAAGGCTTTCCTGGTAGCATTCCTGTATTTTGCATACCATAAATGACCCGTCTTTGTACTGGCTTTAAACCATCACATACATCAGGAATAGCTCGTGATGTAATTACCGACATCGAGTAGGCTAAGAAAGCAGACCGAACCTCTTCAACAATTTCTCGGTCACTTAAACCGGTATCAATTCCTGCTTTAGGAAGATCATCAGTCTCTTCTACAACTTGCTCTTTTTTCTCTTCATCTTTCATAATCTAGCCTCCTTAAATATCCAAATTCTCCGCAAAACGGGCATTTTCGGAAATAAATTGCTTTCTTGGTAAAACATCTTCACCCATTAAATCACTAAAGATTTTCTCTGCTTGTGCAGCATCATCAACAGTAATACGAATCATTTTTCGCACCTCAGGATTCATTGTTGTCTCCCAAAGTTGTTCTGGATTCATTTCTCCTAATCCTTTATAACGTTGGACAGGGTGACCATCTTTTAACTGTAAAGCGCGTTTAAGTTTTTCTAATTCTAAATCGTTATAAGCGTAGTAAGCACTGCCTTTATAATCCACTTTGTAAAGAGGGGGTTGTGCAATGTACACATATCCCCCTTCAATTAATGGGCGCATAAAGCGGTAGAAGAAAGTTAAAAGCAAAATACGGATATGATCGCCATCAACATCAGCATCGGTCATGATCACAATTTTATGATAACGAATCTTTGTGGCGTCAAAATTTTCACGAATCCCGCCGCCAATTGCTTGAATCATATTTCCGATTTCAACGTTTTTAAAAATGTGTTCTTCTCTTGCTTTTTCAACGTTTAAAATTTTTCCTCTTAAAGGAAGAACCGCTTGTGTTTCCCGGTCACGGCCATTTTTAGCGGAACCTCCTGCGGAATTTCCCTCAACAATATAAAGTTCACATTTTTCTGGATCTCGAGAAGAACAGTCCGCCAATTTTCCTGGTAAAGAGGAAATTCCTAAAGCATCTTTTCTTGCTGTTTCTCTTGCTTTTTGTGCGGCAATTCTGCCTCTTGCAGCAAGTTTTGCTTTTTCAATAATCGCTTTTCCTGCTACCGGATGCTCCATAAGGTATTGCATAAGTTGTGTGCCAACAATCGAAGAAACGATTTTTCGGACTTCACTATTCCCTAATTTTGTTTTTGTTTGCCCTTCATATTGTGGGTTTGGATGTTTAGCAGAAATAACGCAAGTTAACCCTTCACGACAATCGTCGGTAGTAAGATTAGGATCTTTCTCACTTAAGAGTTTCATTTTTCGTGCATAATCATTTAATGTGCGATTTAAGGCAAGATTAAACCCTTCAACATGGGTACCACCTTCTTTTGTGGAAATGTTGTTACAGAAAGAATAAATTCCATCAGTAGTGTAATAATCTGTCCACTGCATGGCAATTTCTGCATAAATCCTTAATTCCTCACCGCCAACAAGAGTAACTTGTTCGGCTCCTTGACAATAAATAACATCAGGATTTATGGCATTCTTTCCGGAATTGATAAAGGAAACATATTCACGAATTCCTCCGTTATAAAGGAAAGATTCTTGTAAGTTTGGTTCTACACGAGAATCAGTAATAGAAATCTCTACTCCACCATTTAAAAAAGCCATTTGCCGTAAATGATTTTTAATGGTTTCGTATTGATAATGAGTTGTTTCGGTAAAAATAGTAGGATCAGGCTTAAAAGTTACTTTTGTTCCATGTTCTTCATTAGAAACATCACCAATTCTTTCTAAATGTTCAACGATATTTCCGCCATTTTCAAAACGAGTGCGATATAAGCCGCCTTCTTTTGCCACTTCAACTTCACACCAAGAAGATAAAGCATTGACAACAGAGGCACCAACACCATGTAGTCCACCAGACACTTTATATCCGCCGCCACTTCCGAATTTGCCACCAGCGTGAAGAATAGTAAAGGCTGTTTCAACACCCGATAACCCTGAATCATGAACGATATCAACAGGAATTCCCCGCCCATTATCCGTTACCGTGATTGATTCATCTTTATTAATGATGACGTTTATTTTTGTGCAGTACCCTGCTAAAGCTTCATCAATTGCATTATCAACAATCTCCCATACTAAATGGTGAAGACCAGCAGAGGCTGTTGTTCCAATATACATTCCCGGTCTTTTGCGAACTGGTTCTAAGCCTTGTAAAACTTGAATGTTTTCAGCAGTATAAAGTTCATCTGCCTTTTCGATGGTTCGCTCGTTGGTTGGAACTTCTACTTGTCCATAAGTAATTCCATCTTCCTTCTCAACGACAGAATCTTTTTTCTCTTCTTCCATATTTAAGCCTCCTATTGAGATTAAAGGGTAATTGTTTTTGAGCCATAAATATGCGGCTCTGTTCCAGTTAGAAAGGTTTGTCCTAGCTGCGGGAGAAATTTTGCTAAATTCGCTCCATGTTTTGCGTCAAGTTCCCCGAAGACATCATCAAGAATTGCTACTGGCTTTTTCTCTTCAGAAAATAAAAGAGAAGGGGAAATTTTAAGTGCCAACGCTAAAAGTCGACCCTCTCCTTGGGAAGCAAAATTGCTTGCCTCTTTTTCATCTAGCATAACCATAAAGTCTTCACGATGCGGTCCAACTTGTGTCATTCCAGCAAGACGATCACGTTCTTTATATTTTTCATAAAGAGTAATTGCTTTCTCTTCAAAGTTTTCCTCTTCTAAGAAAGGTCGATAAAGAAGTGAAACGGTTCTCTTTTCTCCAAAAAGAGCGTTTGCAGTCTTTTTGAATAAAGGCTCAAGTTGAGAAAGGAACTTTTTTCGATAAGAAACAATAACTTTTTCTTCTTTAATGAGTTGTTTTGTTAATGTTTCTAGCATTAATTCATCCTTAATGCTTTTTAATACAGCATTTCTTTCTAGCAAAAGATGACGGAACGATCGTAGAGCCATTAAGTATTCAGGAGAAATTTTTGCAAGACTCTCATCAAGGAAGAGGCGTCTCACCCCTGGAGAAGCACGGAAGAAGTGAGTATCTTCTGGAGTGAACAAGACGGTATTAAACATTCCTGATAACTCCGATAAACGAGAAAGAGGAGAACTATTAATTAGAACAGCACGCCCACTTTCTTTTAGGATAATCTCAATCTTCTTAGAAATTCCTGCTTCTTCAATTTCTCCTTTGATGTAAGCTTCTTTTGTTCCGAATTCAAGCATGTTCTTTATCTCGTTTGTCCGCCAACTTCTAGCAAGAGACAAAAGATAAATCGCTTCGACAAGATTGCTTTTTCCTGTTCCATTCCCTCCAACAATTTCATTTACTTGAGGAGAAAAGGAAACGGATAAGCGATGGTGGTTTCGGAACTGACGAAGTGCGAGAGTTTTAAGAATCATTCTTCTTTTTCTTCAAGAAGAAGAATTTCTTCAAAAATTTTGATTTCATCACCTTTGTGAAGTTTTCTTCCTCTTCTTGTTTCTTTTTCTCCATTCACAAAAACATCATTACAAGCAAGGAAAGTTTTTGCCTCCCCTCCTTCTTGAATGATGTCAGCAAACTTTATTAGTTGCCCTAAGGTAATTTCCTTAGTGTGAATTTTAATAATTGTTCTTTTTGGCTCCACGTTATTATTTTACTACGTAGTAGTAAAAAAGACTAGCAAAGAAAAAGAGACGCTTAAAGCGCCTCTAAAATGATTTTTACTTCAATTTATCTCGTCTTCATTGGTGTGATAATTTCTAAAATACTATCATCATCTGGATTTCGTAAAACAAAGGGTTTCATTTCCCCAAGGAAACTAATAGTAATGGATTCTGAACCTAAAACACGGATGGCCGCAGTCATGTAATCACAATTCATTGCTACTGTTAATGGATTCCCACTAAATTCAAAAGTTTCAATCGCTTCTGTTGCCGCACCGTTAGCATCAGAAGAAGAAGATACAGTAAGAGAGTCTTGATCCATTGTTAAACGGACAACTTTTGTTTTTTCATTAATAAGTAAAACAGATACACGTTCTAAAGCGGCGATAAGCTGCCGCGAAGAAACGTCTAAATGACGGGTAAAAGATCCAGCAGAATAATTAGGAGAAGCAGGGAAAGCGCCGCTAATTAACCGGGTAGTGACAACGGTGTTTCCAAAAGAGAATACCGCACGATCTTCGCCGGCAGAAAAATATACCTCACCCACGCCATCAAACATTCGCACAATTTCTTTTAATGCATCAGCAGGAATGTTTGCTTTTAAACTTAACTCTGGATCGCAAGGGATTGATTTTTTTGATAGACGAGCGCCATCTGTGCCAATGGCAGTAAGTGTTCCGTTTGAAGCAGTTAAATTAATTCCTCGCAAACTCGCATAAAGAAGTCTTGTTCCTGAAGCGGCAGCAAAGGCGGTATCATCAACAAGTTCAATTAAGGTTGGCGCTGGTAAAATAAAAGGAGTACCAGCCGGCTCTAAATCAATATCTGGATATTCTTCTGCATCAATGCATCGTGGTTCAAATTTTGTTTTGCCTGAAATTAACCGTGAATAATCTCCATCAATAACTTCAAAAGTTACTTCTTCTGATTCTAGACGACGGATAATGTCGTTAAATAAGCGCGCTGAAACAAGTGTTGATCCCTCAGTAGTATCTTTTAAAACGATTTCGCCATTGACTTCAAAAGGAATATAAGTCCAAATTGAGATACTTCCATTGCTTGCTGTTAGTTCTAATCCTTTTGAAGAAACTTCCATTTTATAATTTTGTAATAAATTATTTGCGGTAAGACTAGGAATTGCTCTAGAGGCGATATTAACGGCTTTTGCTAATTGTTCTCGTTTAATGGTGAATCTCATATGCGCTCCTTGTTCTTTATTATTTTATTCTTTTTAATTAATAGTAATAATAAGCTTATCGAAATTGTGGATAACTTTGTGGATAACTCACTTTTAACTATTTTTACATTTCCCACAAAAAAGTAGATTTTATCAAAGTTTTAACTTTGCCTCTAAACGTTTCACGGCACGGGCTAACTCGGGGTCATCTTTCAACGATTTTTCCACTTTTTCTACACCATTAATCACAGTTGTGTGGTCGCGTCCTCCTAACGCTGCCCCAATTTTGGCAAACGGGGCATCTAAAAGATCACGACATATATACATAGTGATATGTCTTGCTAAGGCAACTTGAGCTGTACGAATTTTGCTAGTTAATTGGCTTATCGTTAAACCGTAATAAGTAGCGACAGTTGAAATCACCTTTTCGATTGAAAGAGTTTGTAAATCGTCACGAACTTCTGCTAGAGGATTTACAGCAGCAACAGCAGTTTTTAAATCAATATGTTTTGTGGGGGCTAAATTCACAGCATGGAACAAAAGCCTTGCAAAAGCCCCTTCTAATTCACGAATATTTTTACCAAATTTATCTGCAAAATAAGTAATAACCTCAGGATCAAACATATCAATATTTAAATTGTTTGCCTCGATTTTTAACTTTAAAATCGTTTCACAAACCTCTCGTTCAGGGGCGCTAATAGAAAAAGGCAATCCTTGAACAAAACGGGTTTTGAGGCGGTCGCTTAATCCATCAATTTTGTATGGATGCTGATCACTGGTTAAAACAATTTGTTTTCCTGAAGAGTAGAACGCATTAAAAATCGAAAAGAACGTTTCTTCCGTACTAGGTTTTTTGGCAAAAAACTGGATATCATCGACTAAAAGAACGTCAACGTTGTTTGTGAACCAATCCGTAAAAGATGTAGTTTTTTCACCCCGTAAATAACGGGTATATTCTTCAACAAAATCATGACTTGTGATGTATAAAGCACGTAAGTCTGGTCTTTTCTCACGGATAGCGTTTCCTATTGCCTGCAATAGATGTGTTTTTCCAAGACCAGAGTCTCCATAAATTAAAATTGGGTTATACAATTCACCGGGTCGTTCGGAAGCGATTAAAGAGGCTTGATAAGCTTCGCGGTTACTGGCACCAGTTACAAAGTTTTTAAAAGTGTAAGAAGAATTAAGGTGTGAAGATGAAAAATAGTCGTAATTCGCAGTTATTTTTTCTGCTTTTTTAATTTTTTCTTTGGAAATATATTGAACAACAAAGTCGCTTTGCGTCACTTCCTGAAGACATTCGTTGGCTAAATCAAGAAAAGAAGGAGAAGATAAGGTAGCCTCCGCTAAAGAGGAGTTTGCCACGACATAGACAGTTTTTCCGTCAATATGATCAATATAAGTATCCTGAAAAAAGGGTTCAAAGAACATGGTGTCTTGTATACGTTCTTTTATTAGTTCTAGTGTTCTGTTCCAAGTTTCAGAAATGGTGGAGTTAGAAATAGCATTCATAACGCGATTGAGTGTATCACGACACGCGCTCATGTGCGAGATGTTATGTGGATAAGTTAGAGTTATCCACAAATTGTAAAGAGAAAAGAAGCGATATTAACTACTGAATATGTTTTCCACAAAATTATGCTGTGGATAACTAGATATTTACAAAACTGTGGATAAAATTTTGTGGATAACTTAGCATTTTCTTTGGTTTATCCACAAAAGTTTTAGTTAAAAACCTTATGTGAAACCGAAATAATTACGATTTTTCCACCAAAATGTGGATAAGTAATCAACAACGCTGTGGATATGTGGATAACTCTAATAAAAACATAATCTTAAGAATAAGAAAAAATATTTTTTTCTCTCTTCTTACGCGCACACGTGTATATTTATGTTGAGTTGGCGAGGTTCCATTACTATAATCACCCGCGCTACTAAGCCATTTCGGAGGATTTAAATTATGAAAAAAACGTATCAACCATCAAAAATTAAACATGCTCACGTTGCAGGGTTCCGTGCTCGCATGGCCACACATAATGGAAGAAAAGTTTTAGCTCGTCGTCGTGCAAAAGGTCGCGCTAGAATCTGCGCCTAATTTTTTGTGAGTCTTTTTAATTAAGGAAGGCGTTGTGAAAAAAGAGTTTCGAGTTAAAAAGCATAATGAATTTCTTACCATTAAAAATGTAGGTCGTCGCTTAGTTTCCAATAGTTTGTATATTTATTACACACAAAATTTGCTTAATCATTCCCGCGTCGGTATTCAAGTTACCAAACGGTGCGGGAATGCCGTTAAAAGAAATCGAATTAAGCGTCAAATTCGAGCGATATTATCTCAATCCTTCTCCTTTGACAAAAAGATCGATCTTATCATTCTTGTTCGTCCATCTTTCCAAACTGATCAATTTGAAAAAGAAAAATTGGAATTAATAAAGCTGCTTGGCCAGCTGGAGATATAAAGTGAAGAAAAGCACAAAAGCAAAAATTCTTGGGGTAATGGCCTTATTAACGGGAGGCGTACTTCTTTCAAGTTGTACCGCCTCATTTTGTACTGACCTTGATCGTGCAAATATGGCCTATCCTTATGACACAGGCGTAACGGTTTATGTCGATAAAGAGGATGTTCCTACACAATATGAAAGTACAGCTTGGGCTGTATTTGAAGAAGAAGGGAACGACACTCTCTATGCCTATATTCCTGTCGATACTAATGGCAACTTTACCGCCAAAAACGCAACCTTAATCAATACTTTAATTAATTCTTTTGAAAAAGAAGGTCTTATAACACCAAGTTATGACTACTTTAAAGAAATGGACCAACTTGTTTTAGAAGCGGCTGTTAATGCAGCGAATAAAAACCCTGCAACCTTAATTGCTGCTGATATTAATCCTTGGTCCGAACCGGATGTTCTAGGAACAGAAGAGGGAATAGTCGCCAATAACGATAGTATTTTGCGTAAATATGGCTATTTAAAGTTTTATGGGTATGACGAAAATAACAACGGTGTTCTTTGGAAAAATTATGATGCCTGGAACGAAGAGTTAGCTCTTAAGCTAGGAGCGGAAAATGTTCCTTCTTTCGATTGGATTAACACTTATAAAGGGCAAATTAATAACTCCATAGCAACAAATATCTCTTGTATCACAACAAAAGGAGATACCAACAAAAACTTTGGCCATTTTGGACCAGAACAAAACTGGGAAGTTCCCATGGAAACAAAAGATTGGGGATATGCATGGAGTAAAGGTTTCCTTGAAGGATTGATTGTTTACCCTGTAGCATGGCTTCTTGATAATTTATCTTTCAGTTTTGAACCAGCATTAACAGGCTTTGGTCAAATTTGGGCGTTAATTGTTGTAACAATCATTGTCCGTCTTGTCGTTCTCGGATTGACTTTTAAATCCACAATGGATCAACAAAAAATGCAAGCCTTACAACCACAATTGGCACGTATTCAAGCAAAATATCCAAATAGCGATACTAATCAGGCAGAAAAGATGCGATTAGGACAAGAACAATTAGCTTTATATAAACGAAACCACGTTTCGATGTGGTCGATGATTCTTGTTTTAATTGTCCAGTTCCCTGTCTTTATTGCGGTTTGGGGCGCTTTGCAAGGAAGTGCTGCTTTAGCAACAGGGGAATTCTTAAATCTTTCTCTATCAACCAAAGTTTCTACTGCTTTACTCGATTTTTCTGGTGAATGGTATTACAACTCTAATGGTTGGTGGACAATGCTTATCATTTTCATTCTTATGGTCGCCTTACAAATTGTTTCTGTTTTATTGCCTCAATGGCTAAACAAAAGACGTCTTAAGAACATGACAAAAACAGGAACCAATCCTGCTGCAGATAAAAACGCAAAAATGATGAAATGGGTAAATATCATCATGCTTGCTTTTACTATTTTTATCTCTTTTAGCTTACCTAGCGCAATGGCGGTTTATTGGGCCATTGGTTCTTTAATGAGTATTGCTCAAACACTCTTCACTCAGTTATATCTTTCAAAACACTTTGTTAAGAAAATGCAGAAGAAAGGGAATTAATTTATGAAACAATATACCGCAAAATCTTTAGAAAAAGCTTTAGAACAAGCCTCCGAAGAACTTGGTATTCCTTCTGAAAAGATTGAATATACCCTTATTGAAGAGAAGAAAGGGCTGTTCTCAAAAAGCGTAACAATTGAAGTTTCCTTTGTAGAAGATGCTCTAGAGTATGCTAAAAATTATCTGAAAAACAGCATTGAGAGTTTAGGGGTTCCTTGTGAAATTGATGGGTATGTGGATGGCGATATTCTCCATATCACCATTAATAGTGAACGAAATCCAATTTTAATTGGTACAAGTGGAAAAACACTTCAAGCGTTAAATGAATTAGTTCGCCTAGCAGTAAGTGCTCACTTCAAACATCGTCACCGTATCTTACTTGATGTAGGTGGCTATAAAGAGGAGCGTTATGAGAAGGTGGCCCGTCTTGCTCATCGCGAAGCAAGATCTGTACAAAGAACAAAAACCTCTGCAAAACTCAATCCAATGACCCCTGACGAGAGAAGAATTGTGCACACGACACTAAAAGGAATGGCGCACATTGCTACTGAATCAGAGGGTGATGGAAATAATCGCGCAGTTGTCATTAAATATATTGACTAGATAAATTTAGCGGAGCAAATGCTCCGCTTTTCTTGAGACGTTTCTGTTTAGTTTTTAAAATAAAAAAGAAAGGAGAAGAATAATATGAAAAAAATTAGCCATATTGGGTCAATGATTCTGAACCTTGTAATGTTTCTTGGCATCGCCGCTATAGCATTAAATAGTTTTTTTACTTGGTGGGCACCGCTTTCTTCTTCTTTGCCTTCCGGCGCTATGGCCTTTAGTGATTTTACTTTAGATTCTGCTCTTTTCTTTGCTGTTGCTGCAGTTATTACTTTTATTTATGACTGTTTGTGTTTACGGATTAAAGCAAAAGAAATTCCGCATTATGTCCGAACCTTAAAATTAATTGCTGTATCCACCTTAATGGCGTCATTTTTATTCTCGTTAATATATATTTATCCTGTTAGTGTTCGTGGACTACAAGCAATTTTTAATCCAGTTGATACTCTTTGGATTCGTTTTGTTTTACCTATTTTAGCCTTGATTAGTTTCTTAACTTTTGAACATGAAACAAAATTAGGATTGCTTGAGAGTTTGTTTGCCATTATCCCCTCTCTCGTTTATTTTGTGACTATTTTTTGTTTGGTATATGGGAATGTTATTGGCGATCCTTATCCAATTTTTAACGCAAAAGAAACGAATCATTATTTGCCGATTTTGTATGGATTAGTAATTACTTTTGGTGTTTTTCTTCTTGCTTTAATTATTATTCCTATTCATAACGTATTTGATGATTTATGGTGCCGCTCTATTACGGTTGCTACAGCAGAAGCTGACCAATTAAGCGTTGCTAAAAAACGTATTGAAGAAAAAGAAAACGAATCTATACAAAAAGAAGAAAGTGAAGAAATTAGTCCTCAAAAAGAAGAAACAACCGAAGAAGATGCGTTGGTAAGTTATGCACCAGAAGATTCTGAAGAGGAAGAAGAAGCAACAGAAAGAAAAGAGTTAGAAGAACAAATTAAAAAAGGAAGTTATAACGGTCGCGCCCGGGTTTATCATATTAGTAAGCATAAAGATGGAATGCGGTGGCAAGTACGTCTTGCTACAGGTAAACGCGCGATTAAACTTTTTAGAACACAAAACGATGCAATTGTTTTTGCTAAAGAATTAGTCAAAAAGAATGGAGGAAGCATAAGAATCCATTCATTAAAAGGTAAGATGAGGAAGGAAAAATGAGAAATTTTGATGACGTTATTGTCTCATTTGCTACTCCTCCAATTCGTAGTGCTTTATTAATTACTCGTGTTGCAGGACCGAAAGCGTTTTTCTATACAAATTGTTTGTTTTCCAAAAAAATAGATGGGATTTGCAAGAGAACCTCTTATGTTGGAACAATTTCTCAAAAAGATAAAACACCTATCGATCAAGTTGTTCTTTTAGCTTATCCCAAAGATAACTCTCCTTTAGGTGAGGATGTAGTGGAGATTATTGCACATGGCTCCCCCATAATCGGGAAAGAGATTATAGAAGCCTATATTAGTTTAGGAGCACGGCAGGCGGAACGCGGAGAGTTTTCTTTAAGAGCGTATATTAATGGCAAAATAGATCTTGTTGAAGCAGAAGCAATTAATGACATGATTAATGCCAAAACAAAAGAAAGTCAGCAAAAAGCTTTTTTATCTTTAAAAGGGGAAACCTCAAAACTAATTAATCCGATTTTAGAAGAAATTTCCTCTCTTGTTGCTGAATGTGAAGTAAATATTGACTTTCCTGAGTACGAAGAAGAGGAAAAAGATTTTTCTAATAAAGAAGAAAAAATCCAATCCTTATTACATAGAATCAACGATTTGTTAGAAGGTGGGAAAAAAGGAAAACTTTATCAAGAAGGAGTTACGGTTGCTTTAATTGGTAAGCCAAATGTTGGTAAGTCTTCCTTACTTAACGCTATTTTAGGGGAAGAAAAAGCTATCGTTACCGATATCCCTGGAACAACGCGTGACGTAATTGAAGGACAATTTTCATATAAAGGAGTTCCTTTTCGTTTTTTAGATACGGCAGGAATTCGTAAGAGCAATGATAAAATCGAAGAAATTGGTGTTTCCCTTTCTCTTAAGGCTTTAGAAAAAGCTGATATTGTTGTGGAAGTAGTTGACGCAAGCAACCCAAGTTCATTGCCCTCAACAATTTCCTCTACGAAACCTCTAATTACCGTTTATAACAAAGAGGATCTTGTTACCACAAAGAAGAATAACGAATTATACATTTCTGCAAAAAACGGAAAAATTAATGAACTTTTAGAGGAAATTTACCAAAAACTTGGGTTTAGCGATGCAGATTGCCTGTCGCCATCTTTCTCTTCTGAACGCCAATTATCTCTTTTATATCAAGTAAAAGAGGCATTAAAAGAAGCGGAGAATTGTTTACAAAACAATCTTCCTTTGTCGTTATTTTCTTCTGCACTTCTCCAAGCTTATAACCTATGTAAGGAAATATTAGGAAAAGAAGCGACTCGTGATATTGAAGATGAAGTGTTTTCGCGTTTTTGCGTAGGAAAATAAAAAATATGATTTTTGTTGATACTCACACTCATTTAAATGATAAAGAACTTTATGCTTTATTGCCGAAGGTTATTCAAGACGCAAGAAATGTTGGAGTAAAGTTCTTTTTAACGGCAAGTTATGATAAAGCGAGCAATTATCGTGCGTTAGAGATAGCAAACAAAGAAGAAAATTGCTTTGCTGCTTTAGGCCTTCATCCCGAAAATTTAGATGAAATTAATGATAAAGATTGGGAAGAAATAAAAAAACTAGCCCATCAAACACACCCTTTAGCAATCGGGGAGACTGGGTTAGATTACCATTACACAAAAGAAGAAGAAAACAAAATAAAACAAAAAGATTTTTTTATTCGTCATATCGATTTAGCAAACGAATTACAACTCCCTTTAACTATTCATTCTCGTGATGCTGCAGAAGATACTTATGCTATTTTATCTACCCATCCCCCTCGTTTTGGAGCTATTCTCCATTGCTACTCTTATAGCGTGGAAATGATGAAAAAATTTCTATTTTTACCGAACATTTATTTTGGTTTTGGTGGAACGTTAACATTTAAAAATTCGCGCATCGTCAAAGAAGTTTTGCTTTCTTGCCCGCTTGAACGGGTAGTTACAGAAACAGACGCTCCTTATTTAAGCCCAGAGCCTTTTCGAGGAAAAATGAATGAGCCAAAAAATGTTGTGCTTATTGCACAAAAAGTGGCTGAACTTCGTAATGAATCTTTAGAAACAGTTTCCAATATAATTGCTTCAAATACCGAAAAAATATTTCACGTGAAACTATTATGAAAGACTTAAAACCAGTTATTATTGTTGAAGGAAAGTCAGATGTGCAATTTCTTGAGAGTTTTTTAGATTTTCATTTTGTTTCTGTTAATGGTTCTGCTATTTCACGTGAAACAATTGAATATATTAAAGAACTTGGAAAAACACATCAATTAATTGTTTTGACCGATCCAGATGCTCCTGGTATGCGCATTAGAAAAATGCTAAACGAACAAATTCCGAACCTATATCACGCCTATCTTCCAAAGGATAAATGTATGGCGCGCGGTAAGGTTGGTGTGGCAGAAAGTGATAAAGAGACGGTACAAGAAAGTTTAAAGCATTTAGTGCCGAATTCTTCTTGCTCTTCCACATCCAAATTAACAATAGATTGTCTTTATGAACTACATTTAATAGGCCACAAAGATTCTCAAAAATTAAGAGATCATATTTCTCGAAAACTTCATTTAGGGAAAACGAACGGAAAATCATTTTTAAAACGCTGCCATAATTTAAACTTAGAAAAGGAAGATTTAGAAAGAGCGCTCTATGAATGAAACAGAATATTTTGAAACAATTAAAACATACCGACTTTTTGCTAAAAAAGAAGTTGGTCAAAATTTTTTAATTTCACCAAAAATATCAAAAGAGATTGTTGGTTTTTTACGATGCGAATCAGAGGATAATGTTTTAGAAATTGGACCCGGCGCTGGATCTCTTTCTTTTTATCTTGCTTTAGAAAATGTAAGCGCAACTCTCATGGATATTGATGAAGCTTTGATCATCAAATTAAGAAATGATTTTAAAGATTACCCAAAGATAAAACCTGTTGTTTTTAATGCTTTAAAGGCGGATTTGCAGGGATTTTCAAAAATTTTGGGTAATCTTCCCTATTACATTACAAATCATTTATTAGAGAAAATCTTTCTTGAAGCAGAAGATGCTAGTTTAGGGGTCTTTATGGTTCAAAAAGAGGCTTTTGAACGCATTACTTCTCCGCAAAAAAGTAAAAATTATTGTCCTTTAGGAATTTTGCTTTCTTTATTAGGCAAAACAGAAAAACTTCTTACTGTGTCTCCGTCTATGTTTACCCCAACTCCCCATGTTGATAGTGTTGTCTTTCGTGTTGAGTTTCATCGAAAGAAAGATTTTTCTTATAAGAATTTTTATTTATTTTTGAAAGAAATGTTTCTTTCCCGAAGGAAGACTCTTTTCTTTAACTTTTCTAATTATGTGAAAGACTCTTCTTTAGCAAAAAATATATGGTCTAAATTAAGTTTTTCTTCATTCCTACGTCCGGAAGAAACCTCTTTAGAACAATTTCTTCTTCTTTATCACTTACTCAAGGATTGAGGTAACTAAGAAGTGCGCTACAATCCATATATAGAGGAGATACGAACATGGAAATGCATCCCATTGCCAAAATCAACGTCGCTCTAAAAATTACTGGTTTGCGTGATGATGGGTATCATCTTATAAAAACAGTAATTTTACCTTTGGCGATATGCGATACTTTATCAATTGAAATTATCGATGGCGACGAGGACATTTTAGAAGTCAATGACCTTTCCTTAGGAAATGTATCCACAAACCTTGTTACAAGAGCACTTCGTCTATTTTGTAAGGAATTCGGGTTATCAACGCACTTTAAAGTACGTTTAGAGAAAAGAATTCCTGTTGAAGCAGGATTGGGTGGCGGTTCATCTGATGCTGCATGTGCATTAAAAATGGCTAGTATTTTATGCAATGTCGATGATCCTCATCGGTTACATTCTTTAGCTTTACGTCTTGGCGCGGATGTTCCCTACTTTTTTAATGCTAGGCCCTCTCTTGTTGAAGGAATTGGTGAAAAACAACAGATTCTTTCAGGCATTCCTTCTTATTCTGTTCTTCTTGCTAAGCCAGCAAAAGGGCTTTCCACAAAAGAAGTTTATCAAGCCTCTAATTATTTCTTGCGGAAGAATATACAAATACCAAAGGTGATTGAAGCATTAAAAAATAGTGACATTTCCTTATTAAATGAGTGTTGTGGTAACGATTTGGAAGAGCCGGCAATTAGTCTTTTACCAGAAGTAAAAACTTTAATTAATATTATGAAGGGTTTGGGGTTTACTTATGTACAAATGACCGGTTCTGGGACATCTGTTTTTGCTATTGATGAAGATAAAGAACGCTTAGAAGCGGGAAGAAAGAAATTACGTGAGGACGGCTATATGGCATTTCTTACTTCTACACTAGAATAGAAAGGGTTTTTATGAAGAAATATGCAATTATTTTAGCGGCAGGGAAAGGCTCAAGAATGAAGAGCCGCCGTGAAGATATTAGTAAAGTATCTTTCCCTCTTTTAGGAAGGCCATTGGTTAAATGGATAATTGAAGCTTTAAAGCCCTTAAATCCTGAAAAATTAATCGCCATTATCGGTTTTGGCGGGGCAACTTCCGAACCGATCGTTAAAGAAGATTGTGAAGTTGTTTGGCAAAAAGAGCAAAAAGGTGCAGGACATGCCGTAATGCAAGTTGCCCCTCTTTTAGAAGGAAAAGAAGGAGAAACTATTATTTGTTGTGGTGACACGCCATTAATTACGACAGAACTTTATGAAAATTTATTCAAAAAGCATGAAGAGGCTAACAATTCTTTAACCATTATGACTTCAATTTTAAAAGAGCCTCATGGATACGGAAGAATCGTGCGCAACCAAGAAGGAAATATTATTAAAATTACTGAACAAAAAGATTGTGATGATGTTGCTGAGGCGATTAAGGAAGTTAATGCTGGCGTTTATGTTTTTGATAATAAAGAACTATTCGAAGCGCTTCATCATATCAACACAAATAACGCTGCAGGGGAATATTATTTAACTGATGTTATCGAGATTTTTGCAAAAAAAGGACTTAAGGTCGGCTCTTTTGATGTAGAAGATATTAACGATACAATGGGAGTGAACGATCGTTATCAGTTATCTGTTGCAGAAAAATATCTAAAAGCAAGAATTAATAAAGAACACATGTTAAATGGTGTTACTATCGAAGATTCTGACTCAGTTTTTATTGGTCCAGATGTCAAAATTGGCCCTGATACTATCATTAAACCTGGCTGTTATTTAATTGGAAAAACAGTAATTGGTGAAGGGAATATTATTGGACCTAACACATATATTGAAGATTCTGTAATTGGTCACGAGAATTCCATCATAATTTCCCATTTAACAAACATTGTTATGGGAAACAACAATAAAATAGGCCCTTTTTTCCGTGCAAGAGAAGGCGCGGTTATTGGAGATAACACATCACTTGGTAATTACGTTGAAGTAAAGAAAAGTGTCCTTAGTAACGGCGTAAAAGCACACCATCTTACATATTTAGGGAATGCGCAAATTGGTGAAAATACCAATATTGGGTGTGGTGTCATAACAGCAAACTATGACGGAAAAAACAAAAACAATACAAATATTGGAAAAAATGTATTTATCGGTTGCGACTCAACGTTGATAGCTCCTATTAGCGTCGGTGATAATGCTTTAATTGCCGCGGGATCCACAATCACAAAAGATGTTCCTGATAATGCTGCCGCTTTTGCTCGTGCGCGACAAGAAAATAAAGAAGACGATGCATTACGAATTCTAAATAAGAAAAAGTAATTTGCGTTACAAAATTACATAATGTAACGTATTATGCGTTACATTTTTTATTTATATAATTATTAATTTTTCCTAGTAAAAAACATTATTTTTATTGATATGTAACGTAAATAGCGTTACATTAATCTTATGAGTAAAACAACATTAAATTTACGGGTTGATGAGGACCTTAAAAAAGAAGCAGAAAAGGTTATAAAAAGACTAGGTTTATCAACAACAGCCTGCGTTACATTATTTTTAAAAGCTTTGGTAAGGGAAAAGAAAATTCCCTTTTCGATTTCTTCGGAGTCAAAACGCACCACAGCTATAACAAAGGAACGTACGGTTAAAACTCCGTCTAGTATCACAAAAGATGAAGAATCGAAGAAAGAAAAGCTAAGTTTAGCCAAAGCGATTGAATTGTTATGACCTTTTATGATGAATCTTTGCTTAATGAAATGATTTCCATTTTGCTTTCTCTTTATCCTAATTTTAGTTTTTTAAATCGCTTATATCCGCAAACAATAAAAGGAAAGAGAGCGTTATTAAGAGGACTAATGAATTTAGTTCCTGCCCCTTTTTCTCATCAACGATTTTTTGATTTGGAAAATATTCTTTTAGAAAGTGAAAAAGAGGAGAAAGAAGCGGTAAATTCAATGTTTTTGCCAGCCTCTGCCTATGACAAAATCACCCAGTTTAAAGGGGATATTTGTTTATTAGAAGTAGATGCTATTGTTTGTTCGCATTCTGAGGAATTTTTAGGCTGCTTTGTGCCTGATCATTTTTGTTTAGAAAACAACATTCATAGTGCGGCAGGAATTGAATTACGTAATGATTGTTATTTTATAAAGCAAAGCAATAAAAAGCATATGGTTCCAGGTTTTGTTGCGATTAGTGACGGTCATCATTTGCGCGCTAAAAAAGTCATTCATGCACTTTTACCCAAGGCGGATAAACGACCAACAAATTTAGATTATCATCTATTAAAAGTGTGCTATGAAAATATTTTACGTTGTGCTTATCAAGAAAAAATTAAAACACTTGCTATTCCTACTCTTGGTACGGGGTCATCTGGTTTTCCTAAGAAAGAAGCTTTTTCTATCGCCTTTGATACAGTAGAAGACTTTTTATTAGAGAAAAAAGACGCACCTATCGTTATTTTTGTTACTTATACCTCTGAAGATCATAATATTGTGGAGGAAAGTATTGGCATCTAAGATTGGTTTATAAAAAAGAAAAACCTGCCCCTTTCGAGGCAGGTATTTTTATAAGGAAAAGCGATTACTTTTTGCTAGCACGCATCTTGAGGATGTTTGCTTGTGCTGCAGCAAGACGCGCAAGAGGTACACGGAATGGTGAACAGGAGACGTAATTGAGTCCTACGCCATCATAGAAGGCGATAGAAGCAGCATCTCCACCAGTTTCGCCACAAACTCCGACCACTAAGTCCTTACGGGTTGCGCGGCCTCTTTCAAAGGCCATCTTTACGAGTTCGCCAACACCTTCAACATCAATGGTTTGGAAGGGGTCGAATTCGTAAATCTTTCTATCGTAATAATAGGGTAAGAATTGACCAGCATCATCACGAGAGAAGCCCATGGTAAGTTGGGTAAGGTCGTTGGTACCAAAAGAGAAGAATTCTGCTTCTTTTGCGATATCTCCGGCACGGATACAAGCACGCGGAATTTCAATCATCGTTCCAATCTTATAGGAAAGACGATGTCCTGCTTTGGTAAGTTCAGATTCAACAGCGGAGGTGACAACATCTTTCGCCCACTTGAATTCTTTTACTTCCCCTGCAAGAGGAATCATGATTTCCGGTTCCACATCGTGTCCAAGTTCCTTACTCGCTTTTAAGGCTGCTTGGATAATGGCTGTAGCTTGCATGCGATAAATCTCTGGATAAGCAACACATAAACGGCAGCCACGGAAGCCCATCATAGGATTTGCTTGATGGAGTTGGTTGATACGATCTTTAACCTTATCTGTGCTTACTCCTAAGGCTTTTGCAATACCCTCGATTTTTTCAGTTTCATGAATTTCAGGAAGGAATTCATGGAGAGGTGGGTCAAGTAAACGGATGCAAACGTGGCTATCAGGATTTGCCATGTACATCGAATAGAAGTCTTCGACTTGATAGGGACGAAGTCTTTCTAAGGCTGCCTCTCTTTGTTCGGTTGTGTCGCTTAAAATCATACTTCTCATATTGAGAATGCGATCATCAGCGAAGAACATCCGTTCTGTACGGCATAAACCAATACCTTCGGCACCAAATTTACGAGCATTTTCTGCATCCATGGGAGTGTTGCAGTTTGCACGAATCTTTAAGCGACGATATTTGTCGGCCCATGCCATCATGCGACCAAAGTCACCGCCAAGATCAGCGGGAACCATGGGGATTTCCCCTTCATAAACATTTCCAGTTGTGCCATCGACAGAGAAGACATCTTTTTCTGTGTAGACTTTATCACCAATTGTCATTGTCTTCTTGGTTTCATCGATAATGGCGGCAGTGCAGCCAACAGTGCAGCATTTGCCCATCGAACGAGCAACAACGGCAGCGTGAGAAGTCATACCACCACGAGAAGTGATGATTGCCTCCGCATTCACCATACCAATGATGTCTTCAGGAGAAGTTTCTGCACGGGCTAAAACAACTTTGCGCTTTGCATCGTGTTCCGCTTTTGCTTCTTCGGCTGTGAAGACAAGGTGACCAGTTCCAGCACCAGGAGAGGCGGGAAGGCCAGTAATAATTGGTTTTAATTTCTTTAACGCTGCTTGATCAAAAGTGGGGTGGAGTAAGTCGTTGAGCATTTTTGGTTCAACGCGAAGAGTTGCTTCTTCTTCATCAATTAATCCTTCATCCACTAAATCACAAGCAATTTTTAAGGCTGCGCGAGCGGTTCTTTTTCCGTTCCGAGTTTGTAAGAAATAGAGTTTCCCTTTTTCAATGGTGTACTCCATATCTTGCATGTCTTTAAAGTAGTGCTCCATGTTTTTGATGGAAGCAATAAATTCTTTATAGACATCAGGCATTCTCTTTGCGAGCTCATCAATATGAAGAGGAGTACGGACACCTGCGACAACGTCTTCTCCTTGAGCGTTTGGTAAGAACTCTGCATAAATCTTATTCTCACCAGTGGATGGGTTACGGGAGAAGGCAACGCCAGTTCCGCAATCTTCACCCATGTTACCAAAGACCATTGTTTGGACGTTAACGGCGGTGCCCCAGCTATAAGGAATGCCGTTCATTTGTCGATAGACATTGGCCCGTTCGTTATCCCAACTACGGAAGACTGCAGCAACAGCTTCTTTTAATTGGGTATAAGGATCTGTGGGGAAGTCCTCACCAAATACGTTTTTATAGTAGGCTTTATATTTTGCTACCAAATCTTTTAATTGTTCGGCAGTAACTTCGGTATCAAGTTTATAGCCGTGTTCTTTCTTAATGTCATCAAGCATCTTGTCCATATCGGTACGTGGATGGCCTTTTGCAATGTTTGTAAACATTAAGATGAAACGGCGATAAGAGTCATAAGCAAATCTTTCATTGCCTGTTGCTTTTACCATAGCCGCACAAGTCTCGTCATTTAATCCAAGGTTAAGGATGGTGTCCATCATACCGGGCATGGAAACACGTGCACCAGAACGGACAGAGACGAGTAGTGGCATACCATTGCCACCAAATTCTTTTCCTGAAATCTTTTCGATTTCGTGGATATGAGCGACAACATCGCTCCAAACCTCATCAGGGATTTTCTTTCCTGATTCATAGTAGAGGTTGCAGGCTTCTGTAGAGATGGTGAAGCCACCAGGGATATTCATTCCTGCAGCGGTCATCTCGGCGAGCCCGGCTCCTTTTCCTCCAAGAATGTCTTTTCCGAGTTTTTTCTCGTGAGCTTCTTTGAAGGAGAAGACATACTGCTTCTTGTCTGCCATTGATTCCTCCTGAGACAAATAAATTATCGTGGGTAAACACCCAGCGCGTATAAATATACCATGTGCGCGCGTGAATGGGAAAAAGAACTCCCATCTATTGCGTATTTTCTTTCTTTGTTGGTAAATAGTAGAGGTTAGGAGCAAAGATTATGAAAGATGCCCTATTTCTTACCATTGATTTTGGAACGCAAAGTGTTCGCGTCGGGCTTTTTGATAAAAAAGGTCATCAGGTGGCGATAGAAAAGGAAGAATATCAACCACCCTATTTCAGCAAAATGCCGAATTACGCTGAACAAAACGTTGATACGTATTTGGAATATTTATCAAAGGCGTCGCATCGGTTAATGAAAAATCACAAGGAGAAAATTCCTTTGATTGTGGGAACCACGCTTTCTTGTTTTCGTGATACCGCTGTTTTGCTTGATAAAGAGAAAAAGCCATTAAGACCATGTATTCTTTGGCTTGATCAACGAATGGCGGAAAATTCTAAGCCTTTACCCTTTTTCTCGCGCCTTGCATTCTCGCTTGTGGGAATGACAGATACTGCGAACTTTAATCGTGCGCGTTGTGTGGCAAATTGGATTAGAGAAAACGAGCCAGATATTTGGAAAAAAGTTGATAAATATGTTGGGATTTCTACTTATTTTATTTACTCTTTAACGGGTAATTTGGTTGATTCTGCTAGTGCTTTAGCAGGGCATTATCCCATCGATATGAAAAAACAAAGATGGTATAAAAATCCAATGCATCACTTAAAGGGGCAAATTTTTGGAATTGAAGAATATATGCTTCCTAAACTGGTTCCTTCAGGGACAATGGTAGGTAAAATTACGAAAGATGCCGCGATAAAGTTTGGTTTTCCTGAAGGCCTACCTTTATATATGGCAGGAAGCGATAAATCTTGCGAAACATTAGGTCTTGGGGTCATTGATGATACTAACGCTGCTGTTTCTTATGGGACAGCATCAACAATTGAAACAACACGTGATTCTTATGCGGTAAGTGAGCCGTTTTTACCGGGATATCCTTCTTGTGTTCCTGGATATTACAACATGGACATTCAAGTATATCGAGGATATTGGATGATTAACTGGTTTTTAAATGAATTTGGAGGAAGAAAATTAGGGCCGAATCTCGAAGGTCCTTCCGCGGTAGATTTTGATAAAAAATTACCTTTAGTTTCTCCTGGCTCTGATGGATTAGTTTTACAACCTTATTGGGGGCCTCCTCTTTCGCGTCCTTTGGCCAAAGGGGCAATTATCGGTTTTTCTGATTCGATTACCCAAGAACATTTTTATCGTGCGATTGTAGAAGGAATTGGTTATGCCCTTCGCGAAGGTTTAGAAAAGTTTGAAAGAAAACTTCATCATCGGATTCCGGCTTTAAGGGTATCTGGAGGGGGATCACGTTCTGATGAAATTTGTCAAATTACCGCGGATATTTTTGGAAAGCCAGTAACGCGGGTGCAAACTTATGAATCTTCTTCTTTAGGGGCCGCTATTGCGGGTTTCCTTGCCGCAGGAGAATTTCAAAATTTAAAAGAAGCTGTTTCTTCGATGGTTGAAACACGCGAAACTTTTTATCCTAACGAAGAAATTCATGAGAAATATAACTTCTTATATGAGAATGTTTATTTGAGACTTTATCCTCGTTTAAAAAGCATTTATCGCGAAATTAAAAATTTCAATTTTCGTGAAGAAAAAGAGGGAATTGCAGGGAAAAAGCAATAATTTATTGGTGATTAGCAGGTTCATCTAGAGAAACATCTATGCTTTGAGCCTGCTTTTTTATTACTTTTTTGGACACAAAATAAAAGCCAATTGCTGCGGCAATTAAAAGAATTGCGCCAAGGAGATATTCCCACCATGGAGTTATTTGGTATATCCAAGTAACGCCTCCATTTTCCGCAAGAGTTACTACGTCTTGATTTAAATACATCGCAGGAATACTGCCTAAAACGAATCCTAAAACAACCTCAAAAGTCTTTTGTCGGTGATTCGTAATAAGGGAATTCATGATTTTTGAAGAGGCAATTGCGCCTAAAACAATGCCCAAAAGCAAACAAAGGGTAATTCCCGTTCCTGAAGGAATTCTCTCAATATTGTGGAAAATGGAATTTTCACCTAAATAAATATCCGCGGTTGGTTGATATAAGCCAAAAATATGAAGAATCATCGCGCCAGAAATACCAGGAACGATACAAGCGGCCATCGCGACAAAACCAACAAGAATAACCAAAGGGTAAATCCACCATAAGCCTTCGACAAAATACTGTTCTAAATCAAAATGCCAATAAATCTTTGATAATAAGGAGAGAATTCCAATACCTGATGCAAGAAGAAAACCTAATACCAATAAAACATAATCTTTCGTTTTCATTTCTTTAAAAGAAAGCTCACGGGTGATGATAGGAAGCGTGCCTAAAAGCAAACCGGTAAAAAGGCAAGAAATCGCAAAAGGGGCTAAGTTATAACCAAAATGAACCGCAATTAAAAGCGTAATTGCAGAAAGCACTGCTCCTAAACAAATAGGAATTAACGTCATTGCTGCTTTTTTAAAATCCGTGCGTAAGCGAGAAATATTACCTACTAATTTTTCATAAATACCCACAACAATCGCCATTGTTCCGGCAGAAACTCCCGGCACCATTCCTAAGCCAAAAGAGGTGCCACGGATAAAATCACTAAACCATTCTTTCTTATTCATAGGCAACATGATAATGAGAATTAAGCGGAAATCCATAAATAAGTGATAAAATCTCTTTCATGAAAACGTTAATTCTTTATAAAAGTAATCAAGGGAATACAGAAAAGTATGCCCAGGCCATTGGAGAAAGTGTGCGCGCTGATGTCATGAAACTTTCTCGTAAAGGTCTTAAAATGTGCAAAAACTATGACACAATTGTTTTTGGTGGTTGGGTCCGAGGAGGGGTGATTCAAGGACTCGATGATTTTTTGGCAATTTACGATGAAATTGATGACAAAAACCTTATCGTTTTTGCGGTAGGAATGTCCGTGCCAACAAAAAACGGTCGTCAAGATTTAATCAGCCGCAATTTGTTAGACCTTTATCATTTGCGGTTTTATCAATTCCGAGGTTCCTTTGATTATAAAAAATTAAAATTTCCTCAAAATATTATGATGAGAAAATCAATCGAGATGTCTTTAAAAGACCCATCGATCACTCCAGAAAGCGATCCTCACGTTTTAGCTTCTCTTCTTGATCACCCCTTAGAATATTACGATCAAGAGAAAGTTGACCGCGTAATTTCAGTTCTTCATATGATTGAAGCAGAAGAAATCGATTCAAAGAAAGCATAAGAAAATGAAATTATTTGTTGGATTAGGAAATCCTGGAAAAGAATACGAAGGGACAAGACACAATTTAGGGTTTGATGCTCTTGATGCCTTTGCTCTTTCTATAGGTGCAGATATTGACCGTGTTGGCTTTAAGGGAGAATACGGAATTTTTAAAAACCCTGCATTTCCTGAACCAATTATCTTATTAAAGCCCCAAACCTTCATGAATTTATCTGGTGAATCTGTGCAAGCTCTTGCCTCCTTTTATCACCTAGAAGCAAAAGATATTGTCGTGGCTTATGATGAAATGGCCCTTCCAGAAGGAAGTTTAAGAATTCGCCCAAGCGGCTCCTCTGGTGGTCATAAAGGGATAGGATCAATTATTAACTACTTGCACACAGAACAAATTGCACGTATCCGTATTGGTATTGGCGAACCTCCTTTTCATAACCCGGTTGATTTTGTTTTAGGAAAACCTTCTATCGAAGGAAGAAAGAAAATTGATGAAGCAATTAAACTTGCTGCAAAAGCCTTTGCCCTTATTGCCTCGCAAGGATTAGAAATGGCAATGTCAATTTGTAATGGAAAAAAGTCATGAACAAAGATTTGTTTTCTTTATTTGATGAAAAAAACATTTCTTCCCTATCTTCTTTAAAAGAGCATCTTGTTTTAACTTCTCCTATTGGCGTGGGAGTTTTCTTTGCCTCTTTATTTAAAAAAACACCAGGAAGTTATGCAATTTTGGCTACGAATCAATATAACGCACAAAAGATTTATGAGGCGTTATTAAATTTTTTAGAAGAAGGAGAAGTTATCTTTTTCCCTTCAGATGAACTATTAAGAGCAGAAGCAGTTTCTTCTTCAAAAGAACTCATGGCACAGCGGCTTTATGCCATGGATTTAGCCTTGAGAAAAAAAGATAAAATTCTTGTTACACACCCTTCCGCTTTGCTTCGATATTTAATGGACCCTGAACTTTTCCAAAAGATTTCTATAACCTTCAAAGTGGGAAAAGAATATAACTTAGGGGAACTCCCTGATCAGTTAATCGCTTTAGGATATAAAAAAGTTAATAAGATTGATCAAAGTTTACAATTTGCTTTGCGCGGAGATGTTTTAGATATTTACTCGGTTAATGAAAATAAACCGATTCGTTTAGAGTTTTTTGATGATGAATTAGAATCAATTCGGGAGTTTGATATTGAAACACAAACCTCATTAGAGAAAAGAGAATCTTTTACGGTTTTGCCAGCAACAGAAGTTCTTTTTTCCGATGAAGAATTTTCTTCTTTGGTTATGAAAGCAAAGGAGGAACTTGATAAAGAAGTTGCCTCTTTGCCATATGAAGAAAGTAGTCAATTACGCCTAAATTTTGAAAACGACTTGTCTTCTTTAATGGAGCATACATCTTCTCCTAGCGTTTATCGATATTTGGGATATGGAAGTAAGAATCCTCACTCCATTCTTGAATACTTAAAGCCCTCTTTCTTGTTTGCGGTGGATAAGGAAGGAGTCGAAACATCAATCAACCAGTTGATGCAAGAATCGGGAGAATATTATGCAGAATTGCGTTCCCTTCATCGTTTAATAAAAGGACCGCGACATTACATGACTTTTCAAGAAGCTGTTCCTCAAAAGTGTGCATTTTATTCCTCTTCCCGTTTTGCCTCTTCCGAAAAAGATAAAGTAATTCGTATTCAGGAGGCGACCTCTTTAGGAACGGGCATTTCTGCTATGGGGCCAACCATTGAAAGTTACCTAGAAAATGGTTATCAAGTGATTATTTGTGGCGGAGAAGGGGAAAAAGGGGAGTTAGCAGCAGAATATTTTAAAGATCATCATATTCCCTATGAATTTGTGGATGGGTTTACTCTCCCTACCAGCAAAGCAGCGATTTCTAAACAATATTTATCAAGTGGATTTGAAATTTCCTCCTTAAAAATTTGTTATTTGACTCCTAACGAACTTTTTGGTCGAAGAACGGTTACTACTCGTTTTACTGCGCGTTTTAAAAACGCCACAATTCTTCGTTCTACGGACGATTTAAAACCGGGAGATTATGTTGTTCATGAATATCGAGGAATTGGACAATTTATTGCCATGGAGAATAAGGAAATTAATGGAATTCGCCATGACTATATTAAGGTTGCCTATGCGGGAGGGGAAACTTTATACGTTCCTTTAGAACAATTCCGATTAATTCGCAAATATGCAGGAAGAGAAGGGGTGGCACCGCGTCTTTCTCATCTTAACGGAAACGATTGGAAAAAGAAAAAATCTCATATTGAAGAAAAGGTTAATGAACTTGCTGATCGTTTATATACTCTTTATAAAGAACGAGCCTTTGAACCAGGATTTGCCTTTCCTAACGATGATGAATTTCAAAAACAATTCGAAGATGAATTTCCTTATGAATTAACTCCTGATCAAAAGAAAGCTTTAGAAGAAATTAAAAGCGATATGGAATCTCCCAAAATCATGGATCGACTTTTATGTGGAGATGTAGGCTTTGGTAAAACGGAGGTTGCTTTTCGCGCCGCATATAAAGCTTTACTAGCAGGAAAACAAGTTGCTCTTTTGTGTCCAACAATGTTATTAGCGCGACAGCATTTTGAGTTAGCAGAAACGCGTTTTCTATCAAAAGGAGTAAGAATTGCGCAGTTTTCTCGTTTAATTCCTCAGAAAAAAATGAAAGAACAAATCCAAGGGTTAAAAGAAGGAAAAATTGATTTTGCTATTGGGACACACGCTTTACTTTCCTCTAGTATTGAGTTTAAGGATTTAGGTTTGTTTATTATTGATGAAGAACAACGGTTCGGTGTGGAACAAAAAGAAAAAATCAAAGAAATGAAAAGAAGAGTAGACGTGCTTACTCTTTCTGCAACCCCCATTCCAAGAACTTTACAAATGTCTTTACTGGGCGTTCGTTCTTTATCAGAAATCACTACTCCGCCAGAAGGAAGAATGCCTATTCAAACCTATGTTGTACCTTTTAGTTTTCATGTAATTGGAGAATTAATTTCTCGTGAATTATCTCGTGGTGGGCAAGCATTTTATGTATATAACAAAGTAAGTACGATATATGAGAGAGCCTCTCGTTTACAAAAACTTCTTCCAGGGGCACAAATTGGGGTAATACATGGCCAAATGAATAAAGAAGAAGTCGAAGATACAATGACGTTGTTTTATGAGGGAAAAATTGATGTATTGGTGGCTACTTCCATCATTGAAAATGGGATTGATATTCCTAAGGCAAATTTAATTATTGTGGAAAATGCAAATTATTTTGGTTTATCTCAGCTTTACCAAATTAAAGGAAGAGTAGGAAGAGGAGATCGAATTGCCTATGCCTATTTAATGTATCGCCCAGAGAAGCGAATGAGTGAAGAAGGAGAAAAAAGATTAAAGGCAATTCAAGAATTTACTGATCTTGGTAGTGGTTACAAAATTGCTCAACGCGACCTTATGATTCGTGGAGCAGGAGATATTTTAGGGGCAGAACAAGCAGGTTTTATTGATGCAATTGGGCTTGATTTATATTTATCCATGTTAAGTGAAGCTGTAGAAGAAAGAAAAACAGGAATCAAAAAAGAACCTCCAAAACCTGTGAAATTATTAAATATTGATGCCTATATTCCTGATGATTATGCAATTAATAGCGATAAGTTAGTCATGTATCGTGAGATAGAAAACCTAAAAAATAATCAAGAATTGCAGGATTATATGAAAAAAACGCGTGATATTTATGGCCGTTTTCCTGCTCCATTAGAACGGCTTTTTCAAAAGAAAGAATTGGACATCCTCTTAAAAGGAGAAGAATTTGATTCTTTAGAAGAAAATATGAATTCTTATGATTTATTTCTTACCAAAGCCTTTTCTAAGATTAATGGTATCGGAATTCTTCTTTTTGAGGCTTTAGGCCCTATGCTTACGGTGGTAAAGGTGAGTTATAACAATCAACAATTGCGAATAAGTTTAAAGAAAACGGAGGATTGGTTTGCGAATTTAATGCGTGTAATAACGACCATTGATTCTTTGTATCGAAAAGCTTCTTTGTAGTTTCCTACGGATTCGACACTCGAAGAAAGAAATGCGTGGTAAGATAAGCCATGCGAATCGATAAGTTCTTAAAAGTTTCTCGTTTAGTAAAAAGACGTGAAGTAGCAAAAGAGCTTTGTGAAGACGGTGATGTTCTTCTTAATGGCAAAGTAGCAAAAGCGATGACCGAGGTGAAAGAAGGGGATTCTCTTATCCTCATTCTTGGAAACCGAAAGATTCACGCTCTTATCCGCGAAGTACGTCCTTATGCCAAAAAGGAAGAGGCATCCGAAATGGTTGAAATAACTATGATTGAAGATGAACGAAAGGAGAATTCTTTATGAGTTTACTAAATTACGAATTTGGTCCAAAGAATACTTATCTTGTGGCTTGCACTTATGGCCCAGACTCTATGGCTTTGCTGGATATGATGCAGCAAGATGGCGTTTCTCCCGTTGTTTGTTTTGTAGACTTTCATATTGGTGATAATTTAGCTTCAGCGCGTAAGGAAGTTGAAAAATATTGCCAAGAAAAAAACCTTGTTTTAGAGATTTATGACGCTTATCCGCCAGAAGGAAAAAATGAAAAAGAAATCGCCGATTGGGCAAGACAAACCCGGTATCATTTCTTTTTAGAATGTTTTAAAAAACATCATGCTGCAGCTTTATTTATTGCACACCATCTTGATGATGTCATTGAAAATTATTTGCTTTTAAAACAACACGGAATTAAAGGACAACATTATGGGTGGAGTCGTGTTTCTACTTATGAAGAAATGATTATTGTTCGCCCTTTGCTCAACTATAGCCGTGAAGATTTAAAAAATTATTGCAACACCCATAACATTCCTTATAACGATAAGTTTTCCAACTATGAGGAAGCGAGTCAACGTTCGTTAGTGCGCCGCGATGTGGTGAGCAAGTTAAATGAAGTGGAACGTGATCAAATTCTTGAAGAAATGAAGAAAAAAGATGCGGAAATTAGTTCTTTAAATCGTGTAGTAAAGCACGATATTGCTACCACAGGAGAACTGAGTATCCGTTCCTTAATTGCTTTGCCTCCTGGTGATTTTGCAGAAACGATTATCGATTTTGTTAATGCTTGCTGCCCAACCCACGTAACAATCACCCCACGTATATTAAAAGAAATTCGTTCTCTTTGTTTAGCTCCTGAAGCCAACAAAACATTAAAACTCCAAGGTTCCTACTATATTGTCAAGGAATACGATGTACTTTCTATTGATATAGATGGACTCCATCTTCCTTATTCCTATGTATTAAAGGAACCTTGCAAATTCTCATGTCCTGCCTTTGATTTAGATTTTACTATGGGCGCTGAAGACCGAAGAATTTTGCCCGAAGATTATCCTATTACTGTGCGTAGTGCGCTTCCTGCTGATGTTACAACGTATGGAGGATATTTAGTGCCGGTTCGGAGAATGCTTTCAGCGGCAGGTTGTCCGCCAGAATTAATGAGGATTTGGCCTGTCTTTGTTGGTAAAAATAAAAAAATCCTTTATGTGCCACGTTATGACCGTAATTTTGTCGAATATCACAAATCAAAATTAAATATTCATGTTCCTAGCGAAGAGAAAGAATAATTTTTCGTGACAAACTTGAAGGAACTAGTATTTTAAAGAATGCAGCGACTTTTGCTGCGCTTAATGAAGAAAAATAGTGTTAAGAAAATAAGACGTTTGGAGGAATATTATGAATGATAACCCCGAAAAAAAGGGTCGAGGGTGGACAGGTTTCCTTCCTTATATAGTAGGAGCTGTGCTCATTGGCCTTATTATTTGGTGGATTGTCTCCGCGATGAGCGGTGGAACAACTACCATTTATCCTAACCAAGTAGACGCTATCTTTGGATATGTTCCGGATACAAGCGAGGTGGAAAGTAATTCTGATGATGGTTTACCTCTTGGTTCTTTAGCAGGAAGAAATGTTGAAAATAGCGAAGATCCTTATTTCTACATCCCACAATATAATGTTTCAGAAGGGGAAAAGACTGTTACCGTTTCGTTCACTGGTTTTGCTACATTAGTAAATAGTTCTGGCACTCCTTACACAGGCCGCCAATCTTTTACTGTCCTTTTTGAAGCAGATGAGTGGCATAACGATTTTGCTAATCACGACGCCTATAGTTCGATTTTCCGTGCGAAAGTAGAAGAATGGAAAAATTCTCCTTTCTTATATCAAGATGGATATATCACACAGGCAGAATGGGAAAATTATGCCATTGGTCCAATTGTTTCTGATGCTTACCAAGTTTCTTTCTGGGATTCTTGGGGACCAACCATTCTTTGGCTTGTTATTTTTGGTGGGCTTACCGTTTTCCTTATTTACAAAATGGGTTCTATTTCTCGCCAAGGAGGTGCCGGTAGCGCTTTAGACTTTAATAAATCTCCTGCAAGAAGAGAAAAGAGCAAAGTCCATTTCGATGATGTCGCTGGCTGCGATGAAGAAAAAGCCGAAATGATTGAGATGGTCGATTATTTAAAAGAACCTAAAAAATATTCTCAATTTGGCGCTCGTTTACCAAAGGGTGTGTTATTAATTGGCCCTCCTGGCACAGGGAAAACTTTATTAGCCAAAGCAGTGGCCGGAGAAGCGGGTGTTCCTTTCTTTAGTATTTCTGGTTCTGACTTTGTGGAAATGTTTGTCGGTGTTGGTGCAGGACGGGTTCGTGATTTATTTAGAAAAGCGAAACAAAACGCTCCTTGTGTAGTTTTTATTGATGAAATTGACGCTGTTGGCCGGCAAAGAGGCGCTGGACTTGGCGGTGGCAACGATGAACGTGAGCAAACCCTAAACCAACTTCTTGTGGAAATGGACGGGTTTTCTTATAACGCCGGAATCTTAGTGATGGCAGCGACAAACCGTGATGATGTTTTAGATCCTGCCTTGTTACGTCCTGGCCGATTTGACCGAATTATTACTGTTGGTCTTCCAGATAAAGCAGGAAGAGAGGCAATTTTCAAAGTTCATGCTCGAAACAAAACTATTGATCCTTCGGTTGACTTTAAAGCCTTAGCTCAACGGACGGTTGGTTTTTCTGGTGCCGATATTGAAAACATTTTAAATGAAGCGGCTATTTTGGCAGTTCGCTTCCATAAAAACTCTGTTGGCATGGCAGAGATTGATGAAGCGATAGACCGGAGAATCGCTGGTCCTGCAAAAAGCGGAAAAGGCATGAATGCTTTAGAAAGAAAGCAGGTTGCTTTCCATGAATCCGGACATGCGATTATTGGTTTAGTTCTTCCTCATTCAGAAAAAGTTCAAAAAATTACTATCATTCCTCGTGGTCGAACTGGTGGCCATGTATTAATGACACCAGAAGATGATCGCTTCTTATTAACAAAGAAGGAACTTTTGGCCCAAATAACTGGTTTATTAGGAGGAAGGTCATCAGAAGAAATTTTCTTTGATGATATTTCCACAGGTGCAGAAAATGACATTCAACAAGCCACACGGTTAGCAAGACTTATGGTCACAACCTATGGGATGTCTGAATTGGGCCCAGTTCAGTATGAAACCTCTAGCACATCAGTGTTCTTAGGAAGAGATTATACGGATACACAAAAGAATTTCTCGGCAAAAGTCGCCTATGAAATTGACTCTGCCGTGCGGCAAATTATTGACCAATGTCATAGCGAAGCACGGAGAATAATTTCTGAACATCGTGATGAAGTTACTCTTATTGCCAACACTTTATTGGAAAAAGAAACCATCACAGCAGAAGAAATTGATTCTTTAGTGAAAACGGGAAAACTTCCAGAAAAAACTGTGCCTCCTTCAAAAGAGGAACCAGTGAAGGAAGAAAACAAAGAAGAGACAACTCCTTCGGAAGAAAGTGTTCCTACAAAAGAGGAAGAAACAAAAGAAGATTCTTCTTCAAAAAACGATTAAGATAGACCCGGAGAAATCCGGGTTTTCTTTTATGTTTAAATTTCCTTATGAACCAATAATTGGTAACCTTCCTTTAAAAGGAAGAATTATTCTTGGCCCCATGGCAGGAATTACCAATCTCCCCTATCGCGAATTCATGAAACCATTCGGTGTCAGTTTAAGCGTGAGCGAGATGATTTCTGATTGTGGGATCATGTATGGAAACGAAAAGACGAAAGAATATTATCGATCTTCTCCTTCTGACACCCCCTTTGCTTTGCAGCTTTTTGGTGCCCAGTTATCTTCTTCTTTAAAAGCAATAGAAATCTTAGAAAAAGAGGCAACATACGACGTTTTGGATTTAAATTTTGGTTGTCCAGTTCCGAAAGTTACGAAAACTGGTGCAGGTTCCTCTTGGCTTTTAAAAGAGGAAGAATTATTTCATTATGTTTCGGAAATTACCAAGCATTCGCATAAACCAGTGACAGCAAAAATTCGTCTTGGATGGGACAAGGAACATCAAAATGCAGAAAAAGTATGTTTTCTTTTAGCAAAAGCAGGGGTTCAGATGGTAACCATTCATGCACGAACGCGTGCTCAAGGATATCAAGGGAGGGCAGATTTTTCTTCTTTATATGGTCTTGGGTATCGTCTTCCGATTCCTCTTTGTATATCCGGAGATATTCAAGACCTTTCTTCTATCGAAACAATGGAAAAAGTTGGGGCTAGTTTTCTTATGGTTGCCCGCTTTGGGGTAGGAAACCCTTTGCTTATAAAACAATTAGATTGTGCTTTAAAAGGAAAAGAAATCGTTATCAAACAAAATCTTGATGAACAAATTTCTTTTGCCTTAACTTATTATCAATTATTAAAAGAAAAGATGGGTGAGCAGACTGCTTTTAGCCTTGCAAAAGGGATTCTTCCAAAATTTTTCCGTTTTTTTGAAGGAGGGAAGAAAATCCGTCAAAGTATTGTTCTTTCAAAGGATAAAAATGAATTAGAAGAACATTTAATTCAGATGAAAAATGGAGATATTTCATCTTTGGATTAAAGAGAAAAAAGTTTTTTCAAAACTATCTTGATTTTTATGATGTAAGCGAGTAAAAAATGGCCTGCGGATAGGAGATAGTTCACGAAAAACTATTATGGAAGAAGCAATATTAAGCCATGCTATACGGGATACCCATTTCCGAATTCGTCATTTCTTAAGAGAACAAGGGGGTATGGGTCTACAACCGGACTTAACTTGGGTTGAAGTATTGGTTTTATCCACAATATTCGACCATCAAGACAAGATGATTACGGCAAAAGATATTGCCTCTGAAACAAAATTAAGTAAGGCAAGTGTTTCGCAAACTCTAGGTCTATTGATTGCGAAAAACATGATTGAAGTAAAAGTGTATCGCAAAGATCGACGCGCGAAAGAAATTATCATTAAAGAGATGGGAAAATCATGGATTTCTAATTTTCGGGAAGCCTTTGATGAATTCGCCTTATCAATTGAACAAGGAATTCCCAAAGAAGAAAAAGAAATTACCTTAAAAACCCTGCAAAAGTTACGTGAAAATTGTCTTTTATTAACAAAAGAACATAGTAAAGGAGGAAAAGAATGAGTAAAAAAGATGCTGCAAGTGTCAATATTGATGCGGGTCCTCGTTTTCGAAGTGCAGACGAAGAATTCGATGAAAATGGGATGCCGATTTATCACGATACCTTACTTGGCACAATGAAATCCCTTTGGAAGCACATTGGGAAATATAAACGCGACACAATTTATGCCTGGCTTTTAGTGGCCTTAGAAACTCTAGGCGAAATTTTAATCCCTTATGTCATGCAATATCTTGTGGATGAAATTGATGTTGGTGCAAGCGGAACCATTAATGTTGGTATGTGCTTTTTATGGGGCGGAATCATGCTTTTGCTTGCCTGCTGTGGAGTGGTAACAGGAATTCTTGCTGGTTTTTTTGCTGCTTCTGCCTCTGCCGGACTTGGGGCGAATTTAAGACAAGCAATGTTCTATCGCATTCAAGACTATTCTTTCACGAATATTGATAAGTTCTCTACTAGTTCCATTGTTACGAGAACAACACTTGACGTTAGCAATGTTCAATTCGCTTTCCAAATGATTGTGCGTTCCTTATTAAGAGCGCCGATGCTTATGATTTTTGCCATGATTATGGCTTTTGTGACAGAGTGGCGTTTAGCTTTTATTTTCTTAGCCATTATTCCTGTTATTGGGGCAGCGCTTCTTTTCATTTCTTATTTTGTCCATCCTTTATTTGTTAAGATTTTCCGTACTTACGATGATTTAAATGAGGATGTCCAAGAAAACATTGCGGGTATTCGTGCAGTAAAAGCTTTTGGGCGACAAAAAGAGCAAAAAGAGAGATTTAACGCAACTTCTAACGTGATTTTTGAAAAATTTGTTCATGTAGAAAAAATTCTTGCCCTAAATTCTCCTTTAATGCAAGTTGCTTCCTATTTGGCTATTTTGCTTCTTTGTTATTTTGGCGCGCAACTTATCACGACTTATACCATTACTCCTGACAATCAACTTCTTTTTGATATGTCTGTTGGAGAACTGAGTTCCTTACTTTCTTACATCATGCAAATCATGATTGCCTTAATGCTAATCACCATGATTTATACGATGATTGTTATGTCTAGAAATAGTGCAGAACGGATTATTCATATTATAGAGGAGACTCCCGATATTGTTTCGCCAGAAAATGGAGTTAAGGAAGTGAAGGATGGTTCGGTGGACTTTAACCATGTCCGCTTTCACTTTAAGGACAATCCAGAAAATGATGTTTTAAAAGATATTGATTTGCATTTTAAAGCAGGAGAAACCATTGGAATTGTTGGGTCTACAGGTTCAAGTAAATCCACTTTGTTATCTCTTCTTGCTCGTTTATATGACGTGACTGATGGTTCGGTAAAAGTTGGAGGGGTGGATGTTCGTGATTATGATCTACACACTCTTCGTGATGCTGTTTCCGTTGTCTTACAGAAGAACACTTTATTTAAAGGGACGATTGCTTCTAATCTTCGTTGGGGTAATGAGAACGCTACTGACGAGGAATTAAAAGAAGCTTGTGATATTGCCCAAGCTTCTACTTTTATTGAGTCTTTCCCAAAGAAATATGAAACCGAAATTGTTCAAGGAGGAACAAATGTTTCTGGTGGACAAAAACAAAGACTTTGTATTGCAAGAGCCTTATTGAAAAGTCCAAAAATTCTTATTCTTGATGATAGTACTTCTGCTGTTGATACCCATACGGATTCTTTAATCCGCAAGGGGCTTGCAAATAAATTCCCCGGGACAACAAAGTTTATTGTCGCAGAACGTGTGCTATCGGTTAAAGACTGTGACACCATTTTGGTAATGGATGATGGGAAGGTAATCGCTCAAGGAACAAATGACGAGTTAATGGAAACTTGTTCCATGTATAAAGAATTATATGAATCGCAATTAGGAGGAGGTGACTTCGATGTCCAAGGTGACTAAGCAAAAAGCAAAAAAAGGCAACACTCTTAAAATGATTAAGCGTGTATTTGCCATTGAAGTAAAGAATTATCCTATTCGTTTCACTCTCGCCTTCTTATGCATTATTGTCGCTGCTATTGGGGCAGTTTTTGGAACCATTTTTACAGGAATGGTTATTGACCAATGCATTACTCCGATGTCAGAAGCTATTATTTCTTGGTTTAATGGCGGTCAGGTTGGTCCTGCTCCTGATTTATCTTCTTATTTCAATTTGCTTGGCATTTTTGTTGGCGTATTTGTCGGCATTATTGCAGTTGCTCTTACTTGTGATTATTTCTATCAATACGAAATGGCTTATGTGGCTCAAGGAACACAAAAGATTATTCGTGATGATTTATTCAATCACATGCAAGATCTACCTGTTTCTTATTTTGATTCTCATACGCGCGGGGACATTATGTCCATTTATTCCAATGACGTAGATACCTTAAGAGAAGCTTTATCAAGAAGCTGGCCAATGGTGGTGAATAGTATTGCAACAATTCTTGCGGTATTAGTTACTATGTTCCTTACAAACTGGATTTTGGCTATTTGTGTTATCATTCTTGCCTTGCCAACAGTTTTCTTTGCAAAGATGATTGCCTCTCGTTCGGGAAAGCACTTCATTGGTCAACAAGAAACTTTAGCGGAAGCTGATGGTTACGTTGAAGAATTAATTAACGGCCAGCGTGTGGTTAAAGTTTTTAATTATGAAGAAAGAAACAAAAGAGCTTTTGATGAAGTAAATGAACGTCTGCGGAAAGAATCAACAAGCGCGAATCGTTATGCCAATATTTTAATGCCTGTGGTTAACCAATTTAGTTATATCCAATATATTGCGATTGCTTTAATTGGAGTGGCTTTAATTTTTGCTAACCAAAGTTCTGAAGGCAGTTTGGCCTTAAGCGTAGGGATTAATCTTTCTACTGGTGTTATTGTTGAATTCTTACTTCTTTCTCGTTCTTTTAGCCGTCCAATGGGCCAACTTGCTCAACAAACTAACTCCATTGTCATGGCTTTAGCAGGTTTAGTTCGTATTTTAGAATTAATTGACACTCCTTTAGAGGCTGATAACGGATATGTTGAATTAGTTAACGCGAAAGAGGGTCCTAATGGTGAACCAATCGAAGTTCAGGAAAGAACAGGGCGTTGGGCTTGGAAACATCCTCATACGGATGGGTCTCCGACAACCTACACTTGGTTACGAGGGAAAATTAATTTCTATGATGTCGATTTTGGTTATACAAACGACAAAATCGTTCTTCATAACATTACTTTGTACGCGGAACCAGGACAGAAGGTTGCTTTTGTCGGGCCAACAGGAGCGGGAAAAACGACCATCACGAATTTAATTAATCGTTTCTATGACATTGCAGACGGAAAGATTCGTTATGATGACATCAACATTAATAAGATTAAGAAGGCGGATTTACGCCGCTCTTTAGGAATGGTTTTACAAGAAACCGAATTATTTACTGGGACAATTAAAGAAAATATTCGATTTGGAAAACTTGATGCTACCGATGATGAGGTAATAGCGGCCGCAAAACTAGCCAATGCTGATCGTTTTATTACGCAACTACCACAAGGGTATGACACAATGCTTGTTAAAGCCGGTCTTAATTTATCACAAGGACAAAGACAACTTATCGCCATTGCCCGCTGTGCTATTGCTGATCCTCCCGTCATGATTTTAGATGAAGCGACAAGTTCAATTGACTCCCGTACGGAAGAAATGGTCCAGCAAGGAATGGATGCTATTATGAAAGGACGTACCGTCTTTGTTATTGCTCACCGTCTTTCTACCGTTAAGAATTCGGATGTTATTATGGTTTTAGAAAATGGACGGATTACAGAAAGAGGGTCGCATGACGAACTGATTGAGCGTCAAGGAAAGTATTATCAACTTTATACAGGGAATGCGATAAAAGCACAAAATTAAATTAGGCCCTCAAGAGAATATCTTGAGGGTTTCTTTTTGGAGAAATTATGAAGACGGAAACAAAAAAGAGAATACAAATTAGTGTGACGATTGTTTTAAATTTCGTTACGATTGGCCTAGTTCTTGCAGGGGTTTTAGGATTTTTTATCCCCCTTGGGGATGATGGATTTATGGCGGTTACGGGGGTGACTTGTTTTCGCTATTTTACGGTGGATTCTAATGTATTTTTAGCCATTACCTCCGCAATAAGCCTTCCTTTTTTAGGATATTGCCTTTTTAAACCGGATAAAAAGATGCCTGAATGGGTTTCGATTTTATTTTTTCTAGGCAATGCTTCTACGATGGTAACCTTTATGACGGTGCTCCTTTTCTTAGGGCCGACCCAAGGGTTTTCCTTAATGTATGCAGGGACTTCGCTTTACCTTCACGCTTTAGCGCCTATTTTTGGTTTATTGAGCTATTTCATATCACCACGCAATATGCGCTTTTCTTTTGCCTGGATGGGTGTTTTGCCTGTCATACTTTATGGGGCTATTTATCTCACCATGGTGGTTTTTATCACCGAGTTCCATGGGGGATGGAATGATTTTTATGGTTTTAATGTCGGAGGCATGTGGCCCATTTCTTTGTTAATCATGCTTCTTGCCACGCTTCTTCTTTCTTATATCCTCTTCTTCTTAAGAAAAATTACTTCTCTACTTCCTTTTGTAGAGGAATAAAGAAGAATGCTCTAAAATTTGCCTTCTAGGGAGAAATTATGGAAGAAAAGTTAACTGATCAAGAAGAAGCTAGACGCGCAAAACTAGCAAAATATGAAGAAATGGGAGTAGACCCTTTTGGAACGCGTTTTGATAAAAAAGACGATATTGCCTCCTTGCGAAAACTTTGGGGTGAAAAAAGCGCAGAAGAATTAGCAGAAGCAAAAGTATTTGTCTCTGTTGCAGGGCGTCTTCTTGCCATTCGCCGGATGGGAAAAGCTTCTTTTGTTCGTTTAAAAGATCAAAACGATTCCATTCAAGGTTGGGTTGCAAAAGATGTTCTTGGAGAAGAAACTTACAACCTTTTTAAACTTGCCGATTTAGGAGATATTGTTGGGCTTGAAGGGACGTTAATGAAGACAAGAACAGGTGAGTTAACTATTCATGTTGAAAAATATACGCACATTACAAAGTGTCTTCATCCCTTACCTGAGAAATTTCATGGTTTGACGGACATTGAAGAACGGTCCCGTCGTCGTTTCCTTGATTTGATTGTGAATGATTCTTCAAGAAAAGTTGCCCTTCTTCGTTCACAAATTGTGAAAGGAATTCGTAATTACTGCGATTCCTTAGGATTTTTAGAAGTGGAAACTTCAATTCTCTCGCCTATTCTTGGAGGAGCCGCTGCTAAACCCTTTATCACTCATCATAACTCCTTAGATAAAGACTTTTATTTGCGAATTGCCACCGAATTAAATTTAAAGAAATGCTTGGTTGGTGGCATTGAGCGAGTTTATGAGATTGGCAGAATTTTCCGTAACGAAGGAATTGACGCAAAACACAACCCAGAATTTACAACAATTGAGTTATATCAATCCTATGCGGATTTAAGTGACATGAAGAAATGGTTAGAAGGACTAATCCATTATTTATGCGCGGAAGTGCTTCATCAAAATGTCTTCCATTGGAATAATGTGGAAATTGATTTTTCTAAACCTTTCCCTTCAAAAGATATGGCGGATCTTATTTTCGAAAAAACAGGTATTGATTTCCGAAACGAGATTTCCTTTGAAGAAGCGGTAGCATTAGCAAAAAAACATAACGTTCCTCTTGAGAAAAGTTGGAATTCAACTGGCTATATTATGCAAGCCTTCTTTGATACCTTTGTGGAACCTACTTTAGTTGGTCCAATGTTCGTATGTACTTATCCTATTGAAGTTTCTCCTTTAACAAAGAAGACAGATGATCCTCGTTTTGTGGATCGGTTTGAATTCTTCTGTGGGGGGTGCGAGTTTGCGAACGCGTATAGTGAAATTAACAATCCCTTTGATCAAAAAGAGCGGTTTATCGAACAATTAAAAGCTCGGGAAAGAGGTGACGAAGAGGCTAACGACATGGATTTAAATTTCTTAGAAGCCTTAGAATATGGTATGCCACCTTCTGGAGGAATTGGACTTGGTGTTGATCGTCTTGTGATGCTATTAACAGAACAAGCAAATATCCGGGAAGTTCTTCTTTTCCCGACCATGAAAGATGAAAAATAAATAAAGACTGATCCAATAGGTGGATCAGTTTTTATATAAAAAAGGGCAAATTTACCATTAATCCCCCTATAAAATGAAAGAAGAGTTCCTGACGAGAAACTCTTTACGGAAAATGTTTTATCTCTTCATTAAGAAGTGTATACTTCTTGCGCCTTAATTTCGATTAAGGCCAGAGCTCTTATGGCCGTGCCTGACACGGTCCTAATGTCCAAATCTAGGAGGTGCTGTATGAAGAAGTACGAGATCATGTACATCCTTCGTGCCAATTTAGAAGATAGTGCACGTAAGGAAGAGATCGAAAAACTTGCAAAAATCATCGAAAGCTGCAACGCCAAGATTATTGAAAGCAAGGAAATCGGCATCAAGGATTTTGCCTACGACATTCATGGAGAAAAGAAAGGATACTACGTTGATGTTACTCTCAACGCTGAACCTGGTTCTCTTAATGAATTTGTTCGTTTAGCAAAACTTGATAAAAATGTTATCCGTCATCTCATCGTCGTTCTTGATTAACTATGATTAGACGGAGGTTCAAAAAATTATGTTAAATCGCATTGTTCTTGTTGGGCGCTTAACTCGTGACCCAGAATTACGGAGTACCACCAATGGTACACCAGTTGTTTCTTTTACTTTGGCTAGTGATGATACATATCGGAAAGGGCCAAATGGGGAAAAACAAACTATTTTCATGAATTGTTCCATGTTTGGTAATCGTGCAGAAACGGTTCAACGTTATACACACAAAGGTTCTTTAGTGGCGGTAGAAGGTCGTTTAACTCAAAGAAAATATACCAACAAACAAAACGTTCAAATTACTCTTACCGAGATTAATTGCGATAACGTGGAATTTTTGGACCCAAAAGGATCACATCCCGCTGAAGGATATTCTCCTGAGGTTCAACCTTCAGAAGATATGTCTCAGACTGAGGGAGGTTCTTTAGGAGCGATTGATGTTTCTGATGATGACCTTCCCTTCTAAATAAGGAGTTATAACAATGCCGTATAAAAAGATTAGACCTCGCAAGAAGGTTTGCTATTTCAAAAAGAATCATATTGAACATATTGATTTTAAAGATGTCGAACTTCTTTCTCGTTTCATTAATCCTGACGGAAAGATTGCTGCTCGTATTCAAACGGGCACTTCGGCTAAATATCAACGCCAACTTGCCAAGGCCATTAAGAATGCGCGTTACATGGCGCTTCTTCCTTATCCTGGCCAACCCTCTCGTAATTAATTAAAGAGAAGTTAGGAAAATGATAAGACCCTCATTGTTTGAGGGTTTTTATTTATAGAAAAAGAGTTTAAATAAAAGTAAAAATATTCCACTTAAAAAATATTATGTGTAAAAGATTTACATATAGGAGAAGAAAAAATGCTTAAAAAAGTAAAATTTAAAAATTTTCCTTCCTTTACTCGCGGGACTTTAATTGATTTGAACGCTTCAAAAATTGAGTATTTAGGAGAAACGAACTGTATTGACGGCATCTTAAAAGGAGTGTCTTTTTTGGAGCGAATGCCTCTGGAAAAACAAACGCTCTTTGTGCAATTTCCGTATTACTTGACCTTCTTTTTAAAGATTTTGTTTTAAGCAAGGAAAATTTCACTCTTTTTAATAACGAGAAAATTATGCCCTTTACCTATCTTTTTAAGATTGATAATCAAATACTAAAATACCGCATTGAATTTACTCGCGAAGGAAATGTTGCCTATGAGACGCTAGATTGGGATGGGAAGGAGATATTTTCTCACACTTTAACCAATGCTCGATATTTCCTAGAGGAAGATCGTCTTTATCAAGGACTTGATCCGCGCATCCCCTTTTTGCGTTCTTTATTTTTTAATGATAAATTTGCAGGAATCGATGTTTTTTCGCATTGGAAAAGCTATTTAGAAAATTCGGTTTATATTAATCCGTCTCGTGATCTTTTTAAGGTTATTGGATTTAGGAACAAAAATGCAGCAAAAAACTCTCTTGAAACATATTTAGAAGAATTTGGTACAGAAGAAATTAATTCTTTTTTACAAGAAACAAAAATTGGGTTCGAGATTGAATATCATAAAGAAAGCAATTTCATGCCAAATCTTATTCCTATTTCTTCTAGGCTTTTTACGAAGAGAGGCCAATTGCCAAACATTCCTTTTATTATGGAATCCTATGGCAGTCAACTTCTACTTACAATGTTACCAGCATATCTTTCGGTAATTAAAAATGGCGGAATGTTAATAATCGATGAATTTTCGAGTGGATTTCATAACGAGTTAGAAGAATTGCTGGTGCGATATTTTTATCAACATTCTCATCGTAGCCAGTTGTTCTTTGTCTCTCATTCCACAAACCTTTTATCAACCAGCATCTCTAGGCCAGATCAAGTCTATAGTGTTGATTTTGATGGATGTGGATCTTACCTTACAAAATTTACTTCTCATCCTATGCGAGAATCCCAAAATATGGAGAAACTTTATTTAGCAGGAGCATTTGGTGGTCTTCCCCAATATGGTAATTAAACTAAATGAAAATCTTCGCTTAGGTAATGTTATTTCCATTGTGGAAGGCGATAAAACGGAAAGGATTATTCTTCAATCGGTTTTTTGTGATTTATTAAGCTATAACATAACTTTTTACGATAAACACAACGATGAGGTTTTAGTATTTAAAAAATATGATGATAAGTATTCCCATATTTATGTTGTGCCATATAAAAATTCTGCAATTGTTTCTTTGGAAAAAAAGAAGATTATCTAGATGAAGTTTATAAAAAGTTTAAAACCTATGGGCTTAATGCAAAGCATGCAAGTCGTTACTTTATTTTTGATCGAGAGAGAAAGTCAAATCGTTCAGCAGTAATTAAGCGATTATTTAAAAAATTATATAGTTCTACGGACAGTGAAGAAGAACTTAATGGACTTCTTCTTCTTTCTTATCCTTCCATTGAAGCGTTCATTCTTCATGCTTACGATGATAGAACCAAGTTTTCTGATGAGAAAAGTATTAAACAACATGTCGATGATAGCCTGTATTCCGTTTCTTTAACCAATAAAGAACAAATAAGAAAGACGTTTTTAGCAATGGCATATGCTTTTTCCTCTTTAATAGAGAGGGAGTTTTCATCAAAGGATTTAGATGATGCAGCGAATATGAATACGGAACTTTTCCAAAAAGAAGAGGAGCATATGTAAAAAGATCAACAACATCTTTATTTCACTCTTTCTTGTCTTGCTATGTCATTTTTAGACTTGGGAATTTTGTCTATTGTGGACAAAAATTTTGAAGGCTAGTTTAATGAAAAATTATAACATTTTGTTTGCTATTTTTCCTTTGGTGTCATTATTCTTATTTTGTATGAAGATTTATTCTCATGTTGGCGGAGCCATTGGCAATACTCCCTTAATTCGATTAAAGAGAATTGAGGAGTCTTTTGGCTTAAAAGCGAATATTTATGCAAAATTAGAACGAAACAATCCATCAGGTTCAATAAAAGACCGCGCTGCTTTCGCAATCATTGAAGAAGGAGAACGTCTTGGTCTACTTAAAAAAGACACCACTATTGTCGAAGCGACAAGTGGGAATATGGGGATTTCTCTTTCTATGATTGCCTCCTATAAAGGATATGAAACTCATATTTATATGCCCGAGAATAGTTCCAAAGAACGACGTTTAATGATGGAAGCTTATGGTGCAAAAGTTTTTTTAACACCAAAAGAGGAAGGAATGGATGGTGCGGTTAAGAAGGCAAATGCCGATCCTTCGTTGCATAAATTTTATGCTCATCAATTTGAAAATATGGCGAATCCAATTGCTCATGAACAAACTGGCAAGGAAATTTGGGAGGCTTTAGAAGGTAACGTTGATGCTTTTCTTGCAGGGATTGGAACAGGAGGAACAATAAGTGGCGTAGCTAAAGTGTTAAAAGAGAAAAAACCTTCGATAAAAATTATTGGAGTAGAACCCGCTTCTTCTCCTTTGCTTACTCAAGGAAAAGCAGGAAATCATAAGATACAAGGATTAGGGGCGAATTTCGTGCCGAAAACCCTTAATTTATCTCTTGTTGATAAGATTTATGATGTCTTAGATGAAGAGGCGATAAAAGGAACAAAGCTTTTAGCAAAAAAGGAAGGTATACTTGCAGGTATCTCTTCAGGAGCGGCATTAAGCGGTGCAATAAAATTCATAAAAGAAACGAACTTTTGCGGCAATATTGCGATAATTCTTCCTGATAATGGGGAACGATATCTTTCTCTTGGAGGACTGTATGAGTGATAAAATATACGATGAAACCATTGGTTTACTATTTGAAAATCAAACAATTTATCCTTTAGGAAAATATTCACGTGAAGGAATTCGTGAATTTTATGAAGATATCCGGGAATTGCTGTTCTTTTGTGTTTATCATCCTGGGGAAGAAACAAAAAAAGCAAAAGATGTCTTATTGCGTGCAGAAGAAAAATTTCCTTTTGTTTCAAAAGAAAGTAAGTTACAAAAATCTATAACTTTCCATGATTTTCTTTCTTATCTTCCCCAAATTAAAAGAGATTTAGAAGAGGATGTTGAAACCATTTATCAAGGGGATCCTGCTTGTGATTCTCTTGCGGAAGTTATTCTTGCTTATCCTGGATTTATTGCAATTTCTGCTTATCGTATCGCGCATGTTCTTTATGAACTTGGTTTTTCTTTTCCGGCAAGAGTAATAACAGAATATGCCCATAGTAGAACAGGGATTGATATTCATCCAGGCGCGAGTATAGGTTCAAGATTTTTTATTGACCATGGAACAGGTATTGTTATTGGTGAAACGACCATTATTGGTAAAGGAGTAAAACTATACCAAGGAGTGACTTTGGGAGGAATCTCCTTAAAGGAAGGAAGAGCTTTAAGAGGAAAGAAACGGCATCCGACAATTGAAGATAACGTGACTATTTATGCTGGCGCCTCAATTTTAGGAGGAGATACGATTATTGGGCATGACTCTGTTATCGGCTCCAATGTATTCCTATTAGAAAGTGTTCCTCCTTTTAGCATGGTAAAAATGAAGACTGGGGATATAGAAATTAAGCCTTTAAAAAAAGAGTAATCTACTGCCCATATACAACTTTTTAGTAACTTTAGAAATTTTTTCTTGATAGTTTTTAAGAATTGTTTAAATTTTTCTTCATGGTTTTTACCAAAGGAGAAATCTTATGAAGATAAAAAAGTCTGTGGCGTTCCTCCTTCTTGCCACTTTGCTTGCAAGTTGTGATCCAACTACGCCTGAAACAAGTTCTTCTTTGCCTTCTAGTGATGTTACTTCTTCCTCGAGTTCAGACTCTTCCGTAGCTGAAACATACTCGATTACGATTGGGGAAACAAATGGCGTCACTTTGGAAGTAGATAAAAAAGAAGCAAAAGCAGGAGAAACAGTGACAATTACCGTTACTAGTATTCCGACTGGGAAAGAAATTGTTACTATTTCTACAAATGTTGAAGGAATTGATGTTACAAGTCTTGGCAATAACAAGTATTCCTTCATCATGGGGGCAAGTAACATCACATTAACCGTTACGGTGAAAGATGCAATTGCGGATAGTTATCCTTTAACTATTGTTAATGAAACGAAAGCGGAAGTTGTCGCCTTAATTGATGGCACAACCTATGGAGAAGTAGCTCTTGAAGATGGTGCTTATTCTCTGGTCCCGAATCGTTCCTATTTATTAAGAGTTTTAAATGGAGAAGAAACGGAACCATACGCGGTTCATTTAGGTGAAAAATTGTTGGAAAGTAGTGAAGGTTATTACACCTTTATTATGCCTGCAGAGGCATCTACGATTACGATTTCCTATATAGAAACTTATGCTTTGACTCTTGATTATGATGAGAATGCCCTTAGTGAAATTCTCATTATGAAATCGGATATGTCAGGCACAATGTCCGCAGATGCGATTCCAGAAAATGAAGAAGTGTACGTTTCTTGGGTTACAAATCCTGGTTATGCGGTTACCGAAGCTTCTTTAGATGAGACTCCTTTAGAGATTAATGGGTCCGGTGTATATGTTACGATGCCAGGACATGATGCCACCTTGACCATTGAAACAGAAGGGACTGTGATTGAGGCCTATACAGTAGATGCAGTAGAAGGAGATGGCATTGATGTCGTCTTTGGCAATACTCTTAATGAGACTGGAGATGAAGTGATTGAACTAACAGGAGTGAACTGGGGTGTTACCACTTTTGATCCTGGTACTCATTTCTACTTCCAAGTAAGCATTCTTCCAATGTACGCCAATATGTATGAAATTGATGAAGTTACCTTAAATGGGGAACTGGTTCAAATCAATGAACATGGTATTGGAGAATTTACTTTAGGAAAGGAAAATGTTGTTCTTGAAGCAACCTCAAAATTAATTCAATACACCCTTTCTTTTGATGATGAAGATACAGGCGCTACTGCTATTTTCACTAACGAAGATGGAGAAACAATTACCACAGCTGCTCGGAACGATAAAGTTACAGCAACATTCACTCATCCAGTAGAGGGAGCAACTTTAAAAGAAGTTCTTGTTAATGGAGGCGCTCCAGGAACTTATCCTTCGCCAACTCTTGAAGGCAATGTTTATAAATTCACTATGCCTGGAGAAAATGTTACTTTAACGGCAACATGGATTACTCCTGATAGCGAATTGAATCTTTCTTACACAGTAACTCCAGCGGAATTAACTCCTAACGTTGTATTTACTATTGGAGAAGAATACGACTCCTTTAATCCTGGGAATGAAGTAGAAACAGCAAAAGTAGACGAAATCGTTTATGTCTATATTCAAAATATTGATGGTTACATCATTGAATCGGTTACTTTAAATGGAACGTCTTTAACTCTTGTTGACGATGCTTGGAATTCGCATGAAGACTATTGCTTCACAATGCCAAATGAGGATGTTGTGATTGATATTGTTTATGCTGCCGAGGAACCAGAAGTTACTTTTGACATTACTTTTGATAAAACTGGGGCTCCCGCTTCAGCGTATTTTGATCTTTATAATTCTTCCTATCAGTTAATTCCTGCAGCGGATGTCTACCAAGGAAAACCTGGCGAAACTTATTATGTGGATATTTGGGCAGCAGGAAATTTCCCTACAGCAATTTATGCGAATAGTGAGGCACTAGAGTTAGCACCCGATGGCATAAAGTATGAATTTGTTATGCCAAATGAGAATGTTATCATCACAGTCGATTGGCCTGAGGCGGGGTATACCCTTTCTTATGAAGCAGGAGAAGGCGCTCCTAGTGATTTACGGGTTCAATTCCAAGTAAACTGGATGCTTACAACAAACGCGCAGGCGGGCGATGAAGTTTCTGCTCGTATTTCAACTTATGAAACTACAACAACTCTTGCAAAAGTTTTCCTTAACGGCGAGGAAATTGAATTTGCCTTTGATGGCTGGCAATATACCGCAACCTTCATTATGCCTAATAAAAACGTTGTTCTTACCTTTGAATGGGTGGAGGCTGAAACATACGCGTTAGGTTACACCACAACACCAGCGGATTTACAAAACACTGTTTATGTAGATTTCTACGATGATCCTTATTCTTATAATCCAATTTTTGAGGCCGCAACAGGAACGTATATTTATACTCGAATTAGTAACTATGATGGGTATGAAATTGAATCTGTCACTTATGGAGATCAAACTTTAACTCCTGTGACGTTTGCCGGGATAACCTATTATCCATTTACTGTCGGAACGGAAGATGTTGATATTCATATGCATTTTGTCGCGGACACCACAAAACTTAGCATCACCTATGATGCAGGAGATAATGCGCCAGAAGGTATAGAAATTATGATTTTTGATAATTTAGATACAATGGCTAGCATTGAAGAAGCGGAGGAAGGGGATATTGTTTATGTGTATGTTTATACCCCAAATGAAGAAGATGCGCCGCTTAAGGTTTATGCAAATGGCGTTGAGTGCATTGCAGATGGATATTCTATGTATCACTTCACCATGCCTGGGGAAGATGTTGTGTTAACTTTTGATTGGCCTGAGACTTCTGTAACAGTGACCCCAACGTGGTTTATTTACTAATATATAACTTAAGGAGCTTTCATGAAAAAATATAAGTATTTAGTCTTGTTTGCTATAGCCAGTGTTGCTGCTCCATTAACGTCCTGTGTGGGGGGAGGAGAATCCTCCTCCCTTTCTTCTTCCTCAGGGAATGTGGAGCAAATCCTAATTAACAATGCGATTGCCTCGTTAAGGAAAGGCTTTCGTGTTACAGCGGATTTAACGATTCATCGTTCCTATTTTCAGGATGCAGCTTATCAAATTCCCGATACAAATTTAGAAAATGAAACAATAATGTATCGAGTAAAATTCATTTATGAAAATGCAGACGATTATATGGGGGTAGATCGTCGTTATTATCAAGTAGATGAAGAAGGAAAGGAAAGTTATATTCAAGGTGAGAACTCTTATAACGCCAATGGATATGCAGGGTTAGTTTACCTAGATTATGACAATACCATTGTTCGCGATTTAGCTATTGATAGTAACTATGAGTTTATCCCCTATGGTTCTAATGGTATGCTGAATCCTTTTACTCTTATTTCTCGCAGTGATTTTCATCAAATTCATGAAGGTTTTGAATTAAATCACAGCAAAACCAACCTCTTTTTCTCGAATTTGTTTTCACAAATCGAGGATTATCAGTCAAATATTGTCTTCTCTACGAGAGTTTTTACGTTAGACAATAAAGATATTACTGGCGCTCATTTTGTGTCGAAAAATATGGATGATGGGTACGCATCAACGGTTAGTATTCCTAGCAATCCTTATTACCAAACATATATTCGTAATCAATATGAAGTAGAGATGTCCTTTACGGATATTGCGGTAGCTTCTGCTCGCGATGTCATTCAAGTAGAACCAGAGAAAGAAGAAAATATTCCGTTGAAAAATGCTCTAGAAAACATGGTAGGGAAAAATATTGCTTTAACAAGAGAATTGCATCCTTACATTAATGGAAGTTATGTTGGAGAAGATTCTTATAATGCAACCTATTACATGGGGGAAACTGAAGGAATTTATAGCCAAGTTTATTCTTTAGCTGAGGGAGAAAGTGTTCCTACTGCTCCTAGTGCATCAGACTTTATTCTTCGTCCTTTAGTAAATGGAGGGAAATTACGAGTTTATCAAGTAAATGCCACAACTGGAGAGTTCTTGTTAAATTCTTCTAATTACACAAGCATTGATAATATTTACACTTATAACGATTTAGCCTATGACATTTCCTTTTTAAATCCAAATATTTTCAATCTTAATGAGGATGGGTCTTATAGCCCAACCATTGATAATGTGCCTTGGATTACTCGTGATGTCTTTATGTCCGCTTTAGATAGTTTTAGTGCGGTAGATAGCGGTTATGTGAATGACGTTAAAGTTTATGTTGATGAAGAAGTAAACTGTCTAGATCGCGTTGTGGCAACGTATGAAGATTTTGTTGGCTATAGTGGGACGATGACTCTTCATTTTGACAAGTTAGGAGAGGGAACTCCTGATTTTGAAATTGTGATTGCTTAGGAGATAACTATGAAGATAAAAAACGTAATTTGGTGTTTCTGTCTTCCTTTGCTTGCCTTAACAGGATGTAACGGGGAAGAAAATTCAAGTAGTTCTACAAGCGAACTTCCTCCTTCTTTTGACAGTGAACGTGAACCCTTTACGGACCCTATTTTGGAAGAAAATATGGAGAATTTCTTAAAAGGGTTCCGAATGAGTGGAAATATCATTCAAAAACGTTATGAAGGAAGTTATTCATCAAGCGGAGAACCTCTTCTTGATGCGGAACCTTATGCAACAAATACTTACTATACGGATGTAGCGTTTAATTCTTATCGTGAGAATGCTTTTTATAAATTCTCTTGGAGGGAACTAGAAGGAACACAAGTTGATGTGGAAGGTCCTTTTACCTTCTTTGAAGATGAAGAAGGCATTACTTACCAAGAAGAGATTAATTACAAGAATGAAGTTGTGCGGAATTATTCCACGGTTGGCGGAGATAATTTAACCTTTGGCGACAATGGTTTTTATAATTTTTTCTCTATTTTTCAAGAAGAAGATTTTGTAAAAAATGAAAACGTCACGGTTTATACTCGTTATGACTTGTCGATTGATAAAGCGGCAATTATCGCCAATAACCTCCTTTATTCGGTAAACTCTGGTGGCTTTGCTGTCCCTACTTCTGCTTATATTCGTGTTGATAATGGAGTGTTCACTTCTTTAAGCATGGAATTAAGCCCGATTGCTTCCGTTGATAACATTACCGGGGCAACTTCTTTCATTAAGAATTCTGTTCTTTTCTCTTTTTCTCATATCGGAGAAGAGACAATTCTTCATGCTTCTCCTTATGAAGAAAAAGAAGAAAACAAGGATTTAGAAGAGGCTTTAAATACTCTTGGGTCGTCTTCTTTTACAATGGACATTGTAAATTCTTATCAATATAGTGATTTAGCTTCTGGTAATAGCGAAACAAGAAATGAAGTGACAACTTTCGCTTTTACCGGGAAAGAAATTTATGTTCATGAAAGTGGTGAAGCTTTATCCGACTTTGATAAGAACAAAGATTATTATCTTGCTCCCTATAGTGAGGTCGATCAATCTTTGTATCCTTATGCCTATGAGGAAGAAAGTGATTCTTGGACATTAAGAAATGAAGGCTTCCTGTTAGAAGATGGAACGATTCAGTACGCTCAAGGATATTGTGGAATTTACACATATCAAGATTTATATCCAATTTTTGCGGAGATTTCTGGTGTATTTTTTGAGAAGAATGAAAATAATGTATACGAAAGTTTAGACGATATTACTGCCTTAACTTCTTGTTTCTTAATTAATCACTCTCCTTATAGGATCAAAGGTTCCGAAGGAATTTCTTCTATACAAATTTCTTTAAATAATGATGGTTCCATTGCAGAAATTCGTCTTCCTTATAGTTATTTGGATAACATTATTGGGGATATGAGAGTAGGTACTATCACTCTAACCTTTTCCTTAATTGGGAATACGACTTTAGAAGGAATCATTGGAGCATGAAACATTCATCACTCTTGCTTCTTTTCTCATCTTTCTTTCTTGTTTCTTGTGGAGAAGCGGGAGTTTCTTCTTCGTATGAAGAAGATTTCTCCCTTTCTCTTTCTTTCATAGGGGAAGGAACGCTTTCTTTATATCAAGATGGGAATACCATCACCGAAGAAAATTTTTCTGAACTTGTGGAGGTAGGAGATTCTTTAACTTTGATTGCTACCCCTGCTTCGCGATATGAACTTACTTCTCTTACTTTTAATGAAGTTCCTCTTGCTGGTAAAAACAATCAATTCCTTTTTACGGCGGTAGAAGGAATCAATGCTATTGAGGCGACATTTTCTTTAGTGGCAGAGGATGTAGACGAGTTTACTTATGAAGTTTTAGAAGATGGGACGATTGAAATCACTTCCTATTTAGAACCTGCTCATGTTCCTAACCCTGTTTTTATTCCTGATTCGATAAAGGACAAAGAAGGGGAAGAACATATGGTTTCCTCTTTAGGGCCAAATGTATTTCAAAATTCTTCCGTTAAGGGAGTAAGAATTGGTAAAAATGTTTCTTCCATTGATGAAAATACCTTTAACGGGGCCATGTCTTTAGAAACAATTGAAGTTAGTGAAGAAAATCCTTATTTTGAGTCCGATAATGGCATTTTATATTCTCTTGCAGGAGAACTGATTCGTATGCCGATTTCCTCTAGTCTTAAAAACTATTCTGTTCAAGAAGGGACGATAAGAATTAATAATCGCGCTTTTGAAGATTGTTCTAGGTTAGAAACCATCACGCTTCCTGAAGGATTGCTTTCTATCGGCAATGCAAGTTTTTATGATGCGCGTTCATTAAAGTCTCCCATCTTTCCTTCGACACTAAAAAGTATAGGAGAAGAAGCCTTCCGTAATGCAGATTCTTTAACTTCTCTTACTTTAAATGAAGGATTAGAAACTTTAGGAACAAGGGTTTTTTATGCTTCTGGTGTAGAAGAAGTTCATCTTCCTTCAACGTTAACTACCTTACCTCAATGGGCTTTCTATACTTGTGATTCCTTGCACACAGTTGTTTTTGAAGAAGGATTAAAAACAATTGGAAAAGAAGCTTTTTTCCGTAGTGATATTAAGACGCTAGAAACTCCTTTAAGTCTAGAAACGATTGAAGATAATGCTTTCTCCCGTTGTATGTCGTTAACAAGCGTTATTCTTAATGAGGGTCTTCTTTCGCTTGGAGGAAGTGCTTTTTCCGCGAGCGCTTCCATTCCTTCGATTACGATTCCTAAGAGTGTGAAGCATATAGGGATGAATCCTTTTTCTGGTTTAGTCAAACTTGGCTATCAAGAAGGCTCCTTAAAAGTGGAAGAGGGAAACCCTTATTTTGAAGTTGTTGATAACGTTTTATATTCTTTAGGAGACAATCCAACCTTAATCAGTTATTCCTATGGAAAAGTAGACACAACTTATCACATTAAAGAAGGAACAAAAACACTTGGTCGTGATGCCTTTTTATATGTAGGAAATGTTTTAGAAATTCATATTCCAAGAAGCGTTACTTCCATTCATGAAGCGTTTTGTTCAATGTATACTGAATTAACTACTCCTGAAACATTAACCCTTATCTATGAGGGGACAAAAGCCGAATGGTTAGAAATTGATCTTCATGGTGAACTTGGTGAGTGGCATAGTGGGACGAATTTAACAAATGGTCAAGTTCAATGCATGGATGGCCCTCTATCTGTAGAGTAAAATTGACCCTTCTAGAATTTTTCTAATACTTTTGTGTTTTGCATTGCATCGAACCGATAATAATTTTAAGCCCCTTCCTCTTGTATTATTTTTGTATCAGCCTACAATCATTCATATGAAGAAAGCAATATATTGTTTGATTGTAGGCATTTTCTGCACCTCTATATTGGGTTCTCAACAATTAAAAAGTAATTGTGACAGTTTTGATTCAAGCCCTTTAATTTTAAAGGCTGCTGAGAAGAAAACCAATTATCAAGAAAAATGTTTGTTAAGCCATAAACTCAAGGATACTAGACGTATCTATGATTCTAATAGTGGCGATCCATTTGAGACACATAATCCAGTGTATGGTGTTGATTATTTAGCAGAATTCCAAGATGAAAATGGTAATATTATTGAATACTCTCCAAACAATGGCGTTTCCTTAGCTTCATACAACGATTCTTATGAAACTAATAACGATTCTTTAGAAGGGGCTTTTCAAATACCGGCAATTTTGGCTTATGGATACCCAACAACAAGTTATACTGGTTTCGGAATATATGCCACAATAACAAGGAAAACTGATTTTTTGTGGATACAACATACAGATAGAGATTTTTATAGTTTTTGTTTGCTTGGTAGTGGACGTATTACTGTTGATTTAACCTCAGTACCAAGTGGATGCGATTATGATTTGAATCTTTATACTATTGCTAACGATTCCAATGGTTCTTTAAAAAATGCTGAATTTGTCTCTTCTTCATGTAAAACTGGTTCATTGGATGAACATATTGCTTTTTCGTCGGCAGATGCTAGAACCGTTGTTATTGAGGTTTTCTCAAAAAATGATGCTACTTGGAATGATCAAGAGCCATATTCGCTTGATATTGAATACCATTCGACTCGCCTGCAAAGCGATTACTATTCAATACCCGAGAATAGGCCTTATGCTGATATAGGAATTATGTGGGTTCAAGACTGGAAACCAGAAGGAATTGCTCCCTGTATGGCAACCGAGTCTGAAACTATGAGTGCTAATTTAACTGCTAATAACCCTCTAGTGCAGCAAATTTTAAATAAAGGTAAAAAAGATTTGCTTTATGCAAAATTTTTGTTTTGGAACAATGAATTTTGCAACGCTTTGTTTGATTTTTGCGAAACCATAATTCCGGCTATTCATGAATATAAAAATAATGCTTATTCAAATGATGCGACAATAGATATTATTTTTAACAGCACTGGCATTGTATTTAGTCTTTTAGGACAGATACTTTCTATATTTTCGGTTGCATCTGATGTGCTTTCTGTTCTTCAGTTAATTATTCCTTCATCAATTAATTATGAGTTAGCTGATGCTTATGAAGATTATTTTATTGGCCTAGCTGGTGCTTTAGAATCAAAAAAACAAGGAGGAGACCAAATTCTTCAAATTGATTTTCGGTATTGGTTTGAGAACAATAAGGTTTATTGGATTCCGCAATATAATTATGAGAATATCAGTCAGTATGTGTATACCGAAAACACTTTACCTTACACTTTTGATGATGCATATTTTTGGGGGACTATATACCTTATTAATTCTTATGATGATATAGAAACCAATCTTTTAAGGAGGATGTTGTAATGCATAGTAAGAAACTTATTCGTCTAGGTTTTGCATTGTTTTTAAGTTTTAACTCCCTTTTTCTTGTCTCTTGTGAAGATACGGATTCTTTAAAAGATATTTCTGGTTTAGGGGATTGCTTTGAAGAAGAGAATGGAGATGGGGATTATTCTTTAACTTATACTTTTGAGGATAAAAACATTGAGGAACAAGTTTTCCCTACGCAAGATATTAAGAGTAATGACTCTTTTTCTGACGCAACTTTATTAAATCATTTACCTATTAATGGATTTTCTTCTTTTTCCTTATCTCTTAAGGCAAGTTTGCATCAAAAGAAGTTTGAAGATCAAACGAGTTCAAACGATGTTGATTATTATTTATTAAATATTCCCTTTTCAGGAGAACTGTCTGTTTCTATTGAAAATATCAACGATGAGGACTGTTTTTTAAATTTAGATATTTTTTATTTATCTCCCAAGAACGAATTTTTTAATCCTGTTTGTTTTTCTTCTTTAGATAATATTGATGGCAGTAAGACACTTTCTATTAATGCGTTAGGTTCCTATTATTTTGTTGTTTCTACTTCTGGTGATTTATCTAAAGAAGTGAATTACACTTTGAAAGTAGAAGGAAGCAAAAAGGAGAAAGGTTTCCATATTATCCAAGAAAAAGAAAATGGCGCGATTGGCGCCTTATGGATAAACGACGCGATTCCTTCTTTAAGCATTCCTTATATAACCGCTTTTTCACAAGGAGAAGTGTCTTATAACAAGGAGAATCCCTATTTAAAAGAATTAGAAAGAATTGATGGAACAGGTGAAATTCCTCTTGTTATTCTTTCTATCTTTGATCATAAGTTATGTTCTTTCGTTGCGGATTTATCCGAATTCGTTTTAGACTACGATACGGTATATTGGAATCAAAACAAAATCATCGGCGAAAAGGAAGAGAAAACAGGAGTTTTTGAGTTTTCCTCCTATCCTTGGTTCTCTTCTGAATTTATGGAATCTTTTGTTTCTTTATTCTTAGATCACAAGAAGAATACTTTTGTCTCTTCTGCACGTGAGTTTTTTATTTCCATGCTTTCTACAACAAGTGCAGGAAGGGAAGATTCTTTTGTAGAAAATCATTATTTCTCTATCCCTCTTCTTGGTGTTTTTGAAAACGGAACGTTAAAGTGGGAAGTTCGTTATCCTAATAGTTCTTATTTACTTGTGTATAAGACCGTTTTTCAAGGAAACTCTATTTCTGATCTTCCTCCTTACGCGATTAATGAAGGAAGTTATATTTCTCTTACGGCAAACGCCTCTTTTCTTGCTTAAAAGGTATTACGTTATTTAAATAATCACTTAGAACTTCGTTATTTAACGCGATTTTTTAGTTTTTCTATCGAAAAGAAAGGTTTTATTTGTGTTTCTTTATTAACAATAGTAGGATTACGAGCGCTCTCTTTACAGTAATGCTGTAAGGCGGAAGGAGTTTAAAAATGAAAAAAGGAATTCATCCAGAATATCACAAGTGCAAAGTCACCTGTGTCACATGCGGTTCTACCTTTGAAACCGGCTCTGTCCTCAGCGAGATCAAAGTGGATACTTGCTCAAATTGCCATCCCTTCTATACCGGGAAGCAACGCGCTGTTCAAGCAGACGGAGTTATTGACAAGTTCAACAGACGGCTTGCTAAAGCGAATAAAGGAAATAACTAGTAGACGCATAAGGCTTGCCAAGAAAGGGAAGCCTTTTTCTTTAAAACGATATGAAATATTCTCTTCTTCTTTCTTTAGGATTAGTTGGTGTTTTATTTTCTTGCACTTCTAATGTAAGAGGCGCTCTTTCTGGTGTCTATGTTTCCTCGAATGAATCCATTAATCCATTGACGGATAATTTTTCTTCCACGCTTACGATTTCTTCTATTGAAGAAGAAACTTTTCTTAAAAGTGAAGGGAAAAATACTTTAGAAAGCTTGAATGGGAATTTTTATCGTCTTGATCTTTATTTGACTAAAAAAGGTGATAATACTCGTTATACAAGCGATTTTTATGACCTTTCTTATAACAGTGTTACCTCTTCTTATATTGGATCTTTTGTTTGCCCCGTTCTTTATTTAGAAATGACTCCGCGTTCGGTATCCCTTTATTTTGGTTTTGATGGTGCTCCTAAGGGTATTCTTTTGCGAGACGATTTTAAAGGGGAATTCTTATTTTGTTTTCTCCCTACAGAACAATAATTTCTCTTCTTATCTTCTTTTGCAGGCTAGGCCTGCTTTTTTTAAAAAAATTAAGAAAGAGAATGATAAAATAAACCTTTGTGGAGGTTATTTATGGCGAAGAAGTTTTATATTACTACCCCAATTTATTATCCTAGTGCATCCCCACACTTAGGGCATGCTTATTGTTCCGTTATGGCGGATATTCTTCGTCGTTCAAAAGCCTTACTCGGTTATGACACATATTTTTTAACCGGTTTAGATGAACACGGGGAGAAAATCGAAAAAAACGCTGAAGCAAAAGGAATCACTCCTCAACAATTTGTTGATGAAATAGCAACAAAATTTCTTAATTTATGGAAATTGCTTGGGATATCTAACGACGATTTTATTCGGACAACCGATAAAAGACACGTTGATACCATTCAAAAAGTTTTTACTCGTTATTTAAATAACGACGATGTTTATTTATCTCGCTATAAGGGGTGGTACTGCGTTCACGAAGAAACCTTTTGGACAGAAACTCAAGTCGGAAAAGAACACCTTTGTCCAGAATGTGGGAGAAGCGTGGAGGAAAAGGAAGAGGAAGCTTATTTCTTTTCTTGCCAAAAGTATTTACCTAGTCTATTAAAAATATTTGAAGAAAATCCTTCTTTTGTTACTCCTGTTGGCCGCAAACAAGAAATGATTAATAACTTTATTAAGCCAGGATTAAATGATCTATGTGTGACAAGAACAACTTTTTCTTGGGGGATTCCTGTAAAAGAAAATAAAAAGCATGTTGTTTATGTATGGTTAGATGCCTTGTTTAATTACATTACTGCTTTAGGGTATCTCCAAGAAGATGATACAAAGTTCCAAAAATATTGGATGGACGAAGAAAGTGAAATTGTTCATTTAGTTGGTGCGGATATTACTCGTTTTCACACGATATATTGGCCAATGTTCCTAGAGGCTTTAGGCTTAAGAAAACCAAGCCGCATTTTTGTTCATGGTTTAATGATGATGAAAGATGGAAAAATGAGCAAATCAAAAGGAAATGTTATCTATGCTGAACCATTAGTGGAACATTATGGGCTTGATGCGGTTCGTTACTATTTAGCAAGTGAGATTATTTTTGGACAAGACGGACAATTTACTCCTGAACTTTTTATTGAACGATTAAATGCCGATTTAGCGAACAACTTAGGAAATCTTTTAAATCGTACTGTTTCGATGATTGGAAAATATTTTGATGGTATGGCTCCGACTCATGAGAAAGACTTTGGTGAGGAAGATTTGGCAATAAATCAGAAAATCCAAGAAACCATTACAGAATATGAGAAAGACATTAATTCTTTAAAAGTCACAGAAGCCTATCATGCAGTAATGGAACTTGTTTCTATGGGGAATAAATATATTGAGCAAAAAGCCCCATGGGCTTTAGCAAAAGACGCAAATAAGAAAGATGAACTTGCCTCCACTATGGCACATCTAGTAGAAGTACTTCACGTTTCCTCTGTTCTCTTATCTCCAATTTTATTAGAAAAAAGCGCACAAATTGATGAACAATTAGGTATTGGAGAAGATTATCGAAATTTCTCTTCTTTAAAGAAGAAACTTCCCTCCACTCTTGTCCATAAAGGGAATCCTTTATTTATGAGATTAGAGAATGAAAAAGAAGTGGAATGGTTAAAATCTTTAATGGCTATGCCAAAGGAAAAAGCGGCTGCTTAATATGCAAAAATTTCCATTCATTTTAAAAGGAAAATGCATTGATTATCTCCAAACTGGTGAAGGAGTTGTTACTTTAGAAACAGGAGAAAAGGCTTTTGTTCCTTCCATTTTTCTCCATGAAGAAGGAGAAATTGAAATTATCTATAAAAGAAATGGGGTTTTGCGGGGAAAAATCAAAAAACTATATTCCTTGTCTCCAGAAAGAATAATCCCGCGTTGTAAAGTTCCTACGGCTTGTGGTGGTTGTTCTTATCAAGCTCTTTCTTATCAAGCACAAAAGAAAATTAAAGAAAACTTTGTTCGTAAGGCTTTAAAAGACGTTTTAGAAGAAGATACCAAAGTCTACCCGTGTATGGGAATGGAACACCCATATTTTTATCGGAATAAGGGCGCTTTTCCTTTAGCTTATGATGCGATTCATCACAAAGTTGTTGCAGGATTTTACCGTCAAGGGACGCATCAAGTTGTCCCTATTGAAGAATGTTCTATTCAAGATAAGAGAATTTCGGATGCTTTAAAGGCATGTCTTTCTCTTATTAATGAATTTCATCTTTCTTGTTATGAGGAAGAGAAAGACAAAGGGTTTTTAAAACATCTTGTGTTTCGTTCTTCTTATCATCAAAAAGACTTTATGGTTGTTTTTGTAGGAAAAAGTCAACGTTTTCCAAAAGAGAAAGAATTCATTCATTCTTTAAGAAAACGCGCACCATTTATTACAACCATTATTCTTAATGTACTAAAAGAAAAAACGAATGTTATTTTAGGAAAAAAAGAAAAAATTCTTTTTGGGCCAGGATACATTGAAGACACTTTATGTGGTTGCCTTTTTCGTATTTCCTCGCGTAGTTTTTATCAAGTAAATCCTTTTATGACGGAAAAACTTTATCAATACGCATTAAAGGAAGCATGTTTAGAGAAAGATGATACATTTCTTGATGCCTATTGCGGCATTGGCACGATTGGCCTTATTGCCGCTTCCTCTTGTAAAGAAGTAATTGGTATTGAAGTTGTAGAAGAAGCGATAAAAGACGCGAAAGCAAACGCCTTACGGAACAAGATTCGTAACTATTCTGCGATTTGTGGGGATTGTCCAAAAGTTTTAAATGAATACGCAAAAGAAGAAAAAAGAATCGATGTTCTTTTAATGGATCCTCCAAGAAAAGGAAGCACGGAGGAATTTTTAAATTCGGCTTTACTTTTAAAACCAAGAAAGATTATTTATATCTCTTGTAATCCGATAACCTTAGGAAGAGACGTGAAAATACTTCAAAAAGAATACCATTTAAGCAAGGTTCAGCCTTTTGATTTATTCCCAATGACCCCGCATGTTGAAACGGTGTGCCTCTTGAGCAACCGAAAACCGGATACGAAAGTCAGAATTGATGCGGATCTGGAAGACTAAGATCATTAAGACTTATGGGGAGGCATTTACTTTCAGAGAAAAGTCGATTGTTGTCACGACCCCGCTGCATCAGATAAAAAAGATTGGGAATAAGGTTGGGAATAAAAAAGAATTAAGAAGGCAAAGAATTATCAAGGAAAGAGAGAATCCGAATATTACTACCAGTGAACTGTATCAAATATTGGGAATCAGTGGAACAGCAATGGGAAACAAAAAAGCCTGAAACATTCAGGGAAAAATATTGTTCCTTGGTGATATAAAAGGGACAGACAAGCTTATTCCTGTTATCGATGTGAAATTCGATGATTGCGTAGTGGAGTATGGATGGAGCGGTTTTGCAGACCTGTTATTAAGAAGTACGCTTCGGAGTTAGACGTCGAGACCATGTCCGATCCGGTGGTTCCGCTTGAGGATCAGGACGGTGTGGCAGCAGATAAAAAAGAATCTGATTACAAGCCAAAAGCGTGCGTAGGCAAAATTGCTACATGGTACAATAGATGTGATATAAGAGATCGAACAAGAGAGCGGCGGCCATTCCCTTCGCTCTCTTGAAACATAGAAATGTAATCAGATAGGAGCGTGAACAAATGGCTGAAGACAAGAACAGACCGGACCAGAGTCAGGGCGAGATTTTAATTTATCAGGCCGAAGATGGATTTACAAAGGTAGAATGCCGGTTTGTCGACGAGACCATTTGGCTGACGCAGCAGCAGATGGCGGAATTGTTCCGCACGTCCAGAAGCAACATTGTGGAGCATATTGGTCACATCTATGAAGAAGGCGAACTGGATGAGGTTTCAACCTGTCGGAATTTCCGACATGTTCGAATGGAGGGCAACCGGCAAGTAACTAGGGAGTTGCCTTTCTATAATCTAGATATGATTATTTCTTTGGGGTACAGGGTAAAATCCCTGATTGCCACCCAGTTTCGCCGGTGGGCCACGGAACGCCTAAAAGAGTATATGATCAAGGGCTTTACGATGGACGATGAGCGCCTGAAAAATTTGGGTGGTGGCAACTATTGGCGCGAACTGCTGGAACGGATTCGGGACATTCGTTCTTCGGAAAAAGTGATGTATCGTCAGGTGTTGGACTTGTACGCTACTAGTGTGGACTATAACCCCAGAAGCGCGGAATCTGTTGCGTTTTTCAAAATGGTGCAGAACAAGCTTCATTATGCAGCGCATGGACATACGGCTGCGGAAGTGATTTATGAGCGGGCCGATGCAGATAAGCCGTTTATGGGGCTTACCACTTTTTCGGGCGACTTCCCCACGGCAAAAGATATTGGGATTGCCAAGAATTATTTGACAGAGGAAGAACTTCGGGTTCTGAATCAGATGGTATCCGGTTATTTTGACTTTGCCGAGGTGCAGGCCATCCGTCACCGACCCATGTATATGAGCGATCATGTGGAGCAGCTGGACAATATTCTTCGGGCAACCGGCGAAGAAGTATTGGCCCATGCAGGAAAAATCAGTCATGCACAGGCGATGGAAAAAGCAAAAGCGGAATATAAACGCTATCAGGCACAAACTCTTTCCCCTGTGGAGGAAGAATATCTAAAGACCATTAAGCAGTTGGGAAAAATGGCCAAGACAGAGGCGGAAAAGCAGGATGATTCTTCTGACCCAAGTTAAGAACGACCAATCCGTTTTTTGATTGGCACCACATGAGGGAGATTACGACGGAGAAAGAGAAGACAAAAGTTTATACCTACACCATGGTCTCCACCGCTATGCAGGTGGGCGGCTACTCGCTGGATGCGCAGAAGGTCAAAATGAAAGTGGATACTGCCGCTATTGACCAGGAGATTGCCAATTACGAGAAGCAGCTGCGCCAGCATTATTCCGTCAAGGCGGAGCGGCAGCAGTTGATCGGAGCGCTGATCTCTGAAATTCAGATTTACCTGGAGCGATAGCCCAATGGACAGTGATTAAAATCCATCAAATTTAAGCTGCCCATCATCGGGGAAGACATGAGTATCGATTTGGACAACGAAGAACAAGTCGAAACGGTTGCCGTCTTGCATTTAAGAAGTAGCAATGTGGAATAAATTATTTTTCTTTTTCTTTTAAAGTTTGTTTTTTCTTTAGGTATGCTGTGAGTTTTTTATCGATAAGGCGCGCAAGATAGAAAAGAAGAATTACCCAGAAGAGGACAATGGTAATGGCTTGAATCCATTCCCATGGGGTGGTGAATTCTTGATAAGGGATAAGGGATATTCCAAAGACGATTGTCGCGCATCCGACCCCACGACATAAAAGAATGATTAATGTGTGATACCAAAATTTAATTTTGCTCATGCCAGCTAAACAGCAAAGTAAGTCATCCGGAAAAACAGGAAGAAGATACATCACAGGAAGGTACACAATTCCTTTTTCTTGTAAAAGAGCCATACCCTTATCGTAATCAGCTTTACTAAATAATTTTTGTAAAAGAAAAGATCCACCAAATCTTCCTAATAAATCCATAAGGAGGGAAGAAGCAATAACACCACTAAAGACAAGAAGAAAGCATTGCCATGTTGGGCCATATAACACGACTCCTAAAGCAATAAATGTTGCTGATCCTCCTGGAGCAAAGCAAAGAAGAACCGTTACTATGACCTGAATTAGGAAGAAGGTTAAATATCCATACCATTCTGTTTTGATGTTTTCAAATAATGCAGAGTTAAAAACTAAGCCATTATCAAACTGAATCACTTTTGTAAGATAAAGAATTAAAAATACCAAACAGGAAAGAAGTATACAGACAGCAAGAAAGAGAATAATTTTTCGCAGGCTATCTTGATATTGATTCCAAAATTCATGAAGACGTTTCATGAATGTATCTTATACGAAAATTAAGAAAGAAGAGAGAATTTAGTTACTTTCTTGGGCAGAAACTTCCTCTTTAACTAACGAGTTTTTCTCTTTTTTCATCCCGAAAGTACCTTCTTTTTCTTGTTTATTAAATTTCTTCATGATGATAATCATTGCTGGAATTAACACCAAATCAGAACCTAACCAGGAGATTGGATTAGAGAAAGCCAAACCTAACCAACCCGCATATTGGGCTAGAACAAGAGAGAAAGTAATACGCAAAACAAGTTCAACAATGGAAACAATAACAGTAATTTCCGAACGCCCTAGTCCTTGGAATGAACTGCGGAAAACATATAACGTACTTAATAAAGCATAACAACCGAGTTGGACAGCCATATAAATGAATGTGGCGTCTCTTACTTCTTGAGGAGGATTTTCAATAAAAAGATAAAGAATATACGGCGTTAAAGGAATAATGAAAGCCGCCATGAGAAGGCAGACAGAAATAGACATCACCGTTCCTGTGATTAATCCCTTTTTGATTCTTGGTAAATCGGATGCACCGTAGTTTTGTCCACAATAAGTGGCCATCATCGTGCCAATAGCAAGAATAACGCAGTTAGAGAAACCATCAATTCTTCCTGCTGCACTATAAGCAGTCGTATACAATCCATTTACAATATCCGGGTTATTTGCCATTGCCTCCATATAGGCATTATTGATCATATTTGCTCCCCGTTGTTGCATTAATAAGCCGATGCCAACAATCGAAAATTGAATGGCCATAGGAAGAGAAATACGAATGTGGAGGCCATAGATACTTTTTAAAGGTTTCCAATCTTCTTTTTTAATTCTAGTGTAAGGATAACGCCAAAACATCCATATAGCGCAGAAGATACAGGAAATCGCTTGCGAAAGAATAGTGGCCCAGGCTGCACCTGCTACACCCATATTGAAAGGCCCAACAAATAGATAGTCAGCACCAATATTAATTACACAGCCAAGAATTAACGCATAAAGAGGAGTTCTTGTATCGCCTAATGAGCGAAGCACATTAGAGAAGAGGTTATAGGCAATGGTAAAGACAATACCAAGAAAAATAGGGAATAAGTATTCCTTTGCGTATTGATAAAATTGCCAATCTAAATCAGTTAGAGTTAGAAGAGGATCAATACAAAGGACACCAACAAGAGTCAAGATTAAGGAAACAATGAAAGAAAGAATAAAAGAAGTAGCAAGAGAGCGGCGTAATCCTTGTTCGTCTTTTGCACCAAAATATTGAGCAGCACATACAGATAATCCACCAGTCAAGCCAGAAGCAAAGCCTAAAATCATAAAGCTTGAACTTCCTGTAGCCCCTACGGCCGTAAAGGCATCACTTCCCAAAATTTGTCCGACAATCATGGAGTCGACAACGTTATAGGCTTGTTGAAAAAGGTTTCCAATTAGAAGTGGGATAAGGAAAATGAACATTCCTTTTAGAATGCTTCCTTTTGTCATGTCGATGGTTTTGCTTCTTCTTTTTCCAATTTCCATAAAAGACCCCCGTGAAAATTGAATCCGCCAAAACATACTCTAAAAAAAGGAAAATGCGAGAGGGCTTTTTTTAAAACATAATGAAAGCGGTTACTCAAAAACAAAACTGAATTAAACCTTTACAATCTAGCAAGCAACTATTGAAACTGCTAAAGTGTTTGCTACAATATTTTTGCCAATAGGCAGAAGGAGGTAATTACGATGGATGGTATGCAAGATTATAGCCAAGATGAAAATATTTTAGAAAAGTTTGGACGCGATATTAACTCCTATGTAGAGCAAGGAAAACTTGATCCTGTTATTGGAAGAGATGAAGAAATTCGAAAAGTTATCCAAGTTTTAGCAAGAAAATCAAAAAATAACGTCATTCTTCTTGGGGAACCCGGTGTAGGAAAAACTGCAATTGTTGAAGGCTTAGCAGAAAGAATTGTAAAAGATGATGTTCCTGCAACTTTAAAAGGAAAAAGAGTATATGAACTGGATATGGGCGCTCTTGTTGCCGGTGCTAAGTATCGAGGGGAGTTTGAAGAACGGTTAAAAGCGGTCTTGAACAAAATTAAAGAAAGTAATGGAAAGATTATTCTCTTTATTGACGAGATTCATCTTATTGTTGGAGCAGGAAAGTCTGACGGTGCATTAGATGCGTCAAATATGCTTAAGCCTCTTTTGGCAAGAGGGGAAATCGATTGTATTGGAGCAACCACTTTAAAGGAATATCGAGAATATATTGAAAAAGACCGTGCTCTTGAGCGGCGTTTTCAACCTGTTATGGTAGGGGAACCAACCGTTGCGGACACCATTTCAATTTTAAGAGGATTAAAGGAACGCTTTGAAACGTATCATGGCGTTACGATTACGGATGGTGCGCTTGTTGCAGCAGCTACTTTAAGTAACCGTTATATCACTAACCGTTTTTTGCCAGATAAGGCTATCGATTTAGTCGATGAAGCTTGTGCGGGTATTAAGGTTGAAATTGAATCTATGCCTACGGAGCTTGATGAAGTGAATCGTAAAATTCGTCAATTAGAAATTGAACGTTATGCTTTAGAAAAGGAAGATGACGAAGGAAGCAAAAAACGTTTAGAAGTTTTAAAAAACGAACTCGCTTCTCTCAATGCTCAATTTGATGCTTTAAATAAAGCATGGAAGAAAGAAAAAGAAGAACATGCGGAGGCAAAATCTTTAAAGGAAGAACTCGAAAAGAAGCGTCTTGCTTTACAAAATAGTTTTACCGCTGGGAATTATGAGGAAGCTTCAAAACTTCAATATCAAGTCATCCCAGATTTAGAGAAAAAACTACGTACTCTTCAAGAAAAGTCAAAAGCAGGAAAAATTTTATCGGAAGTTGTGGATGAAGAAGAAATTGCCAAGATTGTCGCTCGGATGACCGGCATTCCTGTTTCACGTATTGAAAAAGGGGATCGAGAGAAGGTCTTAGAATTAAAAGACACTTTAAAGAAACGAGTTATTGGGCAAGATGAGGCCATCGAACTTGTTTCGAATGCAATTCTCCGCCAAAGAGCAGGCATTAAAAATCCCAATCGTCCTATTGGTTCCTTTCTGTTTCTTGGTCCAACTGGTGTAGGGAAAACTGAAGTTGCCAAATCTTTGGCAGAAGCTCTTTTTGATAATGAGAACGATATTATCCGCATAGATATGTCTGAATATATGGAAAGATATAGCGTTTCTCGTCTTATTGGTGCGCCCCCTGGATATGTTGGTTATGAAGAGGGTGGACAATTAACAGAAAAAGTACGAAGAAATCCTTATTCCATTGTTCTTTTTGACGAAATTGAAAAAGCAAATCCTGAAGTATTTAATCTCTTACTTCAAGTCTTAGATGAAGGCCGTTTGACGGATAGCCAAGGCCGATTAGTTGATTTTAAGAACACGGTTATCATTATGACTTCTAATATCGGCAGCGATTTGCTTCTAGAAGGGAAAGTGGGGCAAGTAGAAGAATTGCTTCATCGCACCTTTAAACCCGAATTCTTAAATCGTATTGATGAGATTTGCTTCTTTCATCCTTTAGGAAAAGAAGTTCAAAAGAAGATTGTCGAGAAGATGCTACGTGAGTTGAAGAGTCGATTAGAGGAACAATATTATTCCATCGGTTGGACACCTGCTGTTGTGGACTATATTCTTGATCAATCGTATTCGCCAGAATTTGGCGCGCGACCTATTAAGCGTTATATCCAAGATAAGGTGGAAACCCTTCTTGCGGAAAAAATAATTAAAGGTGAATTTTCTACAGAAAAGAAGTATCTCTTAGACTCTAAGAATAACGAGATTATTGTCATCCCTAGTAAGGAAAAAGAAGAAAGGCTACCCAAGTAATGGGTAGTCTTTTTAAGATTTCGTGAATCTTATTTAAATTAATATCTTCAAAGGAAGAATTCTTGTTTGGTGAAAAGAAAACCGAAGAAAAAGTTAGATAAATTTCTTTAGCCATTCTAAGGGCTTTTTGTTTTTCCCATATGGGCGGAGGTTTTAAATTTACATCCTTGTTTATCAAAGGCGTTGATTTTAAGTGCGAGCAACGCTTCTAGAAAAAATTTGTCGTAAATTTGATAATCGAAGTAGAAACCTCTTATTCCATTTATACAAAACTCTTTTCTATCAAAGAAGAAGAAAATCATCTTAGGCGTGATTTTTAAAATCAAAAATAAGGTGCGTTATTAAGTACGATTTCTAAAATAAAAATGAACTTTTGCGGAGAATTTAGTGTTTTTAAACTTTTCTCTCTTTCTTTTTGGAAAAGAAATGATTCATTTTATTTTGACTTTAATGCACTTCTTATACGGGATACAAATTTAATATTTTCTCTTTAAAATAATGTCATGTCTATTTTCGTTTCTTTGTTTCGTTATTTTATTGGGAAAAGTGATAAGAAAAGGAATGATGCCGCTCCGAAAATCGAAGGGGTTAAACGCGTTATATTTCCAGATTTTAATCATGACAAAAATTGTTCTCTTGCTTTATATCTACCTTTAAAGAGAATTGCCTCCTCCTTGCCTATTCTAGTAATAGTTCATGGGGGAGCATGGATTTATGGGAATATTGAAACCTATGATCCTTACGCTCGATATTTAAGTTCAAAAGGTTTTGCGGTTGTTTCTTTTGACTATCCTTTAGCTCCAGAATATAAATTTCCTCTTCCTATATCTTTTATGGATAAAGCCATCCTCTTTTTAAAAGAACACCAAAAAGAGTATGACTTTGATCTTGAGAACATTTTTCTTGTTGGGGATAGTGCAGGTGCCAGCATGGCTCTTCAATACGCACTAGCTAGCCGTAACCATGCATATGGTATTTATTTCTCTTGTGCATATCCTCTAAGTATCAAAGGTCTTTTGCTTAATTGCGGAACCTATATTGGCTATGCAGATAAAAAAGAAGATTTCTTAACGCGCTTTATTGCTAAACAGTGTTTACCACCTCGTTTTGATAAAAACGATCCACGTTATAATCCTTTACATTTTTTGGAAAAGAAATATTGTCCAAGGATTTTTCTTATGACTTCGGATGGTGATTTTTTAAGAGAGGAAACTATATACCTACATAATCTTCTTTCTAGTTTAAAAATCACGCATGAACATCGAGATTATCAAGGTTCTAAGAGAAAATTGCCTCACGTTTTTCATTGTGATTTCCGCTTAAAAGAAGCTTATTTAGCAAATGATGAAGAATGTGAATGGGTAAGAAAAAATTTAAAATAACCATGCAAAAATCAGATAAAAATTGTAATTTTTATTTTTGTGAATTTCTATTTGCGCGTAATTTTGACGCCAAAAGAACAGCAATCGTAGCAGGGATTCCAACTAAAAGAACGAACCAAAGATTAAATCCAGAATCAGGAATATCAATGGCAAGTTCTGCATAAACGGCGAATAAAAGGCTCCAAATAAAAACTAAAATGAGAGTTACTCCCCATTCTTTCTTCCCCCATTTTCGGTTAAATAAAGACAAAACAATGCAGGATACGGGAAATGCCCAAACAAAGGCTAACCAACCATGCCAAAATACGTTATCCATCACGTAGGTAGAAACACAAATAACTGTCGCAATGGAATAAACAAGAAGAACTGCAAGAACAACTAAAATAATCTTATTTCTTTTAATATCTTCCGGGGACAAATGTCCTTTTTCGTATAAGGAACTGTCGCTTTGATCATGAGTCAAATAATCAAGAGTAACTCCATAAAAATCTGCAAAAGATTGCAATGTTTTTAAGTCAGGAAGCGCCTCTCCATGTTCCCATTTTGAAACGGACTTATCGGTGTAATTAAAACGTTCAGCGACTTCAAGCTGCGTTAAGCCACGTGCTTTTCGCAGTTCAGCTAAATTTCTTGCAACAATCTCTTCGAGCGTTTTCATTCTCTCATTATAGTAAGGATTTTATTTTGTATAGGAAAAATTTCGATAGCTTATCCTCTCAGGTAAGAAAAAGGAGGGCATTGCCCTCCGTTTACTAATTTGTATCTATGTTGTTATTGAAGTTCAGGATTAGGAATGTAGTCTTCATCATCCGAAAAGATGGGTCCCATTCCCGCAATCTCTTCAAGCTTAAAGCTATAAAGAGTGCCAACTTCTTGTTCATTGAGTTCAAGATCTTTCATCATGGTCTATTCCTCCCAATTTTTTATTTTTCTTGTGGCTCCTTTTCTTGGAGCACCTCTAATATAAAGTGCTGTATACACGTTTCAATAGAGTTTTTTATGAAAGGCTTTTCAGAAAGCGTTTTCTTATTTTTATATAGAAAAACATTCGATAAAAGGCTTGTTATAAATTGTAGATTTTCATAAATATTTCTTCATTTCAAAATCAATTTTCATGAAGTTTCAAAATTTTTCAGTTTGGAGAGTTTTACCTACATTGGAAAATTAGTGACTTATTTCTTTTTTAGTGGTAGTTTACGCGGTGCGTGTTTATGCGAGGTTATTTGGAATGAAAAAGATATCAAAATATCCCTTAATGTTGCTCTCTGCTGCATCTTTGCTTCTTGCCGGTTGTGATAATCCTATAACAAGTGAATCTAAGCCGAGTATCAATGTGAATGATGAGACCATTGTAACGGATATTCGTTCCGCGATTGATTCGTTAAAGGATGTTCATAACTACACTGCTTTATATCAACTTTCTGATCGTAATGGTGGGCTTGGTACTTTCTACCATAATTACTATAAGGATAACTACGTTTATAGTGATCGTATTGACCAAGAATGGGGTTATGTCCAAAGCGAAGAGGGAGTTTATCCTGTGACTATGCGACAAGAAGGAGATGGCGAGGCTACTCTTGTTGGAGGAGAACTTCTTCCTTCTACAGAACTTTATACGGGAGATTTATTCACTACGATTGGTGATTTAGATTCCTCGTGGTTTGAAGAAGGAAAAAAAGAAGTTGTTATTGATAAAAAAGTTCCCTCTTTGGCAATTCTTGACTTGATGGGAATGAGTGCGACACAGATTCTTTCTTTAGAAGAAGCGAAAGTTTCTGTTGATGATACCTTATCTTCCTTAGAAGTATCGGTTACTTTTGCTTACCAAGTATGGACCATGACCATCTATGACATTGGTAATACAACATCTGCCACAATGGATTCCTTTTTAGAAAATGGAGGAACTGCTTTCCAAATTCCTTCCGATTTAGATTTAGCGCGTTTAGTTTTTAAAGAAAACAATTACTCTCGAGATGTTATTAACTACTCTACAGGGGTTAGCGATGGTATAGAATATTTCTTACCTACCTATTTCTATGGGGATTACACCTCTACTTCTCTAGCTTTCTCTCAAGGTTTATTAGCGTTAAATCATAAGCAATATAAAGGGAATGATATGTATGGTTCCTATCTCTTTTATATTCAAAATAATAGTTTAGTTCTTGTTGCTGCCGGTACTGGCGCAGATGGAAATCCTATCTATAAGCCATATAACAGTAATGCAGAAATTCATGTAAAAGGAAATTACAATTACCCTTGTAATTTAGAACTTTGGAATCATATGGAAGAATTTGTGGAGTCTTCCTCTGGAGTTTATGATTTGTATAACGTTGATTTGATTAAGGATTTTGCTTCCAATAATCAAGTTGATTTAGATGCAAGTTCTCTTGTCTCTGAACGGTTGACCATGAAAATTGAGAATGCAGAAAATCAAAACAACTTAAAGATTACGTTTACGATGTATTATGGCTCCGAAGGGAATTCTGAGGCGAATCAAGCTGTTTATCCTTTCTTTGATTTCGGTACAAGTGAGCTTCGTGTTGTTGAAGAATTCTTAGATAGTAATAATCTTCGGTAAGTAAAATATATTTAAACTCCTCTCGTTGAAGAGGAGTTTTTTCTAACTTATAAAGTAAGTTTTAAACTTATGAGTTCAAGTTTTTTGGTGTTGATATCGCCATAAGAAGAACATTTTGAAAATGGCAAAAAGAAGAAAAGGAATACCAAGAAGGCATCCTCCGATATAGTCATTAGGACATAAAGGATAAAGAAGCGCGAAAATTATAATTCCGATAAAGAAGAAGAATCCATCAATGAGATAGTGAAATAATTTCATCATTTTTGCATAAAGGATATAAGAACAAATAAGAAGAAAAAAAGCACTACAGAGGAACACATAACATAAAGAAGGAAGAACATAGCAAAAGGCAAAATCTAACAAAGAAAAAAGAGCAATAAAGATTGGATATCCCCATAAAAAAGCCTCTCTTTTTTCTGATTTTTCAATAATTCTTACCCGAATCCCTTCCGAAAAGAAAGAGGCAAGAAGCATGGAAGATAAGGAAAACAAATAAAGAATAAGAAGGGTTAATTCTCTTGCCGTTTGATTTTCATTTAAACCTAAAATCCATAAACCATCTTCCATCATGTTGCGACCAATTAAGGCCTCAATTAAGGGAACAGAAAGAAGAGTAAAGGCAAAATAGATATAGGATCCCAAAAGTATAGGGTATCCAATAGGACATTCTTTTTTTCTTAAATAGCCATAAAGTGTGCCTCCTAAAACTCCAGGGAAGGAGGTGAATAAAGCACTACTTAATTCATGAAAAGAAAATAGAAGGCAAAAGGAACAAGAGGCCAAAGCATAAATAGGCAAAAACTTATTTGGCATTTTGTAGGCGGCAAGGGATGAGAAAAAGGGAATTAAAAATAGAGCTAAAAGCGATCCCCATACGAAATAAGAGGCTAAAGTAGCACTAATTGCGCATAAGCAAGATAGCATCGCGGATGTTGCTATCGCGTGTACTTCTTTTCTTTTTTCTCCCACAAGAAAATTATGCCCTAGAAAATTGAAAAAGAAATACTTCTTCTTATGGAAGCAAAGGCTAGAACGCACTATCCTTTTAGGGCATGGATTTTTTAAAGACTTTAAATGAGCAGCAGGAAAAAGCGGTTACGACAAATAGCCGCTATGTACGGGTAGTTGCCGGTGCAGGTTCAGGAAAAACGAGAGTTTTAACTTGCCGTTTAGCCTATCTTATCGCCAACAATCGTGTTTCTCCTTCTTCAATTTTAGCCATTACTTTTACGAATAAGGCATCACGAGAAATGGATTCGCGCGCAAGCAAACTTGTTGAAGATATTATTGGTTTCACCCCTCATCTTCAAATCTTTACGTTTCACGCTTTTTGTGCTCGCTTTTTACGAATGGAACATGAGGCGTTATCTTATCCTTCTTCTTTTACGATTCTTGATGAAGAAGCACGTTCAAAACTTATTAAAAATAGTGCAGCAGAATTAGGCTATAAAAAGACGGAAGATATTGTTAAACGCGCAGCTGCTTATATTGATAAGAAAAAAGGCGCTGGAATTTATCCTTGGGATATCAAACTACAATATGAAAGTTTTTCTGGGGAGAAGGTTTGCTTAAAAATTTATGAACTTTATGAGCAAAGAAAAACGGAGTCTTATTCTTTTGATTTTGATGATTTGATTTTACAAACAGTATTTCTACTAGAAAGCGATCCTTCTATTCGTCAAAAATGGGAAAGGCGATATAGCCATATACTTGTAGATGAGTTTCAAGACACGGATCCGATTCAATATAAACTCCTTCGTCTTTTAATGAAGGAAGATACTTCTTTTTATGTTGTTGGGGATCCTGATCAAACAATCTATACATGGCGAGGGGCAAATCAAAAAATAATTCTTAATTTTCTTAAGGATTTTCCTGATGGCGAGACAATTATTCTTAATGAAAATTATCGTTCGACAAGTAACATTCTAGAGATTGCAAACCGGCTTATTGCTAAAAATAAGGATCGTGTTCCTAAAGATTTATTTACGCGTTCATCGAAAGGAGAAAAAGTAGAAGCCTCTTTTCAGCCGAATGCAGAAGATGAAGCAGATTGGGTAGCAAAACATATTTCTGATTTAGCAAGAGATCGATTAACCCCCGAAGGAAAACCTGATTATTCTTCTATTGCTATTCTTTACCGCTCTTCTTATATGACACGTACATTTGAAGCAGCTTTAAAGGATAGAGGAATTCCTTATCGTATTTTTGGTGGTTTACGTTTTTATGAACGAATGGAGGTAAAAGACGTTTTAGCCTATTGTAATTTAATGATTAATCCCAAAGATGATATTGCTTTTGAAAGAATTAGTAATCGTCCGCGAAGAAGCGTTGGGGAAACTTCTTTAGACCGTCTTCGTTATGAGGCTCATCAAAAGAAATTATCGGAATACGAATATCTTTTAAAAGGTGATTTAGAAGGTACGGATGTTCCTACAAGGGCAATTAGAGAATTAAAAGCAATGATTGCCTCCTTAGAAGAAACGAAAGAAAAAATGTTTGAAGGAAGCGAATCTTTCTCTTCTTTATTGCGAAGTTTTTTAAATCAAATCGGTTATATGGATTATTTGCAAAAAGAAGAGGATGTAGAAGAAGACCGCGTGGATAACGTGAATGCTTTATTTTCTGATATTGATAACTTTATAACCCGTCATCCTGGGGCTACTTTTGCGGATTATTTAGAAAGCGTTGCCCTTTTAATTTCTGGACAAGATGATATGTCTGATGGGAATTTTGTTTCCATGATGACAATTCATGTCGCAAAAGGCCTTGAATTCGATAATGTTTTTGTCATTTATTTAAATGAAGGAGCCTTTCCTAATAAACGCACAATAATGGAAGGAAAGCGGGGAGCGGAAGAAGAAAGGCGATTAGCCTATGTTGCTTTTACGCGGGCCAGAAAGAAATTATTTTTATCGGGTAATGCCTCATATTCTTATGCAACTGGTGATAACTCTACCCCTTCTTCTTATTTCCAAGAGGCAGGTGTTTCCTTACCAAGAAGTCCTTATATGGATTTAAGTGCATATCGCAGAAGAGAACAAAACCCTCTATTTTCTGATGGAGAGGCAATAAGTCCATTTTCTACGAAAAAACCAAATCAGACGAAAAAAATATACGGAAGTACTTTAGGAGAGAAGAAGACCAACGGGATAACGGATTGGCAAATAGGAGATAAACTACATCACGATAAGTTTGGCGATGGGGTTGTCGCAAAAGTGGTGACCCCAACGATTCTTGTGGTAGATTTTCAAGAGGAAGGTAGAAAAACCATTATTGGTAACAATCCAATGGTTCATCGTCTTTTAGGGAAGGAGGAAGCGGCATGAATTTGGAAGAAGCAAAAAAGAGAATTGAAGAGTTAACGAAACTCTTAGAACAATATAACTACGAATATTATGTTAAAAATGAAAGTTCTGTTTCGGATGCAGAATATGATCGCCTCATGCAGGAGTTAAAACTTCTTGAGGAAAAATATCCGCAGTTTAAAGATCGAAATTCTCCTACTTCCCGGGTTGGTGGGGCTGTCCAAAGTGAATTTAAAAAAATTGCTCACCGCCGGTTAATGCTTTCTTTAGGAAATTGTTTTAACGAAGAAGATATTCGTGCTTTTGATAAAAGAGTTCGCGAACTCCTTCATGTGCCAGTTGTTGATTATGTCGGAGAGGTCAAAATTGATGGACTTGGCATGTCCTTAATTTATGAAGGTGGAGCCTTACAGTATGCAGTAACAAGAGGGGATGGTGTAACAGGGGAAGATGTGACACAAAATGTAATGACAATTCCTAGCATTCCTCTTCACGTAAAAGAAATGCGTTCTTTTGAAGTCCGGGGAGAAATTTTTATGCCCAAAGCTTCCCTTTTAGCCGTAAATAAGGAACAAGAAGCACTTGGCAAACCTTTATTTGCTAATGCGCGAAACTGTGCGGCTGGTTCTATTCGCAATCTTGATTCAAAAGTCGCTGCCTCAAGAAAACTTGATGGTTTTTGGTATTATTTGGTGAATGCTAGAGAACTTGGCATCCATGTTCATTCTAAGGCTTTGGATTTTTTAGATTCTCTTGGTTTTAAAACCAATAAGGAAAGACGAAAACTTCATGGAGTTAACGAACTTTTAGCTTATATTGAAGAGTACACGGCAAAAAGAGAAAGTCTACCTTACGATATCGATGGGCTTGTTTTTAAAGTGGACGATATGGATGAATATGATACGTTAGGATATACCGCAAAAGAACCACGATGGGCAACTGCTTATAAATTTCCTCCTGAAGAAGTAACAACAAAGCTTTTAGATATTTTTATTACCATTGGTCGAACGGGGAAAGTAACTCCTAATGCTGTATTAGAACCTGTTCGTGTAGCCGGTTCTTTAGTGCAAAGAGCAACGCTTAATAATGAGGATTTTGTTAAAGAAAAAGGGTTATTAATTGGCGATATGATTCGTCTTCATAAAGCGGCTGATGTTATTCCTGAAGTCGTTGCCCCCATTAAAGAAAGACGAACAGGAGAAGAAAAAGAGTGGCAAATGCCTGAAACTTGTCCTGTATGTGGGGAACCTTTGGTCCGTGTTAAGGGATTACACTACTGTTTAAACCAAAATTGTGGATCAAGAAGAATCGAATCGATTATTCATTTTGCTTCAAGAAACGCGATGGATATTGATGGTCTTGGTGCTTCTGTAGTAGAAGAATTTTTTGGAGAAGGATTCTTTTCGGATATTCCAAGTGTTTATACCCTTCATAAACACGCTATAGAGATTAAAGAACTTGACGGATGGAGTGACAAATCCATTAACAGTTTGTTAGATGCCATTGAGGAAAGCAAAAAACAATCTCTAGAAAGACTTCTTTTTGGCTTAGGAATTAAAGAAGTTGGTGAAAAAACTGCCAAACTTTTAGCAAGAAGATTCAAAACTTTAGACGCTTTAAAAGAGGCGAGAGAAGAAGAGTTAATCGCTATTCCTGATCTTGGTCCTGTAGGCACACAAGCAATCATTTCTTTCTTCCTAAACGAAGAAAACATAAAAATGATTGAACTTTTGCGGGAATATGGAATTAATTTCTCCTATTTGGGGGCAGATTTATTAGACGTAAATTCCTATTTTTATCAAAAGACGATTGTCTTAACAGGAACCTTAGAAAAGTATTCTCGAGAAGAAATGACGAGTATTTTAGAAGGAATCGGGGCGAAAGTAACAGGCTCTGTATCGAAGAAGACCGATATTGTTATCTATGGTCCTGGTGCAGGAAGTAAACTTGATAAGGCACAAGCGTTGGGAATTGAATTAATGGACGAAAAGACTGCTTTGGATCATTTAGGCACAATGCGGGGAAACTAAATTTAAGAAATTATAAAAATAATGGCTTTTTACAAGTATTTTTAATTTTTTATTTTAAATTGTGCATTTTATTTATCTTAGGAATTCCCCTCTTTATTTATCGAATATCTTTTACAAAGATATTTCCTTATTTTTGTTATAAAATGAATATCGATGAAAAAAGTAGATAAAACAATTTTAGAAGAAGCCGCAAATCGCCTTCTGTTTACAATGTCAGAAGAACAATATGATACGCTTCTTGATGAATTCTCCATCTTGTTAAAGCAAATGGAGACTTTAGGGGAAGTACAAGATTTAGATGCTTATGATCCCATGACTTTTCCTTTTTCGTGTGAGACCTCTTATTTAAGAGAAGATGAACCGATGACTCCTTTATCACAAGAAGAGGCACTAAAAAATGCAGGAAATGTCCAAGACGGGCAAATTAAGTTACCAAAGGTGGTGCAGTAATCATGAAGACATTAGGATGTTCAATAAGAGAATTACATCAAGCTTATTTAGAAGGAAAAACAACACCTTTTGATGTAACTAAAGAAGCAATTGCCGCTGTTAAAGAAGATCAAAATAATGCTTTAGAGGCAACTTGTTTTGAAGAAGCCTTAGAGTTTGCTGCATCTTTAAAAGAAGTCGAGGAAGATAATCTTTTATGGGGCATTCCCTATTTTGCTAAAGATAATTTTTCTACAAAGGGTTTAGAGTCGACTGCTTCTTCAAACATTTTGAATGGGTATATTCCTGTTTTTGATGCCGAAGTGATTACTCGCTTAAAAGCTAAAAAAGCGATTTTACTAGGAAAAACCACTTTAGATGAATTAGCGATGGGTGGCACAGGGACAACTGGGCATAAAGGAAAAACGTATAATCCTTATGACCCAAGCCATACGCGAATGGTTGGAGGTTCCTCTTGTGGAAGCGCAGCAGTAACTGCGGCAGGTTATGTTCCCTTTGCCTTAGGATCTGATACCGGGGATTCCATTAGAAAACCCGCTTCCTATGCTGGCTTAGTTGGGTTAAAACCAACGTGGGGCAGAATTAGCCGTTATGGATTATTTCCTTTTGCCCCATCTTTAGACACTGTTGGTTATTTCACTCGTTCTGTTGATGATTCTGCGATATTGTTAGAAGTTCTTGCGGGGCGTGACCCAAAAGATTCTACTTCTAGTGAACTACCAGTTGATTCTTATCACGATTATGCTTCCTATTCTTTAAAAGGGAAAAAAGTTGGGATTTTAAGTGATTTGAATTCCACGATTAAAGGAAGCAAAGAAGCTGAACTTTTTTCTTCATTTGTCAATAAATTACAAGAGAAGGGAATTGAAGTTTGTTCGTATTCTTTTGGAGAAGATTTATTGCGGGCGATTTATGCTGTTTATTTTGTGATTAGTTGTTCAGAAGCAACAAGTAATGATGCCAATTTAGATGGAATTAAATTCGGTCCTTATCATGAAGGAAAAACATATCAAGAAGTGATGAGCAAAGCACGAACACTTGGTTTTTCGGAATTAATTAAAAGGCGCTTTGTGATTGGTTCTTATTGTTTAATGAAAGAAAACCAAGAAGAACTGTTTTTAAGAGCGCAAAAAATTCGTCATAAAATTGTGAATCGCCTAAAGGAAATCTTAAAAGAAGTAGACTGGCTTTTAACGCCTAGTGCACCCGGAATTGCTCCTAAATTTAAAGATTCTAGCGATCGTTTAAGCGATACTTATCTTATTGCAGATAATCATCTTGCTTTAGCGAATTTTTCCGGTCTTCCCTCTTTGAGCTTGCCTTTGGGATTTGAAGATGGGATGCCTTTAGGAATAAATTTTACGGGTCGTGCTTTTGAAGAACGTGCCTTATTTGCTATAGGGAAATGTAGTGAAGAAATTACTCTTCTTGAAGGGCTTTCTCTTTTAAATAGAAAGGAGGGGTCAAAATGAATTTTGAGGCAATTATTGGATTAGAAATTCACGTAGAAATGAAAACGAGAAGCAAAATGTTTAGTGCTTCTCCTGTTACTTATGGAAAGGAAGCAAATACGGAGGTTACACCTTTTGATATGGCCTTCCCTGGAACGATGCCTGTAGTGAATAAACAAGCTGTAATCAACGGGATTCGTGTCGCGAACGCTTTGCATATGGAGATTGATCGTCTTCTTCGTTTTGATCGAAAAAATTACTTCTATAGTGATTTGCCGAAAGGTTATCAAATTACCCAACAGTTTTACCCTATTGGGAAAAATGGATATTTAACAATTCGTACAAAAAATGGAGAAAGAAAAATTGGCATTGAACGCATTCATTTAGAAGAAGATACCTGCAAACAATTGCATTTTCCTGACTGCACGCTTTTAGACTATAACCGTGCGGGTGTGCCTTTAATTGAAATTGTTTCTTTACCAGAAATCCGTAGTGGTGAAGAAGCGCGTCTTTATGTTGAAGCCATTCGTAATATTGTCCTTTATAGCGGAGTGTCGGATGGCAAGATGGAAGAAGGGTCATTACGGGTTGACGTGAATGTTTCCATCCGTCCTTATGGTCAAAGCGAATTTGGTACAAAAGTAGAGATTAAAAACTTAAATTCCATCAAAAATATTGAGCTTGCTTTAGATTATGAAATTGAACGTCAGTCAAAACTTCTTCTTGAGGGAATTAAAGTACAACAAGAGACAAGACGTTATGATGAGGGAAAGGGAGAAACCGTATTAATGAGATTAAAAACAGATGCGGTTGATTATAAATATTTCCCAGAACCGAATATTTCTCCTATTCAAGTAAATGAAGAATTTGTAGAAGAGGCAATATCTACTTGTCCCGAATTATATGAAAGCAAAAGAACACGTTATCTTTCCATGGGATTAATGGAGAAAGATGTAGAAGTTTTATTGCAAGATATGGATATGGCTTTGTATTTTGAAAAGGTCGTTATGCATAGCAAATATCCAAAGACGGTTGCGAATTTTATGATGGGAGAAGGGAATGCTTACTGTAATAAAAAAGAAATCTCTTGGAAGCAATTTCCATTAAATCCCGCTACTTTTGCAGAGATTTTACCTTATCAAGAAGAAAAAGGATTCTCTCATAAACAGGTGGCTGATTTGTTCTTATGGTGTTTAGAGAATCAAGGAAGTGCTGTTGAAGGAGAAAAGGCTCTTCATTTAGTAGCGCAAGTTTCGGATGAATCCTTCTTAGTCGATATTGTTAAGGAAGTTCTCAAAAATAATCCTCAATCGATTATCGATTTTAAAAATGGAAAAGACCGTGCATTAGGATTCTTAGTAGGGCAAGGAATGAAATTATCCAAAGGAAAGGCAAATCCTGCCAAACTAAGTGCTTTAATTAAGGAAGAATTAATAAAATAACTTATGGCAGAAAAAGAAATGAAACAAGAAGAAAACAAAGTTCAAGGTTTGGCCTATTTAGAGCAATTTTTATCTTCTCTTGAAGGCTTTGAACTTCCTCCTTTCCGGGAACTTCCTCCGGTGAAGCTTTATATGGAGCAAGTATTAGAATATGTAAACCATGCTTTAGAACCTTTTTCTGAAGAAGATAAAGTATTAATCACCTCCTTTATGGTGAATAACTATGTAAAAGCAAGAATCTTAAAAGAACCGGAAGGAAAACGTTATGGGGTGGAGCAGGTAGGTTACCTTCTAGCAATTGCCATTTTAAAACGTAGTTTATCCATGACAGAAGTTGGGCGTCTACTAGAAATGGATATTGGTATATCCGAAGAAAAACAGGATATTTATGAATTTTATCGTTCTTTATTAAAAGAAACTGTTCAAGAACGGGTGTCGAATTTATTGCTTCGTTGTAAAGACATTCGTTCTCGATTTGAAAAAGAAAAGGAGGAAGGGAAAGAAGAGGCCGATAGCGATGCTGCCCATCAAGTTGCGCTTCTTGCCTTCCGTTTAGCAGTCCGTAGCGCAATTGATCAAAGTATTGCAAGAGCGATGATTGCCTCTTTAGGACCATCTTCTTCTATGGATAAAACTTTCTTAGCCAAGGCTGGAAAAGAGGAAGCAAGAGAAGAGGAGAAATGTAGCGAACAAGAAGCAAAGCGTTTATCCGAAAGGAGAAAATAGTTATGAAAGAGTGTCTTGTTGCAGGGGGTCTTGGATTTATTGGTTCAGAAACAGTCCTTTCCTTAATTGAGAATGGTTGGGATCCTGTCATTGTCGATGATTTATCCAATGCAAAAAAACGAGTACACCCCGTATTAGAAAAGTTAAGTGGAAAAAAGATTCCTTTCTATGAAGGAAATATTCTCGACAAGACATTCTTAGAACACGTCTTTCAAAAGCATTCTTTTCAGGCGGTTTTCGATTTTGCCGCCTTTAAAGCTGTAGGAGAATCTGTTCATCAACCATTAAAATATTATGAGAATAATTTGATGGGGACACTTTCTCTTCTTTCTTTCATGGAAAAATATGGAGTTAAGACTTTTGTTTTTTCTTCTAGTGCGACTGTATACGGGGATTCTCCTAATTTACCTTATCAAGAAGATAGCCCAACTTTTGAAGCGACAAATCCTTATGGGGAGACAAAGGTAATGAACGAAAGAATTCTTCATGATTTTTTAAAAGCTCATGAAGGGGAAGGGTATCAAATTATTTGTCTTCGTTATTTTAATCCGATTGGTGCCCATCCTAGCGGCTTACTCGGGGAAGATCCCAAAGGCATGCCAAATAACTTATTTCCCATTATCAATCAAGTCGCGATTGGGCTTCGTCCTTCTTTAACGGTATACGGGAATGACTACCCTACAGAAGATGGAACGTGTATTCGTGATTATCTTCATGTATGCGATCTAGCAGAAGGACATGTTGCTGCCCTTAATAAAGAGAATAAAGAAGGTTTTCATCTTTATAATTTAGGCACGGGTAAAGGGAGTTCTGTTTTTGAAATTATTCACGCTTATGAAAAAGTCATGGGTAAGAAACTTCCTTATACGATTGGGGCAAGAAGGGATGGGGATATTGCCATCTCTTATGCTGATCCTACAAAAGCAAAAAAAGAGCTTCATTGGGAAGCAAAAAGAAGTATTGAAGATGCGGCAAGAGATGCATATCGCTTTGCCTTATTTACTTTGAAAGGAGAAGAAGATGAGTAATATTTTTTCCCTTACCTTAAAAGAAGGAATCGTCATTAAAGGAAGAGAATGGTTAAGTCACCATCCACGTGCGAATTTACTTATTCAAACGGGCATGTGTGAACATAGTAACCGTTATGAAGAACTGGCTTTATATTTAAATAACAAAGGCATTAACGTTTATGTCATGGATGCTTTTGGACAAGGATTAAATGTGGAAGATCCAAAAGATTTACAAAAGTGGCATGAAACGGCCTTTGAAGATAACGTGGATGCTTTAGCCTTAAAGTTGAAAGAAATTCGTGAGAAAACAAAGTTACCAACTTACGAAATGGGGCATTCTATGGGTTCCTTTATGAGTCAACGTTTATTGACCAAACATCCAGGTTTTGCCGATAAAGTGATTTTAATGGGTTCGAATGGTCCACAAAAATTCACCATGAAAATGGGTTACTTTGTTGCGTTGATGTTTGTGGATAGATGGAACTGGGATAAGCCATCTCATTTGTTACAAGCCTTATCCATCGGACAATATGAATCCTCTATTAAAAATAGAAAAGATCGGAATGATTGGCTTTCTTATGATACAAAAAATGTTGAGGCTTATAATGCGGATCCCTATTGTGGAGCAAGAAACACAAACGGTTTCTGGAAAGTATTTTTAAAGGGTATGGCTCATTTATGGGACGAAAAAGCTTTAAAAAACTTAAATCCTGATACTCCTATTCTTCTTATTGCAGGAGAGGAAGATCCTGTTGGAAGATGCGGAAAAGGAATTCGCTTGCTTGAAAAAATGTATCTTGAACACGGGGTAAAAAATGTAACCACGATTCTTTATCCTAAGATGCGTCATGAAATTCTTAACGAAGGAGAAGGAAGAAAAAAAGTTTTTGCGGATATTGTTTCCTTCTTAGAGAAATAATGAAAAAGAAAAGTTCACGTCTTCGTTTTCTAATCAAAAGTAAAACATTATTTTCTTGGGGCATCTATCGCCTTGGAAAAATGTTTCATCGTTATGATGCTTTGGATCCTATCGCGTATACAAATCGCTTAGGGAAAGCGATATGTGGTTATGATTTTCATGCTGAAAATCCACGTTCTTTTAATGAAAAAATATGTTATTTAAAACTCTTTTACCGTAATCCTTTATGGGAACGAGTCGCGGACAAGCACGAGGTAAAAGTTTTTCTACAAGAAATTGGTTTAGGGGAATATGTCCCAAAAGAATATGGAGTATATTCTTCCTCAAAAGAAATTCATTTAGATTCTTTGCCTGATGAATTTGTATTAAAGGCTACTCATGATTGTGGGTCTGTCTTTTTATGCAAAAAAGGTCAAACAAATTTTAAGGAAGTATTTGAAAAACTAGACGCTTCCTTAAAAAGTTCATATAAAGAAAGAAATCACAATTTCGAATGGGTTTATGAAAATATTCATCCAAGGATTATCGCGGAAGAATTTCTCCATCCGTATGGAGACTTTAAAGATATCATGGATTGGAAGTTTTGCATGGCGAATCATCGTTTTTTATGGGGTTATATCACAAAAAATCGAGAGTGCAATTTAGAGATCAATCCCATAGATGAAGAAGAGAATTTGTTGCCAACTTGGAGTGTAGCGCCTCCATCTAAACAAAAAGATTTTCTTCGTTTAAAGAAAATTCCTTATTTTGGCTTAATGAAAGAAATATCTCTGCAAATCGCACGTTATTTTGATTTTGTTCGTGTTGATTTTATGGTTTGTAAAGAGGGTTTACGGATTAGTGAACTTACTTTTTTCCCTACCTCAGGAATTGGTTGTTTTTCAAATAAAAAAGTTGATTTTGAATTAGGAGAGAAATTTGATCTTTCGTTTACTAATCCTAAATAAATCGTTCTTTATTGGTTTGATAATAGCGCTTTCTCCTATAGGAGAATTATTTTTCGTGTAGAATAGCGCCCGTGATGAAAGAAAGAACAATAGGGAAACAGTTTGGAGGAACAGGAAGGCTTGTTCCTTATTTTCTTAGTTTTGTTTTAATTGTTTTTCTTCTTGCTAGTTTGGTTTTATATGGGGAAGAAAATTTATTTATAAGTTTTGGTGATCCCGTTCGGGTGTATTCTACTCCATTACTTGTTTTAACAATTTGTACTTATCTTCCTCTTTTGACAACAATTCATTATGTTGGTTCTAAAAAATTTGGTATTCGTCCAAGTCCTTTATGGTTATGTGTTTTCCTTATCTTTCTTGTGCTTTCTTTAATTTCTATATGGTTGATTAAAGGACCTTTTAAAGACGGGAATTCTGTTTTTGCTTTGTCTATGGAAGGCAAAATTCGTTATACGATTTTGACTTTTTATGTAACTTTTGGTCTTTATTATTTATTTGCCTATGTTCCTAAAATGATCAAAGGTGTTTCCTTTTTTCATTTTGCTGCTTTTTTAATTGTCGTTTATTCCTTAATTGCCATTATTTATTCTCTTATTGCGGAGTTTCCTTGTTATCTTTCTTATTTTGATAGTCAAGAAAGCGTAATGATACCGATGAGTTTTTATCTTAATCGGAATGTCTATGGATTTACGGTTTTTATTGGTATTGCCGCTTTAATGTTTTTGGAAGCAAAACGTCCCCGTTGGTGGCGGTGGCCACTTGCTTTAGGAATGTTCTTTGTAGAATTTTTCATCATGAGTAAAAGTAGTCTTCTTGCAAGTGGCATTGTCTTTATTGGTTGTTTCTTTTGGAATTCTTTCCGTTGTATGAGAACACACCCCTTCCGAAGTTTATTCTTTTTCCTTTTAGGGCTTTTTATTATTGGTAGCGTTATTGCCATTCCTTTTCTTCATCATACAGGTATTGAGAAATGGGATAATTTTTCTAGTCTTTTATATGAACGCTTAAGCAAAATGTTTTTAAGTTCGGAGGGTTCTGCAAACGCAAGGCTAGATTGTTTTGCCATTGCTTGGGCAGCCATATCTTCTTCTCTTCCTTCGCTTCTACTTGGGTTTGGTTTTGCCAACTGGAAAAATGCGATTTATGCCTATCATGGGGAATTTTTGCCTCTTGATAATGGATTTGTTGAAGATTTGGCAAGGGGAGGAGTCATTGGTCTTTTCTTTTCTATTCTCATGTGGATCTTTTTCTTTGTTCTTATTCTTCGTGCAATGAAAAGAAGAAGTCCTTATGGTTTGCCTCTTTTCTTTCTCTTCTTTGCCTACTTAGCAAGAAATTTCTTTGAGGCATCTTCCTTTTTAAATCCAAATATAACGAACGTGATTATGTATATTCAGTTGGCCTTGCCTCTTCTTACTTTAGAAGCAGAGGAAAAAAATTTGCATGAAGAACAAGCTTTCATGGATATGGTTGTTCTCGCGCCAAAAAAAGAGACATTCCGTTCTTTTTATGGAGTATTTGCTCTTTTATGCTCGTTATTAAGCATTCTTTGCGTCTGCTTTTCTTCTTATTTTTCTTTTGAACGCTATCCCTTCTTTAATGAAATTTCTTTATCAACCATTGTCTTTAATGTTTTCTTTTCCCTTCTCTTACTCGCTTTAGCGATGAATCTTTTTGAAAAACTACATCCTGGGAAAGGGATTCTTGTTATTTTGTGTTTTATTCTGCAATCGAGTATTGGATTCATCATGCCTTACTATATTGAAGGAATTGGTCCTCTTTTATTGAGTTTTGTTCCCTTTCTTGTTGGGTTAATTATTTCCTTAGGGGAGTATCCTAGTTTTGCTTGTATAGTTAAGGCAGTCATTTTCTATTTTTTACCAATCTTTCTCTTTTTGATTTTGACAAAAATATTTGAACAATATGGCGAAGCATTAACGGCTTATTCTTTGACTTATTTTAATTTATTTATCCTAAGTTATTATTTTATGGTTGATTGTTTTATGGGTGCTTATTCTCCTTTTGCTTCTTTTTCAATTTTATGGGAAAACCATATTTCTCTGCTTGCTTCTCGAAAAGAGGCAAAAAATGAACGAAAATATCTTCGTTATCGTTATAAGAGAGGTAGAATTCATTCATGAGCGAAGTTTGCTTTGACAAGATTCTATTTGATGAAGTTGAAGCTCCTTTAAGTTATACCCTTCATAGAGGGAAAAACATTGTTCCTTCATTTGATCAAAATCTTTATCGATTATTTACTTTTCAATTTCACCATGCGAAGTCTGGAAATTTATGTTTTCAAAATCAAAAAATATCCTTATTAAACTGGGATCCTTTGGCATTTTCTTTTCTTTCTTTTACCTTTAAAGAAGGAGGAAAACTTTCTTTCCTTATTTATGAAAACAGAAAAAATATTGAGGTTTTGCTGAGAAAAAGCGAAGAAGTTTCTTCTCTTCCTTTTAAAGAAAAGATGACTTATTTAATCAAATTGTGGAAAGAGAGAACCCTTTATTATTTATGGGATTCTCAGGACGATCCTCAACGTCTTTTGCTTCAAGTGTTTTTAAGTATTTATGAAGAGGATGATTCGGTGCCTTTGGTTCTTATAGAACGTTCTTCTCCTTTTCTGCATCTTAAATCACCCCGTCAACCTATTCTTTCTCCTTCTAATGAACTACAAGGCTTCAAAAATTTTATACGGGAAGACTCAGGAGAATTTGTCTTTCAATTCGTGTTTATGGTTATTGTGGCTTTTGTTTTTTCCTACGGAATCTATAACCTTTTGATGTTAGGAAATATCCTTATTATTGTTTCGTGTTTTTTGATTTCTTTTTTACTTCTTTTCTTATTTTGTACCTCTACTTATTCGGTGATAAAGAAAGCTTTTTTACAAAGAAGAGGAGACCTTTTTCTTGATTTTCTCGCTCTATTTTCGGGAGTTATCGGGGCGATACCGGGAGTTCTTCTTCTTATTTTTTCTCTTCTTTGTAGTTCCATTTCTTCTTTAGGAGAATGGGTATCTCATCAAGATCCTGCTTTACTATTTACTGGTTTTATTCTTTGTTTCTTGAGTTTCCTTATTCCGCTTCTTTGTTGCTTCTTTTTTAAAAACAAAAGGAAAAAAGTATGATGAAATTAAAAGTAATGACCATTCTTGGTACAAGGCCTGAAATTATTCGTTTATCCGAAGTGATTAAAACGTGTGATAAAGAGTTTGAGCATATTCTTGTCCATACTGGACAAAATTATGATTACGAACTCAATGGAATTTTCTTTGAAGAACTTGGTTTACGAAAACCGGATATTTTTCTTAATGCTGTGGGAAAAAATTTAGGTGAAACCATGGGGAATATCATTGCTAAATCTTTTGAAGTGATAGAAAAAGAGCGTCCTGATGCTGTTCTTATTCTTGGGGACACCAATAGTGCGCTTTCTGCCATTTCTGCTAAAAGACTTAAATGCCCTATTTTCCATATGGAAGCAGGGAATCGTTGTTGGGATTGGAATGTCGCGGAAATGACAAATCGCGTTATGGTAGATCATATATCCGATATGAATCTTCCTTATAGCGAGTTTGCCAAAAGGAACTTATTAAGAGAAGGTCTTCCTTCTACTAGAATTATCAAAACGGGATCCCCCATGAAAGAGGTTATTATGGCCCATGAGGATGAAATTGAAGCTTCTTCTATTTTAGAAACGCTCGATCTTAAAAAAGATGAATATATTGTTTTTTCCGCGCATCGTGAGGAAAATGTTGATAACCCTATTAAGATGAGAACCTTATTTACCTCCTTAAATGAAATTGCCGAAACCTTTAAATTACCTGTCATTTTCTCTTGCCATCCAAGGACAAGAAAACGTTTAGAAAAAGAAGGAATCATTCTTTCTTCTTATATTCAAGAAAGTAAGCCTTTTGGTTTTTTAGAATACGCGAAACTTCAAAGAAATGCTTATGTTACTTTAAGTGATTCTGGTTCTTTAACAGAAGAGAGCATTATATGCCATTTTCCTGCTGTTTTAATTCGGACAAGTACAGAAAGGCAAGAAGGGACAATCGCGAAAGCAATGTCGATTTCAGGAATTAAAACTGAAGGGATTTTAAGAGCCATACCAATAGCAAGAAATCGGGCAAAAGAAGGAAAAATTGCAGGGAAAATTGCTGTTAATGACTACGATGTGGATTGTGTTTCTAAAAAGGTAATTCAAGTTATTAAAGATTGGGTTTTTAAAATAAAAGAGGAAACTTGGAATCGTATTTAATCCGTTATTCCTAATAAAGAGGCTACTAAATATTCTTCGTTTTCTTCAAGTATGTATTGTTTTGAAAGAGTTAAAACGTTCTTTTGCATTTCTTCATAGTTTGTGTGAAATAAAGCTTTTTCTATGGCGTCTGCTAATTGTTGCGCATTGCCTACATCAACAAGATATCCTTCTTTGCCATTGGTAATTAATTCTTCGGCAACAGGGTATCTCGTCATGATAGATGGGACGCCAGCAAGGAGAGACTCCACCCATGCACCAGGAACCCCTTCCCAATAAGTAGGGAGTATAAAAAATTTATGAGCGGAAAGAATCTGATATTTATCTTTTTGGTTTGCAATTCCATGATAAATAAATTTATCGCTTAGTGCTGCATCAAACACTTTTCTTTCTTCTTCTGTCATATCAATTCGACCATAAAGATCGACTTGTGGCTCAATATTTTTCTTTTTTAGAATTTTTAACGCATCAAGGAGGACAAAGATACCTTTTGGTTGGGAAATTCTACCAAAAAAAAGCAAATCTCCTTTGGTAATATTTTTGAATAGTTGAGTGTTTACTAGCGTTGGTCGTTCACGATAATTAATAAGGCGATGGCAATTTTTTAATTGATAAAAATTTTCATAAGATTGGATTAAAAAGTTGTTTTCAAGAAGAATCGAATTACATCGTTTTAAAGATGATTTCATTATTAAATCTTTATTGTTACCAAATTTTGTATAGGGAAAATCCTTCCATGCTTCCGGCTTTTCTCTTTCAATAATTTTAGTTAGAGCCCCTACACCGATAGGTACATAAATTAATTTATTGTCTTTATTTTTTAGTAAATGTGAAATGAGAGGAAGTATTGTTCTTGATCCATTTGGTCCAGTCATAACGAGAATGGTTCTATTTTCGTTAATGACACAAGATAGTTGTCTAAGAATGCGAAAAAGGTGTTTTTTCCAATCTGTTAAATCAATGACTTTTAAATCAACGCCATATTTTTTTAAAATATTGTAATGTAAATTAGTACGAACCTGCCCTCCTTCGTTATATGAGGATGATTTAGTTTCATCATAACTGCTGACAATGGCAGCTTTTATATTTGTAAATTTTGTTGAGGGCATAATTTCTCCTATAAAACGATGATTATTTATAGTCTAATTGATTATAACTTCTTGAGTGTTTAAACTTTAGACATTATGAGTAAATTTGATGTTGCGCTTTTCCCGAAAAAAACCTTTTTAATCACTGGCGGTACAGGATCTTTTGGCCACGCAATGGTGAATCGGCTTTTAAAACTGAATCCTAAGGAAATTCGTATTTTGTCGCGTGATGAGAAAAAGCAAGACGATATGCGAAAAGCTTATCAAGACGATCGTTTAAAATTTTATATCGGAGATGTTCGTGATTTAGGCGCAATAGATGGTGCCTTTCGCGGAGTAGATTATGTTTTTAGTGCAGCCGCTTTAAAACAAGTTCCTTCCTGTGAGTTTTATCCTATGGAGGCTGTTAAAACGAACATTATTGGGAGCAATAATGTTATTTCTGCCTGCGTTCATAATCATGTTAAGAAAGCTATTTTTCTTTCTACCGATAAAGCAGCCTATCCCATTAACGCTATGGGAATGTCTAAGGCTTTAATGGAGAAAAACGTTATTGCACGAAGTCGTCAACTTTTAGAGGGTGATACCATTCTTTGTTTAACTCGTTACGGAAATGTTATGGCTTCAAGAGGATCAGTCATCCCTCTTTTTATTGAACAAATTAAAGAAGGAAAACCCATTACTATTACTAATCCTGAGATGACTCGTTTTATGATGACTTTGGAGGATGCCGTTGAACTTGTTCTTTATGCCTTTGCTAATGGGGAGCAGGGGGATTTATTTGTTCAAAAAGCACCTGCTGCAACAATAGATACTCTAGCAAAAGCTATCCTTTCTTTTTTCCCTAAAAATCAAGGAGTTAGTTATATTGGCACACGACACGGGGAAAAATTATTCGAAACTTTAGTTACGCAAGAAGAAATGCTCCGTGCGGTGGATGAGGGAGAATTCTTTAGAATTACAGCGGATAATCGTGATTTGAATTACGATAAATACGTTGAAAAAGGAATGGGTCACGTGACTATACCCGAATCCTACACGTCTCACAACACAACAAGACTTGATGTCGAAGGTATGTGTAAATTGTTAAAGAAATTGGAGCAGTTCCAGTGAAAAAAGTTCTTCTTATTGGAGGGAAAGGATTTATCGGTAGATTCCTTTCTTTGTGTTTAAAAGAACAAGGGGCCGTTCCTTTAATATTTGATAAAGATGATGCTATAGAAGAACGAACTGATCTTTTTAAAGAGTCTGACTATATTATCGATTGCCACGGATGCAATCGGTCTAACGATGAACAAGAGTTTTATCGAGTGAATCGTGATCAAACCTATGAATATGCCTCTTTAGCCAAAGAATACAAAAAATCTTATTTATTTTTATCTACGATTCAATCAGGAAATGGAACACCATATGGTGATTCAAAAAAGACAGGTGAAGAGGCTATAGATTCTTTGCACAGCAACTACTTAAATTATATTCATCTTCCTAATATTTATGGACCTACATGCCGTCCAGGTTATAACTCTGTAATTGCAACATGGATTGATTATGCCGTTAAAAGAGAAGCGTCAAAAATTCATTTAAATGATGATTCTATAGACAAAATAATTCCATTTTTGTATGTAACAGACTTAAGTGAATATCTTATTAGATGCATTTTAGAAAACCTAAAAATTTCTGATGAAGATATAAGTAAATTAGCTACCCCCGTTTGTTTAAAAGGGGCTTATAAAGCAATTCACCATTTAGCCACATTTGAGGGCGACCCGTTGAAAGATATTTCCAATATCTCTGCAAATCCTATATTTCTTAAACGAATTTACGGAACTTATTTATATGAAAGAAAATCCCCATTAATTCTTAGTTTTAAACAAAATTGTGACGAAAGAGGGAGTTTTACAGAGATTTTTAAGGGTGGATTTAAGAGTGAGTGTCAGTTTTCTTTAAATACGATTTATCCAGGTTTTGTTAAAGGAGGGCACTATCATCATCATAAATTAGAACGTTTTCTTGATATTTCGCACAATTCATATCTTTCTTATTCATTTAAATCGATACTAGATTCTTCAGTTGAGTATTGTGTTGATAATATTTTCTCTATTGATATTCCTCCTTTTATAAAACATTCCCTTATGAATAAGGGAAAATCTATATCTTCCATTGCAATTTGGGCGGATGCGCCCTTTAATCCTAAAGAGGCAGATACGTATCGATGAAGGCCAAATTTAATGCAATGAAACAAAACTTCTTAGTCTTTGCCCAAATTTGGCAAAATTGGATACTGCTTCTTTTTTCTTTTATCGCATGTTTAACTCCGTTTTTTGCTTTTTCTAGTTCAAATGTTATTTCTAATGAGTATCTTGCTACAATGATTTCAGAAGAGGCTATCTATAACCGAAAAGAGCAAGTTCTTAATGTCAATTATGTACGCTTAAATAATGAAACTTCTGCTACGAGAGCAGAATTATCTAATATTTGTCTGGAAGCATATAGTGACACTACTTATCGTTTCGTAAATGCTCAATATAATGCAGTAGCTTTATTTAATGAAAACGTAGGAAATTACCATCGTTTTCCTCAACTCAAAAATTCTAAAACTTCTGTTATTTTATCTAACATTTTTTCCAATCATCAAAACCCTAATGATGAAACAATTCATGATATTTTTGAATTATCTTTAATGTATGAAAGTTCAAATACAGATTTTCGTGACTTTGATAATTTTTGTTATATTCGACAAGAAGATGCAGACTATTTGATTACTAATAGTAATGGCATTTTTAAGTCATATGAGGATTTGATTAATACTTCTTTGACTTGTGTTTTGCCTAACGATATAGACGGACAATCTTATTCATGGAAAATTGCCAATATATTGCTTAGCGATAATGATATTTATCAGCATTTTAACGAAGTTTATGGACCATGGATGTTAGCTTATATTTTTGTTCCTGAGTATTCAGGATATTCTTATAGTTTTGATTATGCGGGCTCAATTAACAATAATGTAACCTATTTAAATCGCCATCGTAACCGGTTTACCGATGGTAATTATTCCTTTCAAATAACAGAACATAACGTTATTGATAAAAATCAATCTTATAGTAATCAAATCATAGAACTGATGACTCAAAAGCCATTAGGTTATGGATTTGAAATTGCTTTGGTTTTTGCATTCTTCCCTTTTATCATTTGGGTAGTTCTCTATTTATTGTTTTACAAAAAAGTATATTCATTCAAATGGTGGTTATTTGGTGGTGAGTTTTTGTTTGGTTTTATTATTTATGAAATTTTTTCTATAACTTATTTAATTCATCCGATGAGCGTAATTTATTTTTCCTCTTACTCGATCGTGTGCTTTTTAATAATTTTTGTACTGTTATTATCTTCGACAACATTGTTTTCATTACTAAAGGAAGAAAAAAATGGGAAATAGGGTTGTAGAGAAAATAAAGAATCTATATAGAAAAGATAAACTTTCTTTCTTCTTTTTAAGTGCTTGTTATTTTCTTTTATTTGCCATTTTTGTTTCCTTTCCTGTTTTAAGTGGCATTTATCCTTTTAATTACGTTCCTATCTTTTTTAGTGTTTTATTTGCAGTTTGCGTGTTTTTATATCTTTATATCAAAAAGCGTTTATTTTTAAGCCCAATGATGTTTTCTCTTCTTCTTTTTGGGGCATATAGCATTCTCGTGACTTGTTTTGGTTCTCAAGACTTTAGCTACGCTTTTACTCTAATGTCTAATATCTTAATTTGCTGTGTTATTGCAGAATTTGTTGCTAGCGAAAAATGTGCTGGTGTTGTGATAAAAATCTATGCTCTGGCAATTGCGTTTTTCTTTATTGTTTTTCTTTTTGTTTATCGTGCAGAGATTTTAAGTCTTCATTTTGAACGGATAGGGGAATTGTTTGGTAATTTGAATCAAGTTGGGTTTACTTTGCTTACGGGATCAATTGCCTTTTCTTGGTGGGCGTTATCAACAAAAAAATGGGGTTATTTGCTTTTTATCCCTGCAATATTAATTATGGGTGTTGCCCTTTTTACGGGCTCTAGGGCTGTTTTAATTAATTCGTTTTTGCTCGTTGTTTTTGTTATTTTTTCACTTTATGGGCGTAAAAAAATATGGTTATCAATATTAACGGTAGTGGTACTTGCTATTCTCGCTGTTGGCATTTTATCTCTTCCGATATTTACTGGTTTAACTGAACGAATTCTTTCGTTATTATCTACGCTATTTGGAGTTGGAGAAGGAAATTATGATGCTTCTAGTGTTCAGCGTTTTAACATGATTATTGATGGGTTAAATTTATGGTCAAAAAATATAGTATTTGGTTACGGACTTGATGGGTTTAAGAACGCTTTAAGTTATGGTACATATTCTCATGCAACTTTAATTGAAGTCTTATGTAATTCCGGTCTTATTGGAGTTTTACTCTTTTTTATCCCTGTTTTGCGATGCAGTTTTGTTAATCCTAAAGCAAAAGAATACATGTTTTCCTTAGCATATTTTGTATGTGCGATTGTGGTGGGCCTTTTCTTTCAAATGCTAATTTATTCAAAAGCGTTTTATTTTCCTTTCTCAATCATGCTTGGCTTGTATGAATATTCTAGTGGCGGATTTAAATATACTTTGTTTATCGAAAGAAAAAGTCATTCATGGCTGCCCTTCTTTTCTTACCAAAAAGGAAATATATCTTTAACAAGAACTTTTGTATTGGAAAGTAGAGATATTAGATTATGAAAATATTAATGATGGTCGGTTCTTTGACTTTTGGAGGCGCTGAAGTCTTTGCTATTAAGTTATTTCGCGCCTCAATTGGGACAAGTGTTCATATTGATTTTCTTGCTAATAAAGTTGGTGTTTTTGATCAAGAAGTGAAGGAAAATGGAAGCCAAATTTATTATGTTCCATCAAAGTCTGAATCCTTAAGAGAGTGTTATAGAGGAATCAAGAATGTTTTAAAAAAGAATTCTTATGATGCCGTTATAAAATTTGCAAATAATCCTTTTTCTGCTATTGATTTAATGGCAGTTCGTTCAAGTAGCAACGCTACAATCGCTTGCCGTTCAATGAATACAAATACTCCTGATAAGTTAATTAAAAAGATAACTTGGCCTTTTTTAAGGCCCTTGTTAAGACATTATACTGATGTAATGTTAGCCCCTTCTAAAGAAGCTGGGGAATTTCTCTTTGGTAAAAAACATTTTGATAAAAAAGGCCACGTTTTACCTAACGGGATACCATTTCATTTTTATGAATATGACAAAAACGCTAGAGTTCAGTTACGAAATGAGTTAAGTGCAACTGAAGACACTTTTGTCATTGGTGTTGTTGGTCGACTAACAGGACAAAAAAATCCGTTTTTTAATATCGAAACATTCGAATTGCTTCAAAAAGAAAAACCAAACAGTCTGCTGGTTTTTTGTGGCGATGGAGAATTGCTTGGTGAACTGAAAAATCTTGTTTTGAAGAAAAATCTTACAAATAAAGTTGTTTTTTTGGGGTCAAGGAAGGATATCAATAAACTTTATTCCGCGTTTGATTGTTTATGGCTCCCTTCTTTTTATGAAGGTTTGCCTAATACAATTATTGAAGCGCAGGCATCTGGTTTGCCTTGCCTTGTTTCATCTAGTGTCACTAGAGAATGCAAGATTACAGATAATGTTATTTTTCTTTCGTTAAATGCTAATGATTGGGTGAGGAATACAATAAATATAGGCTGTAAAGTGCGAATGATTGACGCTTGTTACTTAAATCAGTGCTATACGAATTCTAATTTTTCAATTGACGCTACTTTAGAAATTTTAAAAAGTTTGTTAAAACGAAATTAGTTTCTTTTTAATAATCTTTTTGCAGTTGATAAAGTAAAGGTTCGGAAATCTTTTCCAAGAAAGGCGAAGGAAATTGAACATATCCCTGCAATTCCTACGGCAATAAAACCATTAGCGAAGAAGAGCGTTGTATAAGAGCCTTGAATATACTTTGTTATCCAAAGAATGAAAGCAAGTTCTGCTAGAAAAAGAAAAGGCATAAAAAGCATTAACAAACAAGTTTTATCAAATTTACTTTGAAAAATATTTTTATAAAGATAGTAAGTTGTTCCTGGAATATTGATGCAGGCATAAACCGCTACATTACTCCAAACAACTCCCAAAATCCCAAAGTTCCAAACTAAGGAAAATTTTAAAATAATTTGGACTACTAAAGAGAGGATAGGAACAAGAGCATCTTTTTTAAATAATCCTGAACAATCACGGAACGCTGCTGGTAAATAGGCAAACAAATGAATAAACCCTAAGCAAGATATCGCAAGGACGATTGGCCAAGATTCAATGTATTTTTCACCATAAAACATTGCTACAAAAGGAGTGGAAGCAGCAGCATACCCACCATAAACAACACTAAATAAAATAAATCCGCCCAATATTGTGATGTTAAAGTAACGTTTTAAAGCCTCTTTTCCTTGCGAACGATATGCATGTCCCAAAACAGATATTGTAGCAGAGATACCAGCGCCAATAACCGTTACTAAAGCAGTAGCAATGGTATTGTAATTGGCGTAGTGACCTAACGCGGTTACAGAAATAAGCGAAGATATGATAATGGTGTCTAAAGAATTTGCCGCAATGCCTGTAATTCGGTGATAAAGTCCTCCACGCACTAATTTATAGAGTTCTTTTTTCTCGACCAAAGATAAAGAAACATTTCCTTTAAATACATCTTTATGTTCTTTTGAAAAGACGGTTATCAAGAGAAATTGAATGAGCAAATTTACAAGGGTGAAAGAAGAGAAAAGCAAGAAATTAGGAAAGATATAGGCAAAAATTATTTGTAAGATATGTTGAATGATGGAGGCGCCAGAGGAGGCGAAATCCTTTTTAAAGTTTTCTTTATAGGCATTTAAAAGGACCCCTTTGTAACTAAAGAAATAAACGCCGCCAGATCCAAGAAGATAGGAAAAATAAGCAAGATAAATATCCCAAGTAACCGTAGCACCATTAGCAAGATATGGCAGAAAAATTCCTACCGCTGCTCCAGTTAAAATAACAATAACACCAATAATTAAATAGATGCGTTTTAAATAGCAATAATATGCAGCAATTTTTTCTTTATCTCCTGCCAAAATAGGATCATAAAGACAGAAGCCTACCGCGCCAGCAAAGCCTACTTCAACGATGGTAAGAACACCAAGAATGCTATTAAACAGCGTATTAAAGCCTTGATAGTCTACTCCCATCATTTGGACAAGCGCTCGCAAGGCAAAGAAATTTAAAATTACACTTATAACCCTCAGAACAATACTTGTAATGGAATTGATTGCACCGCGTTTTTTATCCATATTCTTCAAGCAAGCATTATAGTGATTTTAGTATTTCTTCAAACAATGTTTAAATAGATTACATGCACCTTATTTGTTTTATAAGTTTAAAAGAACTTTAAATGCAAATCGATGTTACTAGGCGCTAAATTCTCATCGATTGGAGAGTTGTAATCTCGATTTCGATAATCACCAAATACTGTTCTTAAATAGGATTCTATATCGCTAGGAGTAGGGAACTCCCATCCTCGAAAAGGAATTGTTCTATTTCCTTTAAAGGATTCAATAGGATAAATTGAATCACGAAATAAATAAGGGGAGTATAAGTCTAAATAATGGGTTGCATTTTTGTTTTTCTTTAATGGCCAAGCTTCTAATTTCTTTCTTTTCTTAAAAAGTTTTTCTTTCTTTTGAAAATGACTAAGGAAGCGCGCGAATGGCCCTGCACATTCTTTTTGATAATCTTTTGGGGCTACTTTTAAAGAAATCCATTCTTCGTTTCTTGCTACTCTTTTTGAATAACGAATGAGTTTTGTCATTTCTCCTGTAGAAGATTCATCTAGTGGGCGAACATCAATAAAAATTCCTTTATTTTCTAAACCTTGTTTTTCAAAACGCGGTAAATCCATTGAAGTTAACCGCCCACGAATCCGACAAAAACCTTCTGGATAATGGGGGTCGGTTGTCTTATCTTCTAAGATATAAAGGCGAGATAACATATTGCCTGTAGATAAAAGAATACGAAAAATTTCATAATCCTTTCTAGGCATTAAAATTTCTCCTTGATAAGCATTCGGTAGGAAGTCTTGGAAGAGGTAGGCCCCTAAAAGAGTTTCTCCTCCTAAATAAAAGGTTAATTTTGATTCTTCACACACTCTTAATACTTCCATGAGCATTTGGAAGAGCATGGTATGGAGTTCTTCATAAGTTTCTTTTTTTATCATAAGAGAAATTATAGCTAAGAAAAGGGAAAGACACACATTTATCTTTGTTCGAATGCTTATTGGATTCTCATTACTTTCGTAAAAGAATATTTTTCTTTTTCTTAAATTGAAAACAAATCATATAAGAATTGTTAAAAATTAGAAAAAACATATGCGTTTTGCAAAGTTATTTATTAATACAAAGAGAAAGGTTGCGAACAATTCTTCTCATAAATATCCACGCTCAAAGAAAAAAGATACATTTTATGTTAAACTTTTCTTATGAACATTACGGTAGTTGGTCTTGGATATGTAGGCCTCTCTCTTGCAGTTTTATTAGCAAAAAAACATCACGTAAAAGGCTTAGAAGTGAATCCAAAAAAAGTAGAACTTTTAAACAAAGGAATTTCCCCTATTCATGAAGTAGGGATTATGGAAGCATTAAAAGAAGATTCCTTAGATTTAGAAGTAACTCTTGATCCCCAAATTGCTTATAAAAATACAGAACTTGTTATTCTTGCTGCACCAACGGACTATGACCCACATAAAAATTACTTTGATACTTCAAAACTGGAAGCAGCTATCGAGGTTGGTTTAAAAGAAATTGGAAATAAAGATATTCCTTTTATCATCAAATCTACCATTCCTTTTGGCTATACCGACACTTTAAAAAATCTTTATAAGAAAGACTTGTTCTTATTTTCTCCTGAATTTTTAAGAGAAAGCCATGCTTTAGAAGATAATTTAAATCCAGCAAGAATTATTGTCGGAGGAGATTTTAAAAATCCTTTCTTAAAAAAGGCGGGAGAAACTTTTGCTACATTGCTTTATGAAGGCGCTTTAAATCATCCTTCTGTTCTTTATATGAGTAGTAAGGAGGCTGAATGCGTAAAATTATTCGCCAATACGTATTTGGCTTTACGAGTCGCTTTCTTTAATGAACTTGATACTTTCGCGGAAGTTCGCGGGCTTGATTCTTCCTCTATCATTAAAGGAGTATCTCTTGATTCTCGAATTGGAGATTTTTATAACAATCCTAGTTTTGGCTATGGCGGGTATTGTCTTCCTAAAGATACCAAACAGTTGAAGGCCAATTTTGAACATGTTCCAGAAACCTTAATTAGTGCTTTAGTTGAATCTAACCGCACTAGAAAAGATTTCATCGCGGATCGCGTATTAGAAAAAGCAGGCTTTTATGGAGAGAATCACACGCTTGGAGAAAACGGAATTCCTGGGAAAGATGTTGTTATTGGGGTATATCGTCTAACCATGAAATCAGGATCAGACAATTTCCGCAGTTCTTCTATTCAAGGCGTTATGAAAAGAATTAAGGCGAAAGGAGCAAAGGTTATTGTCTATGAACCTCTTCTTTCTGAACCGACTTTCTTTGGAAGCGAAGTATTTCATGATTTAAAACAATTTGCTTCTAGATGTGATGTCATTATTGCGAACCGTATGAATCATGAACTTCTTCCTTATGAAGATAAAGTTTATACACGAGATATTTATCGGAGAGATTAAAGATGAAAAGAATTCTTGTTACAGGTTCTGCAGGGTTCATTGGTTTTCATCTTTCTTTGCTTTTACTAAAGAAAGGGTTTTCTGTTATTGGCATTGATAACATGAATTCTTACTATGACCATAAGCTAAAAGAGGAAAGAGAAGCTTTATTAAAAGAATATCCAAACTATAAAAGTTACCATTTTGGCCTAGAGGATTTTTCTTCATTAGAAAAGGTATTTTCTGAAGAAAAAGTGGATATTTGCGTGAATTTAGCCGCGCAGGCAGGGGTTCGTTATTCGATAAGAAATCCAGATGCTTATATTGAATCGAATATTATTGGTTTTTATCACATCTTAGAATGTTGTCGTCATTTTCCAGTTGAACAGTTAATTTATGCCTCTTCTTCTAGTGTTTATGGTGCGAATGAAAAAGTTCCTTATTGTGTGGAAGATAAATGTGACGCGCCTGTATCTTTATATGCCGCGACAAAGAAGAGTAACGAACTTTTTGCTTACGCTTATTCGAAACTTTATCAAATTCCTGCTCGCGGGGTACGTTTCTTTACTGTTTATGGAGAATGGGGCAGACCCGATATGGCATATTATTCTTTTTCAAAAAAGATATTAACTGGTGAACCCATTACCTTATTCAATAACGGAAAGATGGAAAGAGATTTTACTTATGTTGGGGACGTTGTTGAGGGTTTATTTCGGATGATAGAAACCCCAGTTATTCCCAAAGAAGATGGTTCCTTGCACGCCGTATATAATTTGGGAAATAGTAATCCCGTTCCTTTATTAACTTTTGTTCATACTTTAGAAGAAGTTTTAGATAAGAAAGCAAAAATCACTTTTGCTCCTATGCAAAAAGGGGATGTGGTTCGTACATATGCGGATTTAAAGGACACGATTCGTGATTTTCATTTTGAGCCTTCTACTCCTTTAAAAGAAGGATTAGAAAAGTTTGTAAAGTGGTATCGCATTTGGAGGGAAAAACATGAAATATGATGCCTTAATTGTGGGTGCAGGATTATATGGTGCAACAATAGCTTATCAACTCCACCAAGCCGGGAAGAAAGTTCTTGTCTTAGAAAAAGAATCCTACGTAGGTGGGATTTGTCATCAAGAGAAAGAAGAAGGAATTTCCGTTCATACGCATGGTGCGCATATTTTCCATACAGGAGATGAAGAAGTTTGGAGTCTTGTTACTTCCTTAACTCCTTTTGTGCCTTATATCAATTCTCCAAAAGCGAACTATCATGGGAAGTTATATTCCCTGCCATTTAACATGAATACTTTCCATGAACTTTGGCCAGATGTAGTTACGGAAGATGATGCAAAAAGAAAACTAGAAGAAGAGACAAAGCCTTATTCTGGAATCGATGAATCGACGGTGGAAGGATGGTGTCTAGCCCATATTGGCCCTACACTTTATGAGACATTAGTGAAGCATTATACGGAAAAACAATGGGGAATGACTTGCGATAAACTGGATAGTTCCATTATCAAGCGTTTGCCTTTACGCTTCCGCTATGATAGCAACTACTTTAATGATCCTTATCAAGGGTTACCAAAGGATGGCTATGATGCTTTAGCACACGCTCTTTTGAAAGATGTCGATGTTCTTTTAAATGTTGATTTCCTTAAAAATCGCGAAAAGTATCAAAGAATTGCGCCAATAATTATTTATTCTGGTCCATTAGATGCTTTATTTCATTATCGGTTTGGCGCTCTTGGTTGGCGTTCTCTTCGTTTTGAAAAAGTCACTTTGGATCAAGAAGATTATCAAGGTATGGCAGTAATGAACTATACGGATGAGACAGTTGCTTATACACGTATTGTTGAACATAAACACTTTTTGAAGGAAGTCTCTTCAAAAACCATTCTTACACGGGAATATAGTTCTTCTTGGCAAGAAGGAATGGAACCTTTATATCCTTTAAAAGATGAAGAAAATCTTGCTCTAGCAAAGCGATATGAAGAAGAAGCAAAAAAAGAAGGAATTTTCCTTGGTGGGCGGTTAGGGATTTATAAATATTTAGATATGGATGATGTGATTCGTCTTGCACTAGATGATAGTAAGAAGATTTTTAGTGAACGTATCTTAATAGAAAAGAAATCGCTATAATCAAAAAAGAAATTTTAGGAGAAATCATTTATGGTGAAATTAGTCTTGATTCGTCACGGTCAATCCGCTTGGAACTTAGAAAATAAGTTTACAGGTTGGACGGATGTTGATCTTTCCCCAAAAGGCGTAGAGGAAGCAAAAGAAGCAGGGAAAACTTTAAAGAAGGATGGTTATACCTTTGATCTTGCCTATTCTTCCGTGTTAAAAAGAGCGAACCGCACAATGGACCTTGTTTTGGAAGAATTAGGAGAAGGGAACATTGAAAAACACTATAGCTGGCGTTTAAACGAAAGACATTACGGAGCCTTACAAGGATTAAATAAGGCAGAATCCGCTGTGAAATGGGGCGATGAACAAGTTCATATTTGGAGAAGATCTGCAGATGTTCAACCTCCTGCTTTAACAAAAGATGATCCTCGTTGGCCAGGGAATCAAGAAACCTATACGAATCTTGTGAAAAAGGGAGAGATGAATGAAGAAGATCTCCCTTTAACTGAGTGTCTTGTGGATACCGCAAAGCGGGTCAAACCTTATTTTGATAAAGAAATTGCCCCTGCGATTAAAGCCGGAAAGAAGGTTTTAATTGCCGCTCACGGAAATAGCCTTCGTGCTCTTGTTATGGAACTAGAACATTTAACTGCAGAAGAGATTGTTGGGGTAGAAATTCCTACAGGAAAACCTCTTGTCTATGAATTAGACGAGAAAACTTTAGAAGTTTTAAATAAGTACTACTTATAATTTCATCCTATAACCTGAAATGCACGGTTATCCGTGCATTTTTTTGTATGAGGAAAAGAGGTTTATAGAAGGTTCCTTTCCTTTAAAAGAAGATATAAAGCGATCAAAGCGGCAACTTCAGGAGAAGCAGCGGTTAAAGTCTCATAGGTGCTTAAATAGGATCCCTCTTTTACCTCACCATATAAACAGGCAAGCAAATCCTTATAGTGTTTTGGATTTACTTTTTTACTACCTCGATGAAGAGCGAAATAATTAAAAGTTTTTAAAGTCCTGGCATATTCTTGAACCTTCTTTTCGCAGGTCCTTAAATAAGTGCGTAAATCATATTCATGGGTAAAAGGAACACCCATAATATCTCCAACAAATTCAATTGTGCGGATAAATAAATCCTCTTCGCTTGTGGGAACATTTCCTTGATAGGAGAAAGCTTCTTGGATTTTGTGATAATCATAAATATGCCCGCGGTGCAATAAACTTCCGGTTAAAATTTTTCCATACTCTCCAACATTTCTTCCTTTTTTAAAGGTAAAGGCAAAACCATAAGAATCTCCTAAAGCTTTTTTGGCATCTAGATAACCAAGTTCGATACTTTCATCTACAACCTGGCGAGTAAAATCGAAAAAGGAACCAGTTTTTCTAGAAGGAGTAATTAAGGTTACAAAAGGAAGATTTTTTAGTTCTGGATGTTGAGGGTTTCGCGGCCAGGCATGGAGTTCAATAGCAATAATTTCCTCTGCGCCTAACCGCAATGCGTAATCAATAGGCATATTATTTCGATAACCGCCATCAATATAAGGTTTTCCCTTAATCCACTTGATAGGAAGAAGAGGGTAACATGCAGAGGAAGCAATTAAAAATTCTGAAATTAAATCATTATCTACTTCGTTTAGAAGCACATCATATTCTTCAAAGGAGGGAAGTTTTGTAGTAACAATTCCTACTTTTACATTACATTCTTTAATTCTTTGCGGATCGACATTCTCTTCAATAAGAGATTTAAGTGGTGCAGCATCCCCGCCCCCATACCAAAGATAATCTTGCGCATAATTGATAATTTCTTTTCTTATTGATCGAGAAAAGTTTTTTAACGTATTGGGTGTTAAATTAATTCCATTTCGTAAAACAGTATGAACCGTAACGTTTTTCCAAATCTCTAAATTTTTTTCAAAGTCCCCTACGGCATACATCGCGGCATTAAGTGCCCCAATTGAAGTCCCGGTCATTACAGAAAAAGTTAACCCCTTTTCTAAAAGATACTGATAAGCACCTGCTTCATAGGCTCCTAGAGAGCCTCCTCCACAAAGAACCAAACCTTTTTCCATGATACTTAAGATTTACCTTATTTTCTTAATATTCTCAATAAAAGAATGTTACTTTTAATTATTTAAAAGCGCGGTAAAAGAAGATTGATTGGATAAAACTTTTTTCTATAAAGAACATAGGTTTCATTTTGTTTCTATAAACTTTTCGTTTGCTTTCAAGATTTACAAAATGATCTATATCTTTACTTAGAATATGTTCTTTTTATTCACTAGTTCTCTTTTCCTATAAAAAAACTGCTCTTGCGAGCAGTCATAAACAATATTTATTTAGAATTCTGCTTTCCAAAGGCCATGGAGGTTGCAGTATGCATAAACGGTCCCATGGGTAACGTGACGGAACTCTGCTTCTGGTTTTTCTCCCGCTTTCAGATGATGAATTTGAATATCGCCTTCACTTTCTACCGCGATCCATTCAATAAGATGTGCTTCGGTCATAGGGTGTTCTATGGAACCCACTTTTACATGAATACGATGTTCACATACTCTTTCAATGACGGGAACATGTTTTTCAACTGCAGCATCCACCGCTCCAGGAAGAAGTTCCACCATTTTTTCTCCACAACAAACGGGATTAACATGACCATCTTTTAAAACAAGAACAACGTTGCCGCAATGATTACATTTATAAACTTTCATAAGTGCTCCTTTTATTTATTCACTATAAAACTCCTTTTCTCTAGTCTCAAGAAAGATGCATCTTCATAATAGAAATATGAATCCGATAATCCTTCTTTCTCAGTATTCTCTTACCTTAAATAAAGAACTTTTTTCTTTAGGGGAAGAAGTGGATGTTCTTCTTTCCTTTGCGTCAAAGAAAGAACGCTTCTTAAAAGAAGAATCATCTAAGAAGTTCTCTTTTCTTAATGAGGTTAAAAGTATAGAGGAAGGAATTTCTCTTATTGAAGAAACCAGTCATGTTTCTTTTTCAAAGAAAGAAAAAGAGTTCTTTGTCTCTTTTCTTGCAAGCGACATTTCCAGAAGTATCCGTTATGCGGCGGGCATCTATATAAGCTTTCTTTTAGCAAAGAAAAACTCTTCTCTTTTTTCTCTTTTAGAAATTTTATTAGGCAATATGATATTTTCTCCTTCTTTATCCACCTTTCTTTTTAAAAATATTGATTTAGCAAAAGTACCAACCCCACTAGTTTATTACGATAAAAACAGCATTATCCCCATTAACGTTGAAGTGTATGGAATCCTTAGCTTAATGAAAGAAATTTTATAGATTTTTAAAGATTATTTTCTCCTTTTTCATAATGTTTCTCTTTGTTCTTTCATTCACGAAACGTAACAAGTTGTTCGCAAAGATATGATTTTTCAATGTTTCTGATAAGTTGGAGCTTTTGGAATCTTTATTTCCATGAAAGCACTAGGAATGAATGATGCATCATTAATCAATTGATGTTGTTTAAAAATAGATTGTAATTTATTGCTGATATTTCTTTTCTTCACGTAATGAAAACGCTTTCAAATATATGGTTCTTTGCTATACTTTACTCGTCGAAATAAAGAGGTTCTGCCTACGAAAAACGCCCTTGATCAGAGGGCGAATTCGTTCTCAACTTTTGAGATAATGATTGGGTAGAAACTTTATTTGGACTACACAATGCTAAAAAGGATTAGCATTACTATTCTAAACATTTGGAGGATATTTGCAAATGTCTGAAAAACTTTTATTGGGATTAGATTTAGGTGTTTCTTCCTTAGGATGGTGCTTATGTGATGAAGAGAATCATATTGTCAAAAAGAATGGAAAGTTATTGTGGGGAGTCCGTCTTTTTGATTCGGTTAGTGATGATAATAATGCCAAATCAAGACGTTTAGCACGTTCTCAAAGAAGAAGGTTGGCGAGACGAAAATATAGAATTCGTCTATTACAGCAAATTTTTGATAAAGAAATGAAGTCTGTAGATCCATACTTTTTTCTAAGATTGAATAGTAGTTTTTATAAGAAGAAAGATCTTTCAAAGTTTTTAGATGGGCCGATATATGATGATGGCTATTTAGGAGATGATCGTTTATTTGGAGGACTCATTTCGCGTAAGGAGCTAAAGAAAATTATTCCTAACGAGCATCCATTTACCTCAATTTATGATATTCGTAATTGGCTTGTGCATACAAAAGAGAAAGCTGATATACGTTTGATCTATTTAGCTATTCATCACATTTTAAAACATCGCGGAAACTTCATTTACGGAGAAAGTTTTAATCCTTTGGGGACGGTTGAGATTATAGATGATAGTTTTAAAAGTATGATTGAATCTTTGAATGAACTTTATGGAATGTATTCTGAGTGTGAGTTTTTTCAAAAAGGAAGTGAAACTAAATATTTAGATGATTTAGAAAATCTAAAATTAGTAGAAGGAAAACAGTTTGTTAGCGATTTTTTAAGAAGAGGTAGGACAAAACAAGCGGATGGTTCTTTTGCTACTGAACAAAATTGGAAACAAAAAAGTTTGCATATTGAATATTCTAAGTATCTTAAAGATTTCCTCCCTTCTCTTTTATTTAACGGAGACGTTAAATTGAAGAAAATGCTTGCCTTTATCGATGATTTAGATAAAGAAATAGGTGACATTGATTTGGATCTTGATGCAGATAATTTCGAAGAAAATTTACAATTATTAGTGGAACTGTTAGGAGACAACTCTCCCATTATTAATATTGTTCTTTCAGCTAAAAAGATTTTCGATATTTCTTTATTGCAAGACATAATGAATAACCATAAATACATTAGTGAAGCAATGGTAGAACAATACGAAATACACCACAAGCAAAAAGAACAATTGAAATTGTGGATTAAAAATCACTATTCTGACAACCTAGCTAAAATGCACGAAGTGATGAATAAAGTGTTTGGGTTTAATTGGAAAGATTGGATTGATAGCAAAGGCCAAGCAACAATTGCTAATTATTCTGCTTATATTGGCCATTGTCATGGGAGAAAAGTTCCTGTACCAGTTGTTGAAAAAGGAAGTAGAAAATTACACGGTTATGATGCTTTTCGTGTTTTCCTAAAGGAAGACATTCTTAAGCCGTTCGAAAAAGAAAACGATACAAAAGAAATAATAGAACTGCTTAATTCTGATAAATATCTTGTAAAGCAACGGTCTAAGAAAAACGGGAGCATTCCTTATCAAATACATGAAGTTGAATTGAAAGAGATTTTGAATAATCAAAGCAAGTATTATCCCTCCTTGTTAACGGAAGAGAATATTTCAAAAATCTTGATGCTATTAAAATTTAGAATTCCTTATTATGTTGGCCCTTTGATGGGGCAGCCAAAAAATGGTGAGTTTAATTCTCGCTCTCAGCATTCATGGGTAAAATTTTATCGCGACAACCATGACCCAATTACCCCATGGAATTTCAACGATGAAGTTGATAGTTTAACTACTCAACAATTTTTTATTGAACGCATGACAAATGGATGTACTTATCTACCATCATGTAACGCTCTTCCTAGATATTCGCTCCTATATACTGAATACGTTTGTGTTTCATGGTTAAACAAAATCAAGGTAAACGGGAAGCCTCTGAAATGGGAAGATTCTGAAAATGACGTCAGCGTTTCTTCTATTCTAGAAGGTTATTTTAAAAAGACAGTAAACCCTACTTTGAATGGGTTACAAAAATTTATATCTGGTAAAAAAGATGTAAGTATTAAATATATAGCAAGCGATATAGATGTAGATAAAAATGATGTACCGCCATTAAGCATGCGCCCATGGGTTGACTTTAAAGAATATCTTGCAAGTAACGATAAAAAAACTAGAGAAATTATTGAAAAGGTGATTTATCTAAAAACAATTTTTAGTGATGAAAAAGAAGGATTCATCCAGGCAATGAAACAAGAAAAGTTCGACGACTATTTTAGTAAGGCCGAACTAAAAAGAATTGCTAATCTGAATTATAAAAAATTTGGGAAATTATCACGCGAGTTGTTAGAAATGATTGTTACTTTTGATGGCAAGGAATATCGAGTTATTGACTTGATAAAAGAGAAAAGTTTGCAACTCACATCCTTACTTTTAAAAGAAGATAAATATGGTTTATGGAAACATATTCATGAATTTAATCGTCAGGTGCAGTTAGATGAAAAAATCACCCCAGATAAATACATTAAAGAGTTAGTAATTTCTCCAAAAGCAAAACGTCCATTGTTTCAAACATATCGTCTCATTTCAGAACTAGAAAAATTAATGGGAAGGCCTATAGATGAGTACTATGTAGAATGCACAAGAGAATTATCTGGAGTTTCTGATGGTCAAGGGCAAAATAGCGTTAATAGATTGAATAAACTAAAACTACAATTAAAGAATGCTTTAGAACACAAGAAAAATTTACATGTAGATGGATATTTTCATGAATTGTTAAACAACGAAAGCAAGAGGCTCGATTGTAAAGATTTTGCTAGCCATCATGATTTGAGCAAAGATAGATTGTATTTGTATGAGAAGCAATTAGGAATTTGTCCTTATTGTGGGAAACCTCTTTGCGAAGATGGGTATTTAGAAATTGATCACATTATTCCTAGGTCTTTGCGTACTTTAGAAGGTGTGGAAACCAACAAAGTTCTTGTCCACAAAGATTGTAACCAAACGAAAGGTCCTATTTATCCGATTCCTAGTTCAGTTTTACTGCCAGAAGGCAGAAAAATGACTGAGTATTTATATCGCGTCGGTTTAATGAGTAAAAGAAAACGGGATGCCATTCTTCGTGTAGAGCCTATTAATGAAAGAGATTTTGAATCTTTTACTGATGAACAATTAACCGCAACTAGCATTGCTGCAAAAGCTACTATCGATTTTATAAAGGAGTTTATGCACAATTCTACAGGGGGTATGCCTAGAGTCATTTATTCTAAAGCTTCTTTGGTTTCTGCATTTAGAAATGCAGCACATCTTTGGAAAATACGTGACGAAAATAATTTGCACCACGCTCATGATGCATTTTTGAACATTGTTGTCGGTAGGGTTGTTGATAATTACTATGGATATTTATCCGAAGAAAGGCATCAAGCAACTTGGCTAAGATTTCAACATGACCTAGAAGAAGTGAAGAGAGAATATGAACAGAGCCAAGATAAAGGTAAATATCTTCGCAATCTTACCACTGTTTATTTGCGAATTTTTGGTGCTCTAATAGTGCCTGATAAAATTGAAAATAGAGATCCTATAGAGAAAGAGCCATATCTTTTAAAGGATTTTTCTGGAAATGTCATTTGGGATAGAAACAATTTCGAATCTATTAAAATGATAAATAAGTATATAAATGGTCTGTCCACTACGATACTAATATCATATCGCACAAAAACAAATCATCGCATTCTGCCAAAAGCTACAATTTTTCCCGCTGCAGCCAAACAGTTTGCACTTATCCCTATTAAAGGAAGAAATAGTCAAAAAAGAAGTTATTTGCCTGTAGAAGAATATGGTGGATATCGTGAAGAAGCGTTCGGTTTTATGTCCTTGATTAAAATTCCAAAAGGTACAAAAATTTTATACAAACTTATTCCTATTAGTAATTTAAACATAAAAAAAGAACTTTTTGATGATGAGCAAAGTTTAAAACAAGAAATTAAGAATCTCTATTTAAAGGATAATCCATTTGCTGAAGTTATCGTGCCAAAGATTAAGTGGAACTCAATTTTAAAATATGGCGAATCTTTCCTTATCATCAGTGGAAAGGCTGACGATAGATTGCTTGCACAGTCTATCTTTGAATTTATACTTCCTCCAAAAGAAAAAAATATTCTAAGGATGCTCTTAAAAGTAATGAATGTGGTATTTGCATTTGCAAATCAACCAATTACAAAAATTGATCCTAATGTTTTTGAGATGGCTTGTAGAGTTAATTATCCAGAAGTTTCAGACACAATAATTTCTTTTTCTAAGAAAGGTGATGATTTTGTTGGTTTAAAGTCCTCAGATTTGGTTACTTTGTTACAGTGGTATAGTGAAAAACTTTCTACTAGAAGCATTCAAGATTTGCCTAATACGATTAATCATAAAAAGATGTCGCTATTGTTACATTCACAAGTTCTTTATGATGCATTTAAACAAGCAAAAATTAGTGAACAGTGTATTTTTATGTACTATGTAACTCAAGTTTGCAAGGCTCGATATCAAACAAAAACTGTAATACCAAATATAGGGGAATTGAATATTAGTGAAATATGTAAGACTATCCCAGAAATGAATCACAAAAATGAGTGCAAAGGTTTTACTTTAGATCAACCAAGAATACCTTCAAATCTCAGCCATAGATTTGAAATCTATGAGACTTCTGTCACGGGATTTAATTGGAAATTAATCGCTAAGGACGATAAATAACTATGCCTTTCCGAACAATCGTTATTAAGAATCGCTGTAAACTAGAGTATTCTCAAAATTATCTTGTTTGTAGAGCGGATAACGAAACTCGGATAAATGTCAATGAGATATCAACGCTAATTATTCAAAACACAGGCGTTTCAATGACTGCTTCTCTTTTATCGCGTCTTATGGAAGCGAAAGTATCGGTTATTTTTTGTGATCCAAAGGCGAATCCTCAAGGACAACTACAACCCTTTCAAGGAGTAACTGATTCTTATGTAAAAATTAAGACACAGATGAATTGGTCGTTATCTACAAAGGGACTTTTATGGCAAAAAATTATTAAAGAAAAGATTAATCGACAGGCAAACAACTTAATTCATTATGAAAAAGACGGGGGAGATGCTCTTAGGAAACTAAGCGAGATGGTAACTCCTAACGATAAAGAGAATCAGGAGGGTCATGCGGCAAGAGTGTACTTCTCTTCTTGTTTTGGTTCTAACTTTCAAAGAAGCGCAAGAGATGTTCCTACTAACATTTTTCTCAATTATGGGTATAGCGTTGTACTTTCTTGTGTATCTAGAGAAATAAAGGCGTTTGGTTATCTAACAGAATTAGGGATTCATCATATTGGTGTAACCAATCCTTTTAATCTATCTTGTGATTTTGTAGAACCTTTAAGACCTTTTGTAGATGCTTATGTCCTTGCAAACAAAGTAAATGTTGAGAATTTTAAAGATGTTTATGTTCATCTTTTGGCAGAGAAAGTTCATTTTAATGGGGATGAAATGTTTTTTGATAACGCCATTCATTCCTATGTGCAAAGTTGTTTAATTGCTCTAAAGAATAACAAAGTGGAGGAGGTAAAGTTCATACAATATGAACTCCCTTAGATGTATGAGGCTTATCCTCTTTTTTGATTTACCTGTAACAAGCGATTCCGAAAGAAGAGCCTACACGAAATTTGTAAAAGGGTTAAAGAAACAAGGATTTTATCGTCTTCAGTATTCGGTATACATTAAATTAAATATGGATGATCGCGCCGCGCAAAGTTCGATAAAACAAGTGCGTGAAATATTGCCAAATGATGGTTTGGTTTCAATTTTAAAAGTAACCGAAAAGCAATTTGCTTCTATTGAATATCTTCTAGGTACACCAGAAACAGATGTATTAACTACTGATGAAAGGATTGTCACATTATGATTCGATTTCGTTCTACTTTTTTCCAATTTCCTATCGATGTTGATCCGGGCGATATTGTGTCTCTTACCATCGAAAATCAAAAACTTTATAAGGGTTTTGCCGATGCTTTAGTCGCTCAAGAAGAAAATAGTTTCTCTATTTTTGAAGATACGAAAGAGAAACCTCTTAAAAAACATCTCATAACAGTAAGAGATTTATTAGATTTAAACCCTAATTCGAAGAAAATTCTTACGGCAATCTATAAAAAGATTGATCGAACTGCATTGACTGTGGAGCGAAGAGAGAAGTTTGACAAAATTAATCAAGCTATTGCGGAGTTATTAGAAGAAATAGCGTTAGATTTTGAAGGCACAATAACTTTCAATGATCAAATTGATCTTACCCAATTACTTGGCCAATATGACTTTAAATTTGATTACGATGAGAGTTCTTTTCTCAATAGTTTAATCTCTTATCTTCGCGCTTGGAGAGAAGCGATGGATTTAAAGTTAGTCTTTACTTATGATCTTTTTGCTTATTTAGAAGATAACGAAATTGAAGATTTAAAAAGAGAACTTTCCTATATTGGATTATCGGTTATTGATATTGACCACCATGACATTCATCATGAAGGAGTTAAGCGATTTGTAATTGATAAAGATCTCTGTGAAATCTATTGATTCATTATTAAAAATTGAATTTCTTATGATTTGCAATTTGATATACTTTAGTTGACTCTAGGAACTCACAATTCCGAAAATTAGCAAATTTCAGCTTAATTTAATAAGAATTAGGTTTGGGACTAATGCTAAAAAGGGTCAGTCACTAACTAAAGAGATGCGAACTCCGATGATGCTCCAGTTTGGGACTAATGCTAAAAAGGGTCAGTCACTAACTTGCCGTTCTCGCGCCATTTGAAAGAATAAGTTTGGGACTAATGCTAAAAAGGGTCAGTCACTAACACGACCGAAAATACGGAGCAAAGGACTTCAGTTTGGGACTAATGCTAAAAAGGGTCAGTCACTAACACTAAGAAATCGGCGCCAAAGTGTTTACAAGTTTGGGACTAATGCTAAAAAGGGTCAGTCACTAACTTGCGCGTGCCCTGCCCACGCGCTCATAACGTTTGGGACTAATGCTAAAAAGGGTCAGTCACTAACAACAATAAAATTAGTTTCGTCAACTCCGGCGTTTGGGACTAATGCTAAAAAGGGTCAGTCACTAACCTTGAAGGGCTTTTACAGCTGAACCCTTAAGTTTGGGACTAATGCTAAAAAGGGTCAGTCACTAACTAACAATAAACCCAAGTAAACCAACTCCTAGTTTGGGACTAATGCTAAAAAGGGTCAGTCACTAACACTGACAATGTCAAAGCGACAAAATCGATTGTTTGGGACTAATGCTAAAAAGGGTCAGTCACT
>CASEFL010000003.1 GCA_949287245.1 uncultured Bacillota bacterium
CCTTTTCTGATACTGGTTCTTTCTTATAGCTTCTTATACTTCTTCTAGTTTCAATTAATTTGATAAAATCAGTTTCCATAAATATCATTCTCCTTCCAAAATCATGATAAATGCAAAATTACTTATTCATCACTAGGTTGTGTGGCAAAAAGATGATGACTCCGGAAAAGTCCACGCTCGTTTTCGCCTTTATTATACTGCTAAATAGTTGAATTTTAAATGATTGAGAAATAGATTAACTATCGTTTCTCTTGTAGACAAAAAAATTCTCTAGTAGCCTAAATATCGTCATTTTTGACTACTAGGCAAACGGAGCAATTTTCAAAAACGCCTATTTATCACATAAAAAAAGTCTGCATACCCTTTTTTGAACTGAACCCCATTTAGTTCACATGAAATGTATCAGTTTAATTAATAAGAGGCTTAGGCTTCCTATTTTTTAATCTTTTTGTGTTATAAAAAATAATCCATTCTTCTACAAGATGAATATACTCATCTAATGATTTGATTTGATTGTTATATAGTGTTTCTTTTTTAAGGATACCGTGCCAACTTTCCATAGGAGAATCATCTATTGGGGTTCCTTTTCTACTCATTGATATTTGTATACCATTTGCTAAACATATTTCTTTATATTGATTAGAAGTATATTGACTACCTTGATCACTATGGAGAATTAAGCCTTTAATATTTCCTTCTTTTTGAATAGCCTCATTTAAAGTTTCTATAACGAATTGCAAATTATTAAATCTAGAAATTTTATATACAATAACTCTTCTATCATATAAATCAATAATGGTTGATAAATAGGCGCGTTTATTACCAAACGTTAGGTAGGTAACGTCCGTACACCATATCTGATTTTTCTTTTCAGTATTAAAATTCCTTTTAACTAAGTTTGGTCTAACATTTTCTTGTATTTTCTTATAACCACCAGAATTCCTAATTCTTTTTATATATTCAGGTTTAAGACCATATTTTCGCATTATTCTTGCAATTTTTTTATGATTGAATTTTACACCATATTCAATCATTAAGCCTTCTTCGATCCTACGATAACCATATGTCCCTTTTGAACTATCAAATACCTGTTTAATAAGAATATAATCTCGATAATCTTTGTCTTCTCTATCTCGATATTTATAGTAAGTTCTTTTTGAAATAGAAAGGGCAGCACATAGATTAGAAAGTTTATATTCTTTTCGATGGAGATTGATAAATATTATTTTTTCTTTTGTCGTGCTTTTAAGAAGGCTTGGTATTTTTTTAATATTTCATACCTTTCTTTGTAGTCATCAATTGTTGGTTCTTTCTTTAGTCTACCTGAACGTGTTTTTCTTTTGTCTTCTTTTAATTTTCCATTCTTATCTCTTGTATCGAGCCAATATTTAATAGTAGATGGTATTAATCCATATTTCTTAGCAAGGGCTCTTCTTCCTCCTTTCCCTTCAAGATATTCATTAATTACTTTTGCTTTAAATTCGTTAGTAAATCTCTTGGGTTTAGTCTTTTTCATAATAAAAAACCTCCTAAGTATATTTTAACTTAAGAGGTATCTAATCTGATAATGGTGAACTAAATGGGGTTCAGTTCATTAGGGGTGTTCGGGCTTTTTCTTTTTGTGCCGACAATTAAGGGCTTTTGAAAATCGTGACTTGTAATAGTGGTCGAACTCATGGATTTTTTGGAGCAACCATTACAAGAAGAGGGTTCACAAATACAAGGCGCTCAACAATTACAAGGTGACGTAAACACCCTAGGTTTTTACTGATTTCAACAAGGATTAGCGGTGACTTTTTTTGATTTTTTCCTCGAGCAATCACTAGAATATTCAATTGAATTTTATCGAATAGATAGAAATAAGAGTGGCGAAATAAATGGCGAAATAAATGGCGAAATAAGCAAAGACGAGATTGCGATTTTAAATGTATTAAAGGATAACCATAGAGCAATTAAAGAAGAAATAATAATTAAAACCAATTTTTCTAGCAGAAAAATAGATCGTTTAATTAAAAATTTAAAATCTAAAGGGTTAATAAAAAGAATTGGTTCTAATAAAACAGGCTATTGGGATGTCCTAAAATAATGGCAAACGAAATCATGTTTTATAAGGATGATATAATTTTAGTAATAACATTACTTATAGAATTATTAAATTAATTGATCATGGAAAAGGGGATATTGATTATGCGAAAAAGATTAGAGAATATCGAGAAAGAAAGTTCTTAACCAAACACGAGTTAGGTAGAATATTAAATGTTAGTTATGTTTCTATATGTAGATAGGAAGAGGAAAATTCGAACCAAACATGGAAACGAAAAAGAAACCTGTCGCTTTCTTCAATGAGATTGGCATGAAATTAGATGAATAATAATTGAGGTGAAGAGAATGGCGAATGAAAAATTGGATTTATTTTTGGATGATAACCCTATCGATATTAGTCGCCAAGCTAATTTTATTTATCTGAACCATGAAGTAGCTTGAGGCGGATTTGAGGAACAATGCTCTTAATTACAATAACAACCCTATCATCAAGTGGTGCCTTGAAAATACACAAGCAAAAGTAGATGTGAAGAGAAATATCCAACCATCGAAACTTAATTCAAGATTAAAGATGATAGATGGAACAGTAGCGACTATCATTGCTTATGCGACTTTAACTAGATATAAGTTAGATTATGAAAGTGTTGTGAAATAACAGAAAATATCGTGTTTTATGGTAAAATTTTAAAGAAAAGCAGGTGATATGATGATAGGGCCAGACAAAAACAAAATACATCCAAACCCTAATGTCCCCAGCGTTTGCTTTATAAAGAACATCGTTAAGAACCCAAACATCATTATTGGGGATTTTACATATTATGATGACTTCGAAAGCAATGGCGAGGATTTCGAGAAGCACGTATCGCATCATTACCCCTTCATCGGCGATAAGCTGATAATCGGAAAATTCTGCGCGATTGCCAAAGGCATCAAGTTCATCATGAACGGTGCGAACCATAGAATGAATGGCATTACAACATATCCATTCAACATCATGGGTAACGGCTGGGAAAAGGCGACTCCTAAACTAGAGGATTTGCCTCTTAAAGGCAACACCATCATAGGGAATGACGTATGGATTGGCGAAAACGTCACCATAATTCCTGGTGTCCATATCAGAGATGGCGCGATAATCGGAGCGAATTCAGTCGTCGCAAAGGATATTGATCCTTATTCGATTGCCGTAGGTAATCCATGCAGAGTAGTCAAAAAGAGATTCGATGATGAGACAATCGAAAAACTGCTTGAACTCAAGTGGTGGGATTGGGACGAAGAGAGGATATTCGACAACCTCGAGGCGCTTACCAACGGAAGACTCGATTTAATCAAATAATATCGTCCGTATTCAAAGAGAGAAGCAATTCCATATGCTAATTCATGTCTAATACAAACTTAGTCAATAACTAAGGGTTTTGTTTCTTACTCCAACATTTCATGTGGCTTTAAGTTTTGTATCGATTACACAAAATGTTGGAGAACCAAATACAATCAAAACATAAGAGAAATGCTTGAAGTAAAAATACAAAACAATAGGAACTATTCAAAAGATCATTAGATTAATTACGAAGGAGGAAAATCCATCAAGAACAACTCATCACCGAAGAACAATAAAGATCATTCCTTTTTGTTTCTAAATTTGATACTTAAAGCTTTTGAAAACCTAGAAAATAAGGAATTACTCAATTTCAATGGTTACTAATGTTCCCTCTTTCTCTTTCACTTCTAAGACTTTCCCGCGCACGCCTTGTTCAACAGCTTCTTCTAAGTTAAAGGAGGAAAATATTGTATCGCTTTTTTCCGTTCCTAAATGCATTCCCTTTTTAAGAAAAGTTTTAAGGATGAAATAAGGAAGATGAATGTTAACCTCCTCTTGCCCTTCTTCTTGCACATGGATATGAATGGTCGGATTGGTATTTTGGCGATTTTTTGTTTCATCTTTCCCTAGAAGATAATCAACGCTTACTCCATAAAAATCGGCAATAGAAGGCAATAAACTAATATCAGGATAAGTAAGGCCGTTTTCCCATTTAGAAACGCTTTGAGGTGAAACTCCTAAATTTTTCGCGACCTCTTCTTGAGTGAGCCCCTTTTCTTTTCTAAGTTCGAATAAACGTTCGTTCAGTTTAAACATAAACTCCTCCTTTATCTTCCGTATTTTTGTTTAAAAAGAAACGAATAACAATCACGGAAAAGGGAAACTTATCACCTAAACGTTAACTTTACTAACTCACTAGTTGAATTTTCGTAAAAAAGAAATTATGAAAATTTATTACTTTGTATAAAGTAGTTTTCAGTAATTTTTCATAACTTTTTTTCAAATTATTGTAATAGTATTTCTCATTACATTTGGTTAAGTAAATGTAAAGTATAAAAAACAAAACAAAATAAGCTTTAATTTCTTTCAAATAATGTCTATTTGTTAAATATATGGAAAGAAACACATTGATAGACTTTACATAATATTTTCATAAATACGATAAATTTTGTGTTGTGTTTATTGTTTTTTGATAAAAAGGACCCATGCAAACTTTACCAACCGCCTTGGGAGGGCTTCTTCGACGTTTTCTTCTTCAATACCCAAGTTATGTCGGTTCCCTTATCCAGAAAGAAGATGAAACGATTCTTTTATTAAGAAGAAACATTTCTTCTTCCCTAAAAGAACTTTTTCCTTCCTCGTTTTGTGTTGAAAGTTATGTTGGAAAAAGAAAATATTCGAATACACCTTATTTTCTTGTTCGTGACTCTTCCCTTTTTAAGAAAAACCATGGTGTATCTTTTATTTTTCTTTTTGATATGCATAAACGTTCTTTTTTTCTTGGTTTGAGTCATCAAAGTAGTAATCTTTTTTCTGAATTAAAAAGAAAAGAGAAAATTTCATGCACTTTTTTGCTTTCGGAAACCATGCGTTATTTGTTAGAAGAAAAAAGAAAAGAAAGACTCCCTGGTGTCCGTTTATCGTTAAAGAAATGTCCTTTCTTAAATGCCTCAACTTTTTTTGCCTTTCGTTATGATTATTTTTCCTTACAAGATGACTTGCTTCTTCTAGGAATAAAGAAAAGCCTACATTTCTATCAAGAAATCCTTGCCATAATTCATTGCGATTATGAAGGAATATGGGCCATTATAAAAAGTCAGATTTTATCTTCGACGTACAAAGAACTATCTTCTTTGAGAAATAAATTAAAAGAAAAAGACGCATCTATTTTTCAAGGTGCGTCTTTTTTTCATTATCCTGACTTGCTAAATAGGGAATTAGCTGCTCTACAACCACTAAATCTGGAGGAAGAAAGGAATAGGAAAGAAGATCATTAGGGAAGACAAAACGCGCGTCGATTGCTTCTTTTAAAGAGTAATGAGAATCAAGGAAAGAACAAAAATAACACGCCATATGTAGAAGAAATGATGGGTAATCATATTTCACACGCATAAAAAGGCGATGAACTTCAATTTCGGCGTCAAGTTCTTCCTTAATTTCTCTTTTTAAAGCCTCTTCCTCCTTCTCGAAAGGTTCTACTTTTCCCCCAGGAAATTCAAAAAAACCTTTCCCATTTCCTTTTCCTCTTTGGGTAATAAAAACTTTTCCTTCTTTGATTAGGATGGCCGCAACAACAGAAATCTCTTTCAGCATAGACAAAGAAATTTTAAAAGAATCTTCTCCTAAAAGACAATTATTCCTTTATCATAGTCTTATGAAAAAAGTTTTCCTTCTTACCTTGGGGCTTCTACTTGCCTCCTGCGCCCCAGTTATTTCTTCATCCTCTTCTCTTTTGGTGCAAGATTCTTCTTTTTCCTCTCTTTCTTCCTCATCCTCTAGTAGTTCTACACCCACACAAGAAAATTGGTCTAGCGAGGAACTTGCCTTACTTTCACCATATTTTGGAAAATATATTCCTCCTTTTTACGAGGAAGGATACAAGATTATTACGGGTGAAGATGAATATGGATATCCTTATGTTTCTTTTGAATGGGAAAAGAAAGAATATTCTGCAGTTACTGCCTACGTATCTTTATTTTTAGAAGTCGGTTATGAGGATGTTACCTCTTATGTCAGTGGCGGAGTATTGCCTGGCGAAAAAGTCTTAATTTATGAATTTTTAGGAGGAAGCATACAAGCTCAATTTGGTTTATACGATGAAGAATATAATGCGATAAAGGAAGGAGAAGGTACCTTTATCGTCGATTTATTCCCGGATGTTCCTTTCCCTTCTTTCCCAAAGGAAGAAATCTCCTCTTGGATCAAAGAGAAAGGAAGCAGTGCTTCTCTTCCTGCTTTAGAAGAAAATGTTGAAAGTTATGATTTAGTAGAAGCGGGAGATTCTTTATGGATTCAATGCTTTACTTCTACTGATCCTAGTAGTCTTTATGCTTCTTTACTAGAAAAGAATGGATGGGTGAAAAAGGAAGAAAATTATATAAGTAACGATTCTCTTCTTGCCCTCTCCTTTGCTTATTATCCTTCTACTTCTTGCTTTACAATTATTTTAGAAGTTGCTTAATCTTCTTTTTCTTTGTTTTCTTCATCCTTCTTTGTTAAGGAAACAATTTTTACACGTCGTATCGCGCGCCTTGCCCCTAAAGCAACAATCATAAAACGATATCCTTCATAGTCTAAAGAAGCGCCCATACGGATATTTTTTAAGGTAAGCATTTCGGTTAAAAAACCACCAAGAGTTTCGGATTCACTTCCCGATTCTTCAACATCAAGATCAAGTTCATCGAAAATTTCTTCTAAAGGAAGAGAACCATCCACAATGTAATCCCCATTCTCTTGTTCGAGTAACGGCTCTTCTGCATGGTCAGTTTCATCCCAAATCTCACCTACAACTTCCTCAACAATATCTTCTTTCGTAATGACTCCTTCAAAACCACCATATTCATCAAGAACCGCGGCGAGTTCTTCTTTTTCTTTGCGGAATGAATTATAAATTTCACTTGCCTCTTCACTTCTTCCGAAGAATAAAATGGGCCGAATAATAGGGTGAATATCTTCATCTTTTTGCTCAAAATGAAGACGGATAAGATCTTTTAAAGTGATATAACCAATTAAGTCATCGATTGTTTTACGATATACAGGAATTCTTGTATGAGTAAAGGCGCTTTCATCCTCAAGAATCTCTTCTCCTGTTGTATGTTCTTCCACGGCATAAACTTTTACACGCGGAGTCATAATCTCATACGCTTTTGCCGTAGCATAGTCCATGGTACCCCTTAAAAATTCAGCTTCTTCTTCCCTTAAGGTCCCAAGTTCTTCGCTTTCTTCAATCATTGCTTCTAATCCTTCTTCAGAAGGCTTCCTCTCAGGAAGAAGTTTTAAAAAAGGATAAGAAACTACTTGTCCCAAACCCCCCACAAAGAAAGTAATAGGGAAAGTGAAATATAAGCAGAAAGAAAGGGGATAAGAATATAGCTTAGCAAGGGAAAGATTTTTTAATTTTCCCATGGATTTTGCAATGATTTCACCAAAAATAATCTTTAGAACTAAAATCGACATCGAAAAAATTAGACCATAATTTTCTAAAATATCTGGATTAGTAATTCCCAGGTATGTCGAGGCAACTGCAATACCTAAAAGGGTGGAAACGCTATCTAAACCCGCATTAATCGCGTCATTCCATAAAAGAATGGTAGAAATCGTGCGGTCATAATGTTTTGCTAAAGCAAGTGCCCGTTTTCCCTTTTTAGAAGGTGCTTGCGTTAAATCTCGTTCTAAACGCGATAAAGATAAAGATCCATACGCCATATCAGCGCTTGAGAAAAGAAGAGATCCGCAAAGGAGAAAAACTAAAGCAATGGAATAACCAATAACAAGTTCCATACTTATTCTCCCCTCCCTACAGGAATAATTTCGTCCAAAACATCATCAAGACTTAATAATCCAACTAACGAACCATCAATCCCTCTTACTAAGGCAAGATGAATCTGTTCCTCTGTTAAGGAATTGAAGGCCACAAGAAGATCGTCATCTTCCTTTACTTCTAAAGCATCAAGCAAGAAACTTCTTGGATCTAAATGCTCATCTTGAAAGTATTCTCGGAAAAAGGTTTTTGTGGATAAAACACCAAGACAATTGCCTTCTTTATTAAAAACGGGAAGACGAGTATAAGGAAGAGAAAGAAGTTTTTCTGGAAGCGTTAAAGGAGATAAATCTTCTTCTTTTAAATAAACTGCTTTTTCTTTTGGGGTCATAACATCGCGAACTTTTTTGTGCGAAAGCGTTAAAGCTTTTTTAAGCATGCTGACCTCTTCTGGTTCTAAAAGTTCCTCTTCTTCTTTTGTAAGTTCGTTTTCGGTTACTGCTTCATCCGCTTTTTCTAAAATATCTTCTTTTGATAAAAGATTTTCTTCTCCAATATGGAAGATTTTATGCACTAACTTAAGCAGTTGACGAAAAACCCAGGAAATTGGGAATAAAAGGACATAAACAAGAAAATCAGGCCAAGCTAAAAAAGAAGCCATTCGATTCGGCATTGCTTTGCTTAAAATTTTAGGCACAGTATCCGAAACTACATATACAAGGAAGGCCATAACAACCGTTGATAAAACGGCTTCAATCGCATCTCCTAGTCCATAGGCTTGACAAATGTTATAGAAAATAATCGCGGAGATAGAGGACATTAAGGTTTGAACAATATTATTGGCCACAAGCACCGATACCAAAGTTCCCTCAAAGCGTTCCGCAAGAAAAGTAACAATCTTGGCCGTTTTATTTCCTTTCTCAGCTTCGGCTTTAAAGGCAAAGCGGTCACAATTAGAAAAAGCGTTCTCACTCGCCGAAAATATTGCACTTACTAATAAAAGTATAGCAATAACAAGCCATGCCCCCCACATTGGCATGCCTAAAATTTGCACCGTATTAAGATCTACGGTTTCTGCTTGTATATTTGCAGTTACTAATAGAGGGTCTATGTGTTCAGGTCCAGCGTCCATGCGTTTATAAATTATAAGAAAAAATGAGAATACGCAAGATGAGATTTCATTAAGCCTGTAGAATTCCGTTCTTTTTTTAGAAAACAATTATCCCTTTAAAACCGACGTTTTTTTGAATGAATGAAGAGAATTCCCTGCAAAAAGGAAGTATTTTTTCTATTTTTTTATTTCTTCCTAAAATTTTAAAGATCCATCATCAAAGATAAAAGGACGTTTTTTTATTTATCGTTAATGCATCGTGAAAAGAATAAGAAGAGAAAGAGAAATCTTTTTCTTTTTTATAAAAATAATGCCCATTTTTTAAGTCCATTAAGGACTGATATAAGGTCACTTCTTCCTCGTTCCCTTTTTCGATAACCTCTCCGCGAATAAAACGAACCGAATCTAAGATTTGTGATAGGTGAAGGAGACTCTCCTCTTGATTCGTTTCTTTTGTATGAAGATTAGCGTAAGCGACTTTTTGAAAGCGAGAAGGAGAGGACCAGTCTCCTGGCAAACCAATCGTACCAGTTCCAACTCCTGTAAAATCTAGTCGAGATAAAAAGTTATCTTTTGGTGCACTAGGACCCACTCCTCTTAATTTCCGCAAGTTTTCGACTTGATAAAAGAAGGAAGGACTATTTGTTAAAACTCCATAGGGATTTTCATAAAGATGAAGACCATCTTTATCTTGTTCAAGAACAAGACATTCTTGGGAATCTACAAAAATATAGTGAAGTGGTGCTAATGGTAAAGAGGAAGAGAACGGTTCATTTACAAGTACTGCCTTCGAAAAGAAACGACGAATTTCATCTACCTTTTCATATTTTCTTAATAAGTAAGTAAAAAGTTCATAAGGGGCAATTTCTTTATGCTTTGGATTCTCTTCGTGAGGATAAAAACAGGCGTTATGCGGATAATTTAATCCTGCTAAGGCCAAACCTTTTTCATTCATGGCATCAAAGAATAAAGGATAATCATTAACAAGAATCCCTGTTCCTAATAAAGCATAACCTTCCTTTAAAGAAGGAAGATAACGATAAGAAAAGGGCTGTTCTCGAGGAGTGAAAAGCACTTTTTCTCCATATGAATTAGGAACATCAAGATTACGCCCAAAAACGGGGTAAGGTTCTTTTTTAAATACTGCAGTGCACATACTTCATTCTAAATTCATAAAGAGAAAAAGAAAAGAGCAATGAAACGCTTAACAATTGATGATCGTATGGCCATCCAAGCTTGTTTGCTTGAAAAGATGAACATCACAAAAATTGCCGCCAGACTTCACGTTCATAAATCCACCATTTCTCGTGAGTTAAAGAATAATTCTATCCACAAAAAAGGAAACAATATTCCTTGTACTAGAAAATTTAATGGGCTTTGTAACAAATGTCCTATCAATGGATATTGCTCACGAGAAAAAACTTACTACAACTTTATAGAAGCTGAAAAGAAGAGTAGGAGAAAACGTTCTCTTTCTAGAAGCACTCCAAAAACTTCTGAATCGACCATTCTTTTAATTGATGAGATTGTTTCTAAAGGAGTATCTCTTGGTCACTCACTTCATCATATCTATGTTTCGAATCCCATCTTATCTTCTTTAGTTTCTGAGCAAACAATCCGCAGGCTATGTTATAAAGGCTTTCTCTTAGTTAAAGCTCATGAGTTAAGAAGATACGTACGCTATAAACGTAGCTATGAAAAAGATATCAAAAATGTTCAATTGCGAGATATCCGTGTCTTAATCGGAAGAACGTATCAAGATTATCAAAATGAAGTAAAACATCATCCAACTTGGAATATTGTTCAATACGATTCTATTATTGGAAAAAGAGAAGATCAAAAGGCTCTTTTGACGATTACCTTTCCGAAATATGCTTTCCAATTTGGGTATCTTATCGATAAAGGAAGTCCTTCTAGTGTCTTAAGAGTATTACGAAAACTTTTCAATCTCTTCGATAAGGAAGAAGTGAAACATATCTTCCCTATCAATCTTGCTGATAATGGAACGGAATTCTCTTATTTTTCAAAAATTGAAGAAAATGAGGAAGGAGAGAAGATTTGTTCGACTTACTTTACTAGCCCTTATAAAGCTACCGATAAAGCGACTTGCGAAAGACTTCATGAACTGGTTCGTTATTTTCTTCCAAAAGGGCATAGCCTTAATGACTTAACCCAAGAAATGATTGAAGAAATGTATTCTCATATCAATTCTTACGTAAGAAAAAGTCAAGGAGATCAAACTCCTTATGACCTTATTAAAAGGAAGTTTGGGGAAGACTTCCTTAAGACTCTTGGGATTCGTAAAATTCCAAAGAAAAAGGTTAGATTACTACCATTAATCTAACCCCATCAACCTAAGCAAAGAAGGCAACGCACAACAACAATTAACCCTGTTGCAATGAGTTAGTCAAACTCATCATAGGGGCCCTTTTGCTATGTTTAAATTGTCCTTAAAATCATAGATATTTGTCAAACTTTGTTGAACTCATTGCAACAAAAAAAGAATAAACAAGAGATTCCATCGGATTTTAAAATTTTGTTGCGATAACTTTGTTACCTAATATATTTTGTTTTTTTGTTTAGCCACTAACAAAAATTAAAAAAGAGGAGACATTATTTATCCCCTCTTATTTATATCCTTTTTCTTTTAAAAATTATTTTTCCTTCTTTTGAAGAAATAAGCCAAGAAGACCAATAAAAGCAAAAAGTCCCCCAAGAACAAAGAATACAATAGAGGCAGGGTTAAAAGTCTCGGGAAGTGCGTATACAATCGACCCACTCAATAGAAGAACACTACCTAAAACAACAAGGGAAAAATAAAACAAAGCCCGAGAATGTTTCATCTTAGAAACCTCCTTCTTTATTAGTATAGACCATAACATCAATTTATTTTTTATTTGATAACAAACCTTCACAAATAATCTGTTGAAAATAACAATTATTCTGCTGAAAACGCAAATAATCTGTCGACAGATTTCAACAGATTCTTTGAAAATATATATTTTTATAGAAAAAGGGCTACCGACTCGATAGCCCTATAACAATTTTAGAACAACTATTTTGTTTGCTTACTCTTATGAATAAAGTAGATGATTGCCCCTGCAATTAAAGCAACACCAAGAACTCCTCCAATCGTCCCCCCAACAATAGCAGGAACATTGAGTGGAGTTTCTTCAGGAGTGGTTGGTTCGCTTGGATCACTTGGATTATTCGGATTGTCTGGTAATTCCGAAGAGGAGGATGCTTCTTCCCATTCTGCATAAACATTGATGCTGCTATTTGGCATTTCTTCAAAGGAAATACTCCAACCCTTAAATACATACCCTTCACGAGTAGGAGTACCAATATCAGTAGGGATTTCTTCTCCGACGGTTACTTCTTTTGTCGCAAAAGGAGTTTTATCACCATTTAAGGCATAATAACGAACTTCCCAAGTATTAAGGGTGACACCACTAACGGTAATCGTAATATTTTCTTGAATATTGGTGATGTGATAATGGCCATCTTCACCCTTGGTAAGGACTTCATCATTTGCCTTAACAACAATTTCACTTTTTGAATAATTATCTTCTAATTCAACATCAAATGTTGTTTCTTCTCCGGCAATAATAGGAGAAGTGAGATTGGTAATTTCATATCCAGTTCCTGTAGAGGCAGTAATGGTATATTCCGCCAAATGTTCCCCTTCAACTAACTGAATGAAATCATAATTTAACCATCCGCCATTATTTAAAGCAAAAGTGGATGTAGCAGAGCTTATGGGGCGCGAATACGACTTACATTTCTCCTTTGGAGGAAAAGATGTCGTGGCAAAAACGGATGCAAGAAAAGTAATCCTAGTAGGAGATGAAGTTGGCGTTTCTTTCGATTCAGAAAAAGCTCATCTTTTCGATCCTATTTCAACAAAAGCAATTTATTAATTCTTTTTATTTTGTGTATTAAAAAATTCTTTTTTCCCATTGAGTTTTGCTAATCTTATCTTCCTTAACAAGATTATATAATTAAAAGATGAATGAACTCCTAAATAGAGAAGATTTGATAAAAGAAGGATTTCTATGTAAGGAAAAAGAAGCAGTAAAAGAAATCCCTATCAAAGATCATCAATTTCTTTTAATAATCAAAATCAATTTAATTGACATTGATTATTCTTATGAAGTAATCGAAAGTGACACAAGGGAACCTTTTTTCCTTTTTCATGTTTCTTCCGCGCATAATGCCTTCTTAGAAGAATTAAGAAGTGAAGTAGAAACAGAAGTCCAAAATATTCTTTGGAAAGTTGGATATCCTTTATCTCCTTATCTTTACCAGGGAGAAAAGGCCATGGAAATTATCGAGAAACGATATGGAGAGGTTGCCACTTATCCTTTTAGCGATCATGAAACGTTAGCCTTAAAAATTAAAGAGAAATGGTATGGCTTATTTTTATTTGCCCCGGGGAAATATTTTTCTAAAAAAGAAAAAGAAGTGCCAGTATTAAACGTGAAAGTTCAACCTGACACTTTATTCGAAATTATTGATGAAAAGAAAGTCTTTCCGGCATATCACATGGATAAGAAACATTGGGTTTCCTATCTTCTATCAGAATGTAAGGTAGAAGACCTAGTTAAAGCCCTTGAGACTTCGCGAAGTTTAGTCATTAAAGAACACAATATCTTTGCAAAATAGGCTTAAATTATTTGTTTTCTTCCTTTTTCTCATCTGTAAGAAAAATAAGAGACAAAAGAGTCATGATTGCCATCAAGAATAAGAAAATCGCAATGATTAAAAGCAAAAAGGTAGGAACATTCACGTTCATATTTAAATTTCCTGCCTCCGCGGTTTCTTGAAGTAAAAGAATCACATCCGTAAAAGTCATGGTAAAAATAATGACCGGAACAAGCATCAAACCCACACCCAAAATACTTAAGGTTTTTTGGTGAGAAAAAATGGCAAACGAGGTTCCCCCAACAAAACTAAAAATTAAAAAGAAGAACAGAAGACTATTATTTTGGAAATTATCCATGAAATAGTAATCAGTCATCGAATCTTCTAATCCTCGGCTATATAAAGGATAAATATACGCAATTAAAAACATCACAATGGATAAAACTAGAACAAGAACCTCTGCTAGTTTTACCCATTTATTTTGTAACCATTTCATCTAGGGTCTCCTTTCGAAGATAGGCATATTCTTCTTCCGTAATCAAGCCTTGCTCGTGCATAGAATTTAAACGCACAAGCTTCTCTTCAACCGTAAGAATAGGCTTTTGTTTCTTTTGAATATAAGCCTCCACTTTCTCATAACCATAAAGGAAGAATACATCCGTAAGAATAAGAAGAATGGCAAAGGTAGAAGCAGCAACAAGGCAGTTTAACCCACCCATCGTATAAGAAAAGGCACTGCTCATACTGTCTTCAAGCATAGCTAAGTAGTAAGAAAGCTCAGAATGACGCGCAAAAACCCATGTAGAAGCACTTAAAAGAAAAGCATAACCAACATAATTAAGAGGTGTTTTCTCTTTTAAGAAGGTTAAGAAGAAAGAACCAACAACAAGAAGAATGCAGATGAATAAACAAGAAAGATCATCAAAGAAACTTGCTCCTACTGTTGAACCACTTTCATTTAAAAATCCGAAAAAATAAATCGGAGAATCAGCCCCGCCTGAACTCACCACAAAAGCAGGGATACAAAAAGCAATTACTGTTAAAAGAAGAGTCAGTAACGCAAGTCCTAGACGAAGATAGGAAGGAAGTTTTGTGTTTTTCATATTATCTCCTTTAAAGCCATTATATGCATAAATCATAGTTTCTAAAAGATAAGAAAAACGCCTAGTTTCCTAGGCGTAAATCGGAAAATCCGTTAAAATCCGTAAGATTTGAGGACTTTTTTCAGTGGCGTAATTGTTTTCTTCAACGTTCCTTCATCGAAGGGGTCTTTTAATCCGGCCTTCTTTAAAAGCGTGCGGAAGGGATACTTTCCTCCTAGGCGACAAAGTTTAAGATATTTCTTCCATGCTTTTTCGTGATTCTTGCGATCAAGATTAAAGAATTGGAAAGCCACCACTTGCGCTAAAGTGTAGTCAATATAATAGAAAGGAGAGGCAAAGATATGACTTTGTGTTAACCACCGGCACCCCTCCATCATATAAGAACAACCTTCGTAAGCTTTTACTTTCCATGGAGTGTATTTTAGTTCTAATTCATGCCACTTTGCGTTTCGTTGCTCTGCCGTCGCGTTAGGATTTTCATAAACCCAATGTTGGAACTCATCAACCGTGACCCCATAGGGTAAGAAGGAAATGCTATCCGCAAGATGGAGATAACAATATTTCTTTGGATCCTCAAAGAATAAATCCATGTAAGGCTCGGCGAAAAATTCCATCGACATAGAATCAATCTCACAGGCTTCCATTGTGGGCATATGATATTCAGGAATCTTAATATCTTTTGCAAGGAAAGCTTGGAAACTATGACCAAATTCATGGGTTAAAACATCAACGTCTCCAGAAGTTCCATTAAAGTTACTAAAGATAATCGCACATTCTTCAATAGGGAAATAAGTCATATATCCTCCCGACTGTTTCCCTGGTTTTGCCTCTAAGAATAAAAGGTGATGGTCAACCATGAAATGAAAGAAATAATCTGTCTCAGGAGATAAAACGTGATACATCTTTTTTGCCGCTTCCACTTTATCTTCCGTACTGCCTAAAGGAATCGGATTCCCATCCAAAAATTGCACATTTAAGTCATAAACTTTTAAAGAATGAACATGTAAACGTCTGGCTTGATCATGGGCGATTTTACTCGCCAAAGGAGTGACAAAATCATGAATCGCCTCGCGATAAGAAGCAACCTCTTCTGGAGTATAGTCAAAGCGGTTCATACGGATATAGCCTAATTCCGTATAAGAAGAATATCCTAATTTCTTCGCCATTTTATCGCGTACTTTCACTAAACGATCATAGATGTCTTCTAATTTTCCTTTAATAGTTTCTAAATACGAATAATAAGCCTTCGAGGCTTCTTCTCTCACCTTACGATCAACATTTGTCATGAATTTTCCCATTTGAGGTAAGTTATAAATTTCTCCATTAAAGGAAACTTCTGCAGAAGCGATGCAAGCGTTATATTCGGAAACTAACTTATTTTCTTCAATACATTCTTCAATAACCCGTTCATCAAAGGCCTTTAAAGAGTAGTCATACATGGTAAAAAGAAAACAACCAAGTTTCTTCTCTAAAAAAGGCCGATAAGGACTTTCTACTAAAGCTTTTGCGAATCGTTGATTTTTTGCCCCAATTAAGGGAGAGTTTTCATCCATCGCATCGTTGGCTTTTTTATATTTTGGATTTCTTGTATCTAAGGAGAATAAAACCGAAATATGAGTAAGTTGGTCGTTCACTTTCTCATTAAAACGGCTCATAGCCTTAAAAGCTTTTAAGGCTTCTTTCTCATCTTTGGCGTGAATAAAAGCGTCTGTGAGTTCGTCAATTTTTGTTAAAACCTTCTGCCAATTCGGAACACGAAATGGCCAGTCTTCAAATTTTGCAATTTCTTTTTTCATATAATCTTCCTTAAAAAATAATCATCGTTGAGGCAAATTGCCTCCACTTGCGTTATATTACTCCGCGAAAGAGAAAGTGTCTTGAAACGAGTAAGAAAAATGGAAGAAATTGAACAAAAAATAGAAGAAGTGCTAGATAAAATTCGCCCTTTTTTAAGAAGAGAGGGCGGAGATATTGAATATGTTGGCTTTCAAGATGGCGTTGTCTACGTAAAAATGGTAGGAGCATGCGAAGGCTGTGCCTATGTTGATCAAGATATTTCTGCAGGAGTGGAAATCATTCTTATTGAAGAAGTACCAGGCGTTATTCGTTGCGACGCCTCTATGAAACTTCCCCCTTCTGTTATGGACGCTTATTTAGCAAGAAAAGAAAAAGAAGCTTCTCTTAATAAATAAAAAGCGGCAGAAATGCCGCTATTTTCTTTTTTATGCCCTTAATTATTTGAGGAAATAAAATCGTCAAAGACGAAGATTTTCCCTGTTAATAAATAATAAATAATATCGATAAGCCACCAAAAGGGGATTCCTATAATCAATAAAATAATCGACAAAAGAAGAGAGATATTATTTTTGTTATTTAAGGCATAAATAATACGATAAACCCACCAAAAGATATCAAGGAAGGGAATCATTAAAAGGATTTTTACCCAGATAGGGAGTTTATCGACTTCTTGAATGAATTCGTTCATAAATTATTTTGTTTTGGCAAAAGTAAGGTGGTTAAAGAGTAAGACCCAAATAAAGTCAATAAACGCCCAGCCCCATCCTAAGAAGATGTAGAGAATCATGATAATAAGGCGGAGTAAACTCGGCTTATTTAGCCATGCCGCAATCCGAACAAAAAGAACGACCCACCAGTTCACCACAGGGATGATAAGAAGAATTAATTTCACAATACGACTTGTGTTGTTAAACCATTTCAACATAAAAATGCTCCTTTCGTATATTTCATTATAGAACTTTTTTCTAAAGAAGGAAATTTTCTAAGCGGTTTCCTACTAAATAACCTTCTTTGTTATATACATCTTCACGATTTTGAAGATACCGCGTTTTGTCTGGTTTTAAAAAGAAACCACCTGCCTCTTCCACTAAAAGAGCCCCAGAAGCCGTGTCCCATTCTTTGGTACCTGGAGAATATCGCCAGCTCAGTTCCGCCTCCCCTTCCGCAATTAAGCAAAATTTTGTAGCTGCACCGCAACTTCTTACAGACTCTATGAGACTCTTATGTCTCGTTAAAGCCTCTTCTTCCGCCTTTTGTAAATGCGAACGGCTGATTAAAACTCGTAAATGATCCACTCTTGAAGAAACAGATAAGCGAACCTCTTTTCCCGTCTTTTTATTCCGTTTATAAGCACCTTCTCCTTTAAGGGCATAATAAATCCAATCCGATAAACACCAGTTAATTACACCAATGATGGTCTCGTGATTATGTACGTAGGCAATATTTGTAGTAAATTCTCCTGTCCTTGAAACAAAATCGCTTGTTCCATCCACAGGATCCACAATAATTAAGTCCTCTTTTTGAAGACGTGAAAGATCATCTTTGCTTTCTTCGGTAAGAAAAGCAAAATCAGGATGTTCTTTTTGCAAAACTGTGCGAATAAATAAATCCGCGCCTTTATCCGCTTCCGTAACTGGAGAATTGTCGCTTTTGATTTCAACAGAAAAATTTTCTTTATATATCGAAAGGATATGTTTTTCTGCCTCCATTGCCGCATCAATCATTTCTTGTAGTAAAAGTCTTTTATCCATGACTTCTTTATAACTCTTAACAAAAGAAAGAAAAAGAAAATCTTATCCTTCATTAAAAGAAAAGAACTATTTTTTAAACCATAAATACTTATCTTTTCTTATAAAAACCTAACCATTTAAATAAATCGAAATTTGAATTTCTTTCCTTTTAACAAAGAAAAAGAGGAGATTACTCTCCTCTTCATTTATTCAGTAAAGTCAGAACGGAAATTAAAGGGCTTTCCCAATGCAGCCAAACCATTCACAATGTTCTTGCATGGTTTCTTGAATGCCTTTTTTGCCCGGTCCGATAATCTTACGAGGATCGTAAACTTTATCGTCTTTGGCAAGAACTTCACGTACAATCTTTGCCCAATATTGTTGACATTCTGTATTTACATTAATCTTGCAAGTTCCCCGTGCAATCGCCTTTTCGATTTGATCTCTAGGAATTCCTGAACCACCATGGAGGACTAAAGGAAGTTTGACAAGATTATGGATTTCTTCCATTTGATCAAAACCAAGTTTTGGTTCGCCATGATATGGTCCGTGTACCGAACCAAGAGCAGGGGCTAAACAATCAATATGAGTTTCTTTGACCATCCGTACACATTCTTCAGGAATGGCATACATGCTTTCCGCGACAACATCATCTTCTTGTCCACCAACACGTCCAAGTTCTGCTTCAACAGAAACGTTCCGTACATGAGCATAATCCACAACTTCCTTAACGATACGAATATTTTCTTCTAAAGGATGTTTTGATCCATCAATCATGACACTAGTAAAGCCAGCATCAATCGCTGCTTTACAGGCTTCAAAACTGCTGCCGTGGTCAAGATGAATCGCAACGGGCACCGTAATATTTTTATCTTGAATATATCCCTTAACCATTCCGACAACGGTATGCCAACCGCCCATATAGCACATCGCGCCTTCAGAAACGCCTAAAATAACAGGGGTTTTTAATTCTTGAGCTTTATCTAAAATCGCTCCTACCCATTCGACGTTGTTGATGTTGAATTGACCAACAGCATAATGACCTGCTTGCGCTTTTGTAAGCATGTCAACCATGTTTTCTAAAGCCATGTTTTTCTCCTTAAATTTCAATACCAAAATTGGTTAATTAGTTATACCACACTACAGAAGAAAGTGCTTACACAAGGTTGGGAGAATCTTCATCTTCTCCACTAAGAGAGGAATCGTCTCCTTCTTCTCCGCTTGTCGCCACCTCACCTTTCATAGCGGCGTCATATTCCAAATTCTCTTTCTTATCAATGGAATCTTGAGCTTGTTCTTCTTCAACTTCGTCTTGTTTTGTTGCGGATTTTGTATCAAAGTGCGCCTTATCAAAAATATGACGAGAACGTAAATCCCAATAATTGTCCGCATTAAGAGGGATAAACCGTCCATCAAGAGTTAAATCGGTGTAGAAATGACCAATATGAGCATCTTTTTCTTCATCCGTCATTTCTAAAATCAAGGCCACTTCATCATAAAGATCCTTGAATAAGAGAGAACTAGTAGCTTCTTTTAAACATTCTTCGGCTACATCAATCATGCTTTTATCGTATTTCATAAGAAATCTCCTTTTCTTTTACATTCTATCGGGAGCGCTAACGCCAAGAAGAGATAGAGCGTTTTCCATTACTATCTTAGCCGCTTTCAATAAATATAATCTAGCCCCCGTTAGTTGTGGATTGTTTTGATCAAGAATACGCACAACTTGATAGTATTCGTGAATCGCACTGGCTAAGGTTTGGGCATAGTTTGCAACCTTATAAGGGGCACGCGCCTTAGCAGCAACTTGAATCATACTCGGAAATTCTGCAAGTTGCTTCATGATTGTGCCTTCTTCTTTTAAGGTAAGCAAAGAAACATTCTCATTAAGAGGGAAATCTTCTCCCATTTTTAGTAAAGAAGCACACCGCGCATGGGCGTATTGAGCATAATAAACTGGATTATCCTTGCTTTGAGAAAGAGCCAAATCCAAATTGAAATCAAGATGGCTTCCCGATGCTCTTTCGGTAAAGAAATAACGCACAGCATCTTTCCCGACCATGTCCACTAAGTCACGATGAGTAATTGCCTTCCCTGTTCTTTTGCTCATTCGCACCTCTTCCCCATCTTTAAAGACGCGAACAATTTGATAAATTTCGCAGGCTAAGGTATCTTCTTTTGCTCCTTTCATCATGAGTGCGCTTTTCATGCGGTTAATGTAGCCATGGTGATCAGCTCCAAGCATATCCACAAGCAAATCATAGCCGCGCTCTAATTTGTTGTAATGGTAAGCAATATCCGGCATAAAGTACGTGTAATTTCCATCTTTCTTAATTACGGGACGGTCCTTATCGTCTAAAAAGGCACTTGTTTTTAAAAACTTCGCACCATCTTCTTCGTAAATGAAACCCTTCTTATTTAAATATTCGTATGCTTTTTCCACTTCATGATGATTCCGAATATCCGATTCATAAGTAAATACATCAAATTTGACTCCAAAATCCGCTAAATCTTTTTTGATTTTTGCTAACTCGTGGTCAATCCCGTAGCGGACAAAAAAGCGTTCTGTTTCTTCATTATCTACTAAATATTTATCGCCAAATTCATCTTTGATCGATTTAGCAATCGCGATCAAATCTTCCCCATGATAATCATCAGGGCCTAAAAGGCATTCTTCCCCAAAAAGTTCATGGTAGCGGGCACGCAAAGATAAGCCTAAATGTCGAACTTGATTCCCGCAATCGTTCACATAATATTCTCTTGTTACTTGATAACCTGCTTTTTGATAAAGATTAGAAACAGCGTCCCCTAAAGCCGCTCCTCTTGTGTGGCCAAGATGAAGATCTCCTGTAGGATTTGCAGAAACGTATTCCACATTAATTTTTATATTCTTCTTTTCTCCATCTCCAAAATGACTTTCTTTTTCAATAATTTCGTGAAGAATTGAACCAAGAGATTCTTTTTTTAAGAAAAAGTTGATAAAACCTGGTCCGGCAATTTCTACTTTAAGGAAGGCATCCTCTGATAAATGAGCAAGGATATCCTTTGCGACCTCTAAAGGGGCTTTATGAAATAAACGTGCAGATTTTAAAGCTAAATTCGTAGCATAATCCCCGTGATTTTCATCTTTACTCCGCTCAACAAGAATGGTACTAGGGTCAATATCGTGCCCAAGTTCTTTCATTGCCTGAGTGAGAGCTTTTTGAATTATTTCCTCATTCTGCATTTTTCTTCTCCTCTAGTAATACATTTGCCACCGCACGTATGGCTTTTCCTTTTCCTACTTCATCTAAACCCTCATTCGTCATTGCTTTGATGGCAATTTGTGAACCTTCAATATGAAGAAGTTTTGCTAAATTTTCTTTACAAGAATCGATATAAGGGGAAAGTTTGTAATGTTCTAACACAACTAATACATCTAAATTAGCAATCATGTAATGAGCATCTCTTACTTTGTCCATTATTTCTTTGATGATAATTTCACTACGAATGCCTTTTGTTTTTGCGCTTGTATCAGGGTAGTAATAACCAATATCGCGAAGCCCTAACGCCCCTAAAAGAGCATCAGCAATCGCATGGAGTGCGACATCTCCATCGCTATGGGCAATCGGGTGAACTGGATAAGGGAGAAGAACTCCACAAAGGTAAAACTCTCCCCCATCTTCAAGGCAGTGAATGTCTTCACCATAACCAATACGCATCATTTTGAAACATTAAATCTAAAGAAAACGATATCGCCGTCTTTCATTAGATAATCCTTTCCTTCTTGTCGAAGTTTTCCCGCTTCTTTTACCGCTAATTCTGATCCATAAGTAACAATATCTTCGTAGCGATATACTTCCGCTTTAATAAACCCTTTTTCGAAATCAGTATGAATAATACCTGCACATTCTGGTGCCTTCATACCCACATGAAAAGTCCATGCACGACATTCATCTTTTCCAACAGTAAAAAATGTTGCTAAATCAAGTAAGCGATAAGAAGCCTTTACGAGTTTATCAAGTCCAGACTCTGTAGCGCCTAAAGAATTTAAGAATTCTTTCCTTTCTTCTTTAGGAAGTAGAGAAATTTCTGCCTCAATTTCACAAGACACCGGAATGACTTGCGCATGTTGGCTTTCCGCTAAAGTTTTAACAGTTTGATAATGGACGCAATGTTCTAAATCCACATAATCAGAATCAGCTACATTAGCAACATACAAAATCGGTTTTAAGGTTAAAAGGAAAAAATTCTTTCGCGCATAAAGCATTTGTTCTTCACTTAATTCCGAACAAAGTCGAGCAGAGATTCCTTGTTCTAAAACTTTTTTTAAAGCAAGAAGAATCGGCATTTCAAAAGAGGCAACTTTATCATGTGCCACACGTGCTTTAATTTCTTGTTTAGCAATTCGATTATTTACAGAATCTAAGTCCGCCATCGCGAGTTCTAAATCAATAATCTCAATATCGCGCTTTGGATCAACGGTATTTTCCACGTGCACAATATCTTGCGATTCAAAGCAGCGTACCACTTCAACAATCGCATCACATTCCCGAATGGCAGCAAGAAATTGGTTTCCTAACCCTTCTCCTTTTGAAGCGCCTTTGACTAAACCTGCAATATCATAAAATTCAAAACTTGCAGGAATGGTCTTTTTTGGCTCAAACATGGAAGAAAGTTTATCTAGGCGCTCATCAGGTACTTGCACAACACCAGTATTCTTATCAATCGTAGCAAAAGGATAGTTTTCTGCTAAAACATGCGAATTTGTAATCGCATTGAATAATGTTGATTTTCCCACATTGGGTAATCCGACAATTCCAGCTTTTAAAGACATATAATTTCAATTCCCCTAAAGGGCGACTAATTATAGCGATAGATAATCCTTCCTTAAAGGAAGGAATATGAAAAGTTAAGAAAGAATGAAGGAAAAAATTGGAACCAATTTATGGTTAAAAACCAAATTATCCTTGCAGAAATTAAGGATAATTACCAATTTTAAATATCTACTTGGAAAGGACTCTCATAGAAACCATAGAAATAACTTCGATTAAAAGAAAGCGTAAAGTAACGGAAAATCCCATCTTCCTCAATTTCTTGATGGGTAAAAGTAAGGACAACAGAGGAAGAGTAATTTTTCTCCCCAAAAGTATAAGTATATTCGTAGAAATCCCAATTCTGATATATCGGATAATTAGGAAAGTTTAAATACGTGGTTATCTCTCCATCTATAAAATTTACCGTGAAATAGATTTCCTTAGATTCATTGGGATTGCTTGAGGTCTTAGCGAATATTTTGTTCGAAGTTTGATGCACTGCATTCTCCGTAAAATAAGCATAACCGCATGGGTTTTCATCGCTTGGAGAATAAGAATCGTAAAGTGAATATTTTCCTAGTTGAATCACAGGACAATTCGGACAACTAGAGATTTCGGGAAGAAGTTTAAAAAGAGAATGGAAAACAAAATAATAACTAAAAAAAGAAACACCAAAAATAAGAGCTTCTCCTACAATAGTCGCGATAACAACAGACGCTACAGATCGGTTTTTCTTTCTTCCCATTGTCTTGATGATTATAAAGAAAAAAGGCCCTAGAGATAAGGCCTTACTCCATTATTGTTACTTAATTTCCAACTTTTTGAACGTGTTCAGCGCGGAGTCCACGAGTTCCCTCAGTAGCCTCAAATTCCACTTCTTCGCCTTTATCGGCGGTTTTGTAGGAATCCATAAGAATCGCACTATAATGGAAGAAATAATCTTTTCCATCCTCACCAGTAATAAAGCCAAAGCCTTTTTGCTGGTTAAACATTTTAACGGTGCCCTTCATTGTTCCACCTTTCTAAGCCACTGGAATCGGAATGGCTCACGAGAAATATACTCTTAAATGGAAAATTGTGTATTTTTTCTTTACGATTATTTTATAGGGAAACGGATATTTTTTACTTACTGCCTTTTTTGTTTCAAAAAATTGTAAAAATAAAGAATTAACGCAATCCATAAAGTAAAAGAAAAAGGGAGTAAAATTGAAAATAAATCAGGAATAAATAGGAATAAATTTACCTCTCCATAAAGAGTTTGGTGGAGAAAATATTCAATCATATAAAGGGAAAAACTACTTGTTATTCCCGAAGAAATTAATAGGATTAAAAGCGGAAAAGTTTGATTTCGTGCTCGTTCTTCATGCGAAAATCCCAACAAACTAAGAATATTTGTTTCGTTTTTTCCTTCCTGGTTAAATAACGATGATGTTGTAAACAAAAGAAGAGTTGCTAAGAAAAAACTACCAATCGATAAAAAGAACAAGAAGAAAGTTAAATAATGTTCTGTCTCTTCTAAACTGTCCTTTAAAGTTAGGGAGGGGAACGAAACGTTATACTCTGGAAAGTTTCCAGCAAAATAATCAAGATAAGGTTCTAATAGAACTTTCTCTCCTATCTGTATACCTAGAGCGTTAGGAAAAGTCTCCCTTATGGATAAGCCAACCTCATAAAGAAAGAAATCTCTTGTCCAATAAGGATGATGATGAATACTCTTCCCTCCACCCTTAATAACACCTACAACAGTTAAAGGAATTCTCCGATAAAAATAACGGTAACTGTCCTTATTTTCTTCAATACGGTACGGATATAGACTAACGATCTCTTGAGGCTGACCTAATAAAGTATAAAGTTCTTCCCCTAAAACAATTTCCTTTAAAGATTGAGGTTCTTCTCCTTTTATATCCTTAAAAGAGGAAGAAAAACGGATTCCTTCATTTTTCGGTAATAAATAAGAACCACAAGCAGTCTGTTCTGGAAGATTGAGAAAGATCGGATCTTCTAAGCGCGTTACAAGTGAAGAAGAATCTTCAATTAGATCGGCCTCATATGAACTTTTTGTTAAGAAAAATGGACGTAAAAAACCTTCGGTAAAAGAGGAAGGAAAACATTGATAACTTTGAGTGAAAATACGAAAACTTTCAATTCCATTCAATTTCTTTATTCGATCAAGAACTACGCTTTCTTTCATTCCTCCTTCTTTATGAAAGACATAAAGTCGATTTGCTTGATAATCTTCATTGAAATTTCCATAAGATTCATTAGGAGGTTCAAAAAGGAAAAATTGTTCAAGTTCTTTTTTGCTGATGAGATTTATCATGTTCTCATAAGAATCTTGAAAGTGAAGATAAGGAATCTTCTCCATAATCCAAGGTTTTGAAGTATCTATAGTTGGTGAGGTAGGAAAACGCATCTTAAATTCCAACATCCATTCATTCCAAAAAGGATCAAGATGTGCAAAAAAGGGTTCACCTTGACTATCAAGTACCGCTTTTACACTTAAAATTTGTTCATCTTCATATTGCCAAGAATCGTTTTTCATTCGCAAAAGAATCTCAAAAGAGTTTGTCGCAAGATAATGTCCTAAATTTTCAAATGAAGGAGAAATTCTTAAAGCAAAACATAAACGACTCATTTCTGAAAAAGGAAGTCCTAAAACAACTTCTTCCTGTTCCAAAACTTTTGGAATTTCTGGATAAAAGGTTTCTTCTTCAAGATCAGAAAGCCACCGAAAAGATTCCACATCTTCTATATTTAAATTTGTAAAAACATGTGTAGTCATTGCATTGATTGGGAATATACACTCCCGCTCATCAGGAAAATAAGAAGAAAAATCAACTCGATACCCATAACCATAGCCATCAACTAGCCCATCAAACTGATATAAAAGAGAAGAAATTTCTCCATCCGAGGCTGCCTCATAGGAAGGAAGACCATTTCTTGATTCCAACAAAACTTCTTGATTCCCAATATAAGAAGAAAGAGATTTTTCCACTTCATTTGCAAGATTTTTGCTTAAATAGAATGAAGTTCCTAAAAGAATCAAGGAAAGAGATAAAATCGAAGAAAAAAAGAAAACACGGTACTTTTTTGCCTTTAGAATTCGAAGACTATGACGAATGAAAGGGAAAGAAGAAACTTTTTTCCGTTGTTTAACCCCACCATCCATTATCGATAATGGGAGGGTTTTTCCTTCCTCTTTTCTTTCTTCCCAAAAAATATTCTCGTTGATAAGTCTCCCAATGATTCCCCCACTTTCTTTTGCAAGATTTTCATCGTGAGTCACCACAAGTACTAAACGATTAAAGGAAGCTCTCTTTAAAAGAGTCATCATCTCTTTTGCCATCTTTTTATCCAAGGCTCCTGTTGGTTCATCACATAAAAGAATTTTTGGGTTATTGATTAAAGAACGCGCTAAAGATAAACGTCCCCGTTCCCCACCAGATAAAGTATTCGCGCGTGCGTCTTCTTTTCCTTCTAAACCAACTTCCCTTAATAAATCACTTGCTCTTTTATTACATGCATTTTGATGAGTAGAAAACGCATAAGAAGGAAAAAGAACATTTTCTTTTGCTGTCTCAAGTTCCAATAAACCATTATCTTGTCTAAGAAAACCAATGTTTTTTAAACGGAAGCTTCCTCTTTCATCTTCCTCCATTCTTTTCGGATTATGACCAAAAATTCTTAACTCACCCGAAAAGGAAGTATCAATCATTGAAATAAGAGATAAAAAAGTACTTTTTCCTGATCCAGAAGGTCCAAGGAGAAAATATAAACCTTTATGTGGCAAGGAAAAACTAACATCCTTAAGAATTTCTCTTTTGGGAAAACTTTTTCCTAAATGCACCACTTCAATCGCGTTCATTCTTCTTTTAACTCCTCTGATAAATTGTTTCTAAGAGAAATTCTTAGAGGAAATAATGCGGATAACATAGGAAGAAGTAGGGAAATGAAGAAAGAAAGAATAGGCAGGAAATACGGAACTCCCAAATAGGAAGTTAAGGGCACACGAAATAAATTTCCGATTCCGACTTGTGTTTCTAGATAGGATGAAAGGAAAAACGAAACCGGAAGCGATAAAAATAAAGAGAGAAAAAAGGCAAAAAAAGACCCAAGGACACCCGGAGAAGAATAAAGCAAGAATAAAGAGAGAAAAGAAGAACCTTCTCCATAAAGGATTGCCGCTTCCCTACGTTTCTTTAAAAACGAAGAAAGTAACAATATGGCGACTATAAACATTGTGGCAAGAATCTCAAAAATAACAAAAGGCATGCATAAGGAGGAGAACGAATTTGTTAGGGAGGAGAAGCCATTTGCTAATTCATAAGCTTCTGAACGAACAACAAACGGATTATTTTCTTTCGCAAGATGAAAAAGGGTTTTTCGAAGGTCGGTAGTTGGAGCGTATAAATTCCACGAGTCAGAATGATAAGGAGAGTCATCAGGAAGAAAGGATAAAAAGGAAAGAATATTAATGTTTTCCTTATAAAGGGAGGAAAGATTCGGTAAAGAAATTTCTTTTAAAAAAGATACAAAAGCTTGATAAGAGTAATAGGCACGCGGTACCCCAAGAAAAGGAAATTCTTTTATGATCGCGGCAATTTTAAAACGTTTTGTAAAAGAAAAATTATCATGAATGCCTTCAAACTCTATCCCACAAGAAACTGAAATATCAATATATTGATCGAAAGGGTTACTAGGCAAAATCTCTGCAAAATCTTCATTAATAATTAAATAATCAAATGTTTCTGCGTAAGGCAAATCTCCTGCGATAAGTAAATTCTCAAACCCATCTTTTAATGAAAAATCATATATAGGATAAAAAGAAGCTTCTTGATGAGGAAAACCGTTAACTTTAAAAGCAGTATTTGGTGGAAAAAAGAAAGAGAAATTTTCTTTAATTTGCATTTCTTTTGGTAAATAACTTTTCAACTCATCAAGATTAGGACGTGTACTTTGAATAAGAGATAAAGGACTATTTTCGTAAGAAATTACATGTTCTTTTGAAATAGATGCTTGTGAATATAAAAGAGTATTTCGACTTTCTTCTGTTAAAATTTCTTGTGATGAATTCTGAAAAGATAAAGTAATAAAAAGAGATAAATAAGCGATGAAACATGCGCCTAAAGTAGAAAAAAATGTTGAATTTTTCATTCTTTTTCCTTTTAAAAGAGATAGAAACCACCATTTATTCTCTTGGCTATCCCCCTTTTTCTTAAGGGATTTAATAGGCGTGATTTTTCCTTCTTGTTTTTCTAAATCATAATAAGAATCAGCAAATTCTCTTACATATTTTGTTTCATGAGTCACAAGTAAAACTAATGAATCTTGTGATGCTTTTTTTAAACTCTCCATCACAATTTGTGTATTTTCTTTATCTAAAGAACCTGTAGGCTCATCCGCGAATATTACATTTGGTTTTTTCGCCAGTACCCGAATTAAAGAAACTCTTGCTTTTTCTCCTCCTGATAAAAAAGAAACCGGCTTATCCTCCAAGTCTTCTATGTTAAAAGTTTTAAAAAGAGGAGATAAAGTTTTCTTAATCTCACTCTCCTTTAATCCTTGAATTCTTAATGGTATTGCTGCATTTTCAAAAGCTGTCTCTTCTTCTAATAAATTGTGATTTTGATAAAGAAAACCGAAATCATTTTTTCTTAAAAGCCGCAATTCTTTTAAAGTACATTTTTGAAGTGAAGTATTTCCATAATAAACTTCTCCTTCATCTGGCTTTAAATTCCCTGATAAAAGAGATAAGAAAGTGCTTTTGCCTGACCCGCTTCTTCCAATAAAAGCAACAAGTCCTTTTTCACCTAAATCAAGATTTAAATCCTTAAAAAGAACTTGATCCCCAAATCTTTTGCTTAACTTATTAACTTTCAAAACATCCCCCTTCTTTATATACAAAAGGGGGAAGAGAAAGTGCCTTATTCTTGATTAAAAGGAAGAACTTTTTTAGGAGAAGAGATGACTCTTTTTACTTTCTGATTGAAGGAATAACGATCCATTAAAATATAGTTTCCGCATCCTAGGCAGCGAATCTTAATGTCACTTCCTACCATGACAATTTGAAATTTTTTGGTTCTATTCTTACAAGGGTGCGGTCGTTTCATTTCAACCACATCATATAATTCATATTCCGTAAACATCATTCATCTTCCATTTTTACTGCCGCAGGAACTTTAGGGAGTCCTGGCATCGTAACAATTCCTTTTAATAAAGGCACAATAAGTCTTGCCCCTTCATATAAACGCACATCACGAACATAAATAGACTCCCCATCTGGGGCATTTAGTTTTTTAGGATCATCGGTGAAACTATTGGGTGTTTTTGCCATGCAAATCGGATAAGAAGCAAATTTACTTCCCACTAAGCCATTTAATTTCTCTTTTGCAAGGGGAGAATATTCCACTTCTGTACGGTAAATTTCTTTGGCAATTATCTCAATATTCGAAAAAGGATTGGCTTTTTGCGGAGAATATAAAGGATGATAACAAGAAGTGTTATTCTTTAATGTATTTAAAAGTACCTTCGCTAAAGACACTGCTCCCTCCCCTCCTTTTTGGTAGCCTTCCATATAAGCATAGGGTGCTTGAATATTTTTTGCCCACTTTTCAAACTCTTTTCTTTCAGAGTCATAATCATCATCAAAATGATTTAAAGAAATGATCACGGGAACACCATATTTTTGTAAGTTCTCATAGTGGCGAGCAATATTGGCAAGGCCTATTTTTAAAGCGTTTGGGTTTTCTTCTTTTAGTCTCTCATAAGGGACACCTCCATGAAGTTTTAAGGCTTTTATTGTTCCTACTAAAATCACGGCATCCGGATGAAGATTTCCTATAGGAGCAACAATATCCATAAACTTTTCTGCCCCTAAATCTGCACCGAATCCTGCTTCTGTGATTACTAACGGACTAAGAGAAAGAGCCAAATTTGTCGCAATAAGAGAATTTGCGCCATGAGCAATATTGGCAAAAGGACCACCATGTATAAGAACTGGATTTCCTTCTTGAGTAGCAACTAAATTGGGCAACAAAGCATCTTCTAATAAAGACATCAAAGCCTTTGTAATCGATAAGTCTTTGACATGAAGTGTCTTGCCTTCATATGTTTTTGCAACAGCAATATTTTCTAAACGAGAAATGAAATCATCGCGGTCAATCGCAAGACAAAGAATAGCCATTAACTCGGAGGCTACAGTAATCACAAATTCTTCATTTCGAGGTGTACCTATTTTTCCTCCTTCCGCAATGGTCATTTTTCTTAAGGCTCGGTCATTCATGTCTAATGCACGGTGCCAAAGTACTTGATTTGGATCAATATTTAAGGGATTTCCTTGAAAAATAGAATTATCAATAACCGCAGATATTAGATTATTTGCAGAAGTTAATGCGTGTATATCGCCAGTAAAGTGTAAATTAATTTTATCGGATGGTTCAATCGTAGCTTTCCCCGAACCTGTTGCGCCCCCTTTAACTCCAAAAACAGGTCCAATTGCTGGCTCTCTTAAGCAAAGAAGAGCAGGTTCGTTTAATCTTCCCAGTCCTTCTGCTAAAGAAATTGAAGTTAAAGTCTTTCCTTCACCAAATTTTGTTGGTGTCATCGCTGTGACTAAAACAAGTTTTCCTTTTCTTTCCTTGTGAGAAGCAATAAAAGAGGGAGATATTTTCCCAATTTTATCGGTATAAGGGATAATTTCTTCAGGAGGAATTCCTGCTTTTTCCGCAAGGGAATCAATAAAAAGGTTTCGCATACCTTAGTATACTCACTCTTTATTCTTTAATAGAGTTTTTATTGCTAAAAATGCCATGATTAAACCAGCAGAGGAGGGTACCATCATGTAAGAACCAAGAACATTCCCACTTTCTTTTTGAATTTTTTCTTTGCTATAGATAGCAAGATAGTTGCTTAAATTTAACCCTCGCTCTCGAGCAAGTTTACGAATTCTTTTGCCTAATGGATCGCCTCCTGTTTGTTCTAAAGAGGAATAACTTACTAAAGAAGGGTCGAATCTTCTTGCCATACCTAAAGAAAGAATAAGAGGGATTTGATGGGAAGCAGAATATTCCATTAAATGAATTTTTCCTTCTACATCATCAATAGCGTCTAGCATTACATCAAAAGGTACATCAGAAGAAAAATCGCTACTAATTCTTAAAAAATGAGGAACAACAAGGACATCTTTACGTATGCACTGTGCTCTTTTAAGAGCTACATCAACCTTTCTCTTTCCAAGGTCTTCTTTTGTAAACAAAATTTGACGATTCAAATTCGATTCATCAACAACATCATAATCATAAAGATGAATTTCCTTCACTCCCAAACGAAGTAAAGCTTCAAAAGCAGTACCCCCAACTCCTCCAATACCAAAAAGAGCAATTTTTGCTTTTTGAATGCGTTGAAGTGCTTCTTCTCCAAGCAAAGCGATGCTGCGATCATCAATAGAACAACTCATAAAAATATCTCCTCAACATTATCAAATTGATGACGGAAAAAAGTAAGTTGCCTCTTTGCATAATGCCTTGTATCAAGAAGTACTTGATGAAAAGCATCTTCTTTGGATATTTTTCCTTCATACCAAGGAATTACTTCCTTTACGCCAATAGCCTTAAATGCTGGACAACTTGTCCCAAACTTATCGAATATAGGAAATATTTGTTCTTCTATCTGTTTTCCAGAAAAAAGATTCGATAGTCTTTCTTCAATCCGTTGATATAAAACATTTCTGTCTCTGTTGATTAAAATAAATTTAACATCTTTATAAAATAATGAGGGGCCGTTTTTTGGTAGTTGTTCCGTTTTGGTTCTTCCACTTGATAAATAAATACTTAGTGCACGTAATACCCGTACACGATTATGAGGATGAATTTTTTTGGCTTCTATGGGATCTAATTTTTCGAGTTCGTAATGAAGTTCATCATCAGAAAAATTCAAATATGGCTGCAAATCAGGAATATTTTTTTCTTTTTTTAATGAATAATCATATAAAGCAGCGCGAATATATAGTCCACTTCCCCCAACAAGAATCGGAGTTTTCTTTCTTGATAAAATATCTTCAATACATTCTCTAGCATGCTTTTGGTACTGAAAAATATCATAACTTTCATTCACATTTAAAAATGAATAAAGATGGTGTGGTACAAGCTTTTTTTCTTCTATGCTTGGTGCACATGACATTAATTCAATCTCTTTATATACCTGTAAAGCATCCGCGTTAATAATTTCGCCATGAAGAGAACGAGCAAGATCAAGAGCATATTGGCTTTTTCCTGAGGCAGTTGGTCCCATGATGGCGTAAATCATTTTATTCTCCTAAAAAGTCCGCAATGACACGTAATTCCTCTTTTACTTCTTCCCCTAAAATATCTAAATTTTGTAAAAGAGGAGAATTCTCTAAATTTTTCTTTAACGCAAGATATTCATTTTTAATTTGACGGATATCTTGATGACGATTTGAAAGGTCAATCATCTCCTTTTTTAACTGAGGAAGTTTTATCTTTAAGGCGTCAAGTTCCCCGCTTTCCTTTGCTTTTTTTACTAAAGAATGATATTCAGAAAACAAAGGGTCTTTTGATAAAAGATAGGCGATATCCTTTGCCTTATAAATAAGAGGATCATCTACTAACTCGCCTTGTAAACTATAGACGTGTGACTCTTTTACAAGAACATCCACAAGACACCCTTTTAAATATTTCGGCCCTTTAAAATGAATTAGTTTTCCGTTTGTCGCATATCCAGAAAGCATTTCCTCATTTCTTTTTGAAGGACCTAAAACTAGTACTTCAAAAGTTTTGCCAACCATGGAAGAAGAATGGTTTGCCGTACATTCATCAATCACTTCTTTTAAACGATTAAAGCGATCATGCGCAACAGAGGAAGGAATTTGCTCTTTTTTTGCCGCTGGGGTACCTGGTCTTGGAGAATAAATAAAAGTAAAGGCACTACTAAATCCTACTTCTTTGCATAACGACAAAGTCTCTTCAAAATCTTCTTCCGTCTCGCCAGGAAAAGCCACAATGATGTCGGTAGTTATCGCAATATCAGGAATTTTCTTTTTTAATTGCTGAACAAGAGATAAATATTCTTCTCTTGTATATCTTCTCCCCATCGCTTTTAAAACATGATTGCTTCCACTTTGCACAGGAAAATGTAACCAAGGGATGATATTTTTATATTTTGCCATGACATCAATCATGCGCCCTGTAAATTGACTTGGATAAGAGGTAATAAATCGCAAACGAGGAATGCCTAATTTTGCTACTTCTTCAAGCAAAATCGGGAAGGCGTCCTCTTCTCCTAAATCAAGTCCATAAGAATTAACATTTTGTCCTAATAAAGTAATTTCTTTGTATCCTTCCTCAACAAGTTTTTTGCATTCTGCTAAAACATCGCCTTTTCTTCGGGAACGTTCTCTCCCCCTTGTATAAGGAACAATACAGTAGGTGCAAAATTTATCGCATCCATAGGAAATGTTTACAAAGGCACTATCTGAATCTAAGCGCAATGAGGGAAGAGATTCAATGACTTCCCCTGACATAGAACGAATACGAATTAAGGATTTCTTCTCTTGGAAATATGTCGATAAATGCTCAAGTAAATGAGGAACTTCGTGTGTGCCAATAAAAAGACGCACCCAAGGATAGGTTGCCTGTAATTTTTCCGCTAACCCCTCTTCCTCCATCGCACATCCAGCAAGAATTAAAATAAAAGAATGGCTTTCGTCCCAATTTGCTTTAAAAGAACCAATTTCACCATAAATTTTATCTACGGCATTTTCTCTTACTGCGCAGGTATTAATAATGGCTAAATTAGAAAGATGGGGATTATCTACTTTTTCCATCCCGGCATTTTTTAAAAATCCCGCCATAATTTCTTCATCACGAATATTGGCTTGGCAACCAAAGGTTCGAATATAAAATTTTTTATGCTCTAGTTCTTTTTTTACAATTGAAGGAACTTCTCCACCCCATTCTTTCCGAATGGGGGCAATCTTTTTTGCGCCTTCTTTAAAATTTGCACGAAAATTTTCTTCCTTCATCCTAGTTCTCCTCAACACGTTTGTTTACACCACATATGGCAGTAGGCAAGTGGGTGTCATCATCAATATCAACATAACACCCTTGCAATACAAGATGTCCGCTTTCTCCTGTTTGAAAAGGGATTCTTTTCCCAAACCGCAATTTATCTAAGGTTATTTGTGGGTCAAAGCCAATTATGCCAGGAAAATCTCCACATAACCCTAAATCCGTAATGTAGGCAACCTTTCCCTCAATAATTTGAGCATCATCTGTTTTCACATGTGTATGCGTGCCTACAACAATTGTTGCATGTTCCCTTACTAAATAGGCAAAACATTTCTTTTCACTACTCGATTCTGCATGATAATCAACAATATGAATTGCATTAGGATATTCCTGAAAGGCTTCATCAAAAGCCTGCACCGGATCAAGAACATCTTCATTCATAAAGGCAGTGCCTAATAAATTTGTTACAGCAAGAGAAAAGCCATCTCCTTCAAAATATATCGTGCCTTCTCCTTGCTCATAATCAAAAAGATTTCGTGGACGAATTAAGGAAGATACATCATCAATCCATGTATCAATATCAGGTTTCCCATGGTAATGATTTCCTAAAGTTATTGCATCTACCCCGGTATTTAAGATTCTATGATAATCACGTTCGAATAAACCAGAACCAAAAGAAGCATTTTCTCCGTTTACTAAAACAAAATCTGGTTTAAGGCTTGCTTTTAAAGAAGGAAGGCCAAGTTCTAAGGCACGAAGACCAGCCTCTCCGACAACGTCTCCGAGTAAGAGAATCCGCATGGTTATTTTGCCGTTTCAACCGCGCGATACTCACGAATAACAGAAACTTTAACCGTTCCAGGATATTTCACGTCGGCTTGAATTTTATCTTTAATTTGTTGTGCCAATAAAGTCGCTTGGGCATCAGAAACTTTTTCAGGAATGACCATAACACGCACTTCTCTTCCAGCAGAGACAGCAAAAGCTTGAGAAACTCCCTCAAAAGATTTTGCCGATTCCTCTAATTGCGCAACCCGCTGTACATAAGTATCAAGTGACTCGTTACGTACACCAGGACGTGCAGCCGATAAAGTATCAGCGGCAACAACTAAATGAGAGATAACATATTTCTTTTCCACATCGCCGTGATGGGCCTCAATTGCATTGACGACAACGTCCGGCTCATTATTTCTTCTTGCCAAATCTGCACCTAACTGGACATGTGATCCCTCAATTTCTACCGAAATAGCCTTACCAATGTCATGGAGAAGTCCTGCTCTTTTGGCTAAATTTTGGTCAAGTCCTAATTCCGCAGCCATCGCCCCTGTTAAACGGGCCACTTCAATAGAATGTTCTAAAACATTTTGTCCATACGAAGTGCGGTATTTGAGCTTCCCTAAATAACTTAAAATTTCTTTTGGAAGACGAGGTAAACCTAACCGGCGTACAGCTTCTTCGCCTGCTTTATAAGTTTCCTCATTCACTTCTTTTTCATATTTTGCTGCTAATTCTTCAATCCTTGATGGTTGAATACGACCATCTTTAACAAGAGCAAGCAAGGTACGCCTTGCAATTTCTCGACGAATCGGATTAAAGCAAGAAACGGAAATAATTTCTGGAGTATCGTCTACTTCTAAATCAACCCCTAAAGTATTTTCAATAACTTTAATATTTCTTCCTTCACGGCCAATAATTCTTCCTTTTAGATCATCCGATGGTAAAGGTATGGCTGCCGTAGTGTGTTCAACAGTGAATTCTTGTGCGTATCGCTCTGCCGCATCCGCTAAAAGTTGTTTTGCTTTTGTTTCGGCAAATTCTTCTGCCTCATCTTCCCGATTTTTAATATAAGCAGAAATTTCAATCGCCATTTTTTCCTCTACCCGTCTCATAATCTCATCACGAGCATCTTTTACGGATAAACCAGAAACTTTCTCAAGTTCCGTAATAATGGCGCTAATCTTTTCTTGTAAATCAGCCGCTTTTTCTTCGTAAGCATCGATTTTTTCTTCTAAAACTTCTTTTCGCTGATCAATTGCTCTTTCGCGATTATCAAGTTGAGATTCTCGACGAGTAAGTTCTTGTTCTCTTGCCGTAACTTGTGCGCGAATCTCTGTCGCTTTTACTCGAGCATCAGCAAGCATTTTCTCAGCATTTTGTTTTGTCTCAAGCATTGCTTCTTTTGCATCAAGACGCGACTTTGCAATTAATGCTTGTCCTTGACGTTCCGCGTCTTTTAAAAGTTGTTCTGCCTCTTTTCCTGTTGCTTTTTTCCGAAAACTTGGAATAGCAAAAAGCACACCACCAACAAGCGCTCCTCCAAGTAAAAAAGTAACCAAACAAACAACGACACAAATCCATGAATCAATCATATAAAAACTCCTAGTAATTGCCTAAGAAGACGCTTCAAGCAGGAAGTTCTTTTAACAGAAAGAAGGAATTACTTTGCTATATCAATAATAAATATTAATCAATTCGCGCCTTTTTGGCGTTTTCATTTTAGTGCGCTTCTTAATAATTTACTACTTAGGAATATAAAGGCCTTTTATAAAATTTTAAAAATAGAAAATGGGAAATTTAAAAATAGAAAAAAATATATTAGTTTTGCATTGTTTTTTGAAAATTAGTTTATGAAATCCTTATTCCTCTTCGCTAGAAATTCCCTTGCCATTTTTCATAATTTCGCGGATTTTTGCTTCTAAAGAGTTGCAAGCATCAACATGAGTCTTCAAAAAGGCTTTGGCAGCCTCTTTCCCATTTCCAATTTTTTCTCCTTCGTATTCATACCAGTTACCACTTTTGGATAGGAAATTATTTTGTACCGCTAGATCAATAATCTCCCCTTCTTTGCTAATTCCTTTTCCATACATGATGTCAATTAGACAAGAGCGGAAAGGAGGAGCAACTTTATTTTTTACCACTTTTACTTTTACGGAGTTGCCAATAATTTCGGAACCACTTTTAATTGCTTCTGCTCTTCTTAAATCTAAGCGAATCGAGGCATAAAACTTCAATGCATTGCCACCCGTTGTTGTTTCTGGATTGCCATACATTACACCAACCTTCATGCGAATTTGGTTGATAAAAATCACAAGACAATTCGTTTTTGAAAGGATACCCGTTAGTTTTCTCATTGCTTTGCTCATTAACCGCGCTTGTAAACCAACTTGATTTTCACTCATGAGCCCATCAAGTTCTGCTTGTGGAACAAGTGCAGCTACCGAATCAACAATAATTAAATCAATTGCTCCACTTTCTGCTAGCATTTCCACAATTTCTAATCCTTGTTCTCCACTATCCGGTTGAGAAAGAATTAATTCGTCAATATCGACACCAAGTTTTTCTGCATAATCTGGATCAATTGCGTGTTCCGCATCAATATAAGCCGCTCGACCACCTTTCTTTTGAATTTCCGCAACCGCATGTAAGGCAAGCGTACTTTTCCCTGAACTTTCAGGTCCATAAATTTCAACAATTCTTCCTCTTGGATAACCACCAACACCTAAAGTTGCATCCAAAAGCAAAGAACCTGTAGGAATCACATCAACATCAACTTTGGGCTGCTCACCCATTCGCATAATGGAACCTTTTCCGTAAGCTCTTTCAATGGTTTTTAACGCTTCCTTTAAAGCTTCCTCTTTATTTTTTTCTATCGTTTCTTCTTTTGCCATATCTTGTCTCCTATCGACAATGATTTACTAGCTCTTCAAAAGAAAGTGCCCTTTTAACCAAAAATTGCACTTAAATAATCAAGCATCATCTCTACCGCTTTTTCCTGAATATCAATTCTTAAACCATTAAAATCAGCAGAAAGTTCAACAAGTCCTCTTTTAGTAGATATTGTCATGTGAACACGGCCTACTGGCGCCCTACCAGGCTCATGAGTGGGTCCGGCGTTTCCTGTAAAAGAAACACAAACATCAACTCCTAGAGCCTTTCTTCCACCCATGGCCATTTCATTGGCAACAGGTTGAGAAACAACACCATATTTCTTGATAAGTTCATGTGGAACATGAACGTATTTTTCCTTTAAAGGTGTGGAATAAGTAATAAAACCTCCACGAAAAACATCACTCGCTCCAGGAATAGAAACTAAAGAAGAAGCAAAAAGCCCACCGGTAATCGATTCTACACAACCTAAAGTTAAGTGTTTTTCTCGTAACATCGATAATACACGTCGACATTTTTCTCTAGAAATCATAGTTATTCCTCCTTGGTTTGATAAAAAAGAGAACGATTTTGAATAACATAAATTATTCCACTAAGAAGAGAAACGGCAGTTGTAAGATAAACGAGGAAGTCAAGAATATGTAGTCCCTTTGGCCATGAAGCATCAAAATATGAAAACGGCCATCCTCCTAAAAAGAGGAAAGGAATGGTTATCATTTGACAAACTGTTTTTATTTTTCCAAAAGGATTTGCGGCTACAACTTTTCCTTTTATAGCAGCAATTTGGCGAATACCATCCACAACGAAGTCACGCGCAATCATTAAAATCACAAAGAAAAAGGAAATCGAATAACTCTCTCCATGGTAAAAATTAGGAATGGCTAAATAAATAAAAGAAGCATCCACTAACAGTTTATCGGCAATAGGATCAAGAAACTTGCCAAGAGTAGTAACTTGATTCCATTTTCTTGCTAAATATCCATCTAGAAAATCAGTAGAAGCCGCAAGGACAAAAACAATCATTGCCGCAAGATTAAGATAAAGAATGGGCGTTCCTGGAAGAAATGCTGTCATTACACTTTCAAAAAAGGAACAAATGAAAAGAGTAAGAATTAATACAAAAATCGCACCAATACGAATAAGGGTAATTTTTGTAGGGATATTCATTCTTGCTCCTTTCTATTATGAGTATCCGACCCGATAAGCCATGTTCTGTCGAGGGTGGTAATTAATCTCCGTTTAAACGGGGAAACGCAACTTCGTTTTGTCTTGTTTCCTTCCCCTACCAAATTTGGGTTTCTCGCTTGTGGGGTTTACCGCGTTTCACCCTAGCCTCACGACTAGGCTCGTCTCTGTGGCACCTTAGGGATTCCCTTCTATGTAAGAAGTTCTTCCGCCGTTACGCGCTCCCGCGTACCCAAGGTTATTTTTTCCCTTGGCACAGGCACTGCGGACATCACAGTCCGCGCGAGCATGGACTTTCCTCTTCCAATGGAAGCAACCACCTGGGTCGGATTAACGTCCTTTAATTGCTTTGTTTGGATCAATTCCTATGGAATAAAGATAATTTTCTAAAGCATTTATCCTCTGTATATATTGAAGATTTTCCGCTGTAGGAGAATCACTAGGCTTAATGTTTCGAAGTTTTTCTCGTAAACTCGCATTATCTAATTCTAATTTACGTAGAGATTCCCGTAATGAATCTTCTTTCTCAGAAGCTTCATTTGCCTTTTTTTCTGCGTTCTCTAATTTTGCTGACATCTCTTCAATATGAGACGACATTGCTTTTTGATAAGCAAGAAAGACTTCATAATCTTTCATGATTAAATCCAAAAAAGCGTCCACTTCACCCGATTGATATCCTTTTACGTCTTTCGTAAATTTCTTTTTCAAGATTTTTTGGGGAGTTAATTCAATACGGTATTCCATGGTTCTTCTATTATAAACATTCTTTGAAGACTCTCCGAGTACGTTTAAAAGAAATTACAATTTTTAAGATGCAAACCTCAGAAGAAGAAAGCGATGGTAAAATATTTTTGTGAAAAATTTACAAAAGGCGTTAAAAGGAAGGAAAGCTATCGCCTTCCTTGATTTAGAAGGAACCCAAATCAGTCATGAAATGATTGAACTTGGTGCGGTGCTTGTGACTTTAGATAATGAAAATAAAATTCGCAAGAAAAAAGAACCATTCCGTCTTTATGTCAAACCTATTGGTCCTATCGGAAAAATTGTTCAACGTCTAACTGGGATTAGTGAGAAACTACTTGTCGAAAAAGCGGTAAGTTATCCTGAGGCACAACGTTTATTTCGTCAATATATAGGAAAATATTGGCAAAAAGCGCTCTTTTGTACTTTTGGAAATCATGATTTACGAATTATTGAACAAACAACTCTTCGTCAAAAAAATGCTGACCATGACTGGGCCGCAACAATATGCCATAATCATTTCGATTTATCTTCTTGGTTATCTCAATATGTAGAAGATGAACATGGGAATTCCTATTCCTTAGAAAACTATCTTAAAATTTTTGAGATTCATTTCCACGGGAAAGCTCATGATGCACAAGATGATGCCATTAATTTAATGCTTCTTTATCAAGCAATCATGGATAGAAAAGATATCCTAGAAAAAGAATATTTAAAAACTTTATCAAAACTTCATAAAATCCCTGAGCCCGTAAGAAAAATCCTGCAAAGGATCGCAGAGGGAGAAACAATCTCACGTGTTGATTTAGAAAAGGAAATTCATCAATATTTTTTATGAAATATCCAAGGGGCATAACTCCTCCAAGCGAAGGAGTCATTAAGAAAAAGAGAATCATTAACAAAAAAGGAAATGCCGCGAATCGAGGCATGGTTTTTGAAAACGACATTAATGCTTCTAATGACTTTTATTTAAAACACAATCGAGCCTTAATTTCAAAAAGACCAACCCCTATTAATATTGTAAAAGTGGATTATGCAAGAGGAGCTAAAATTAAAGAAGCATATTTTGAAAAACAATCGACCACAGACTATAACGGGGTTTATCGCGGAAAATACTTAGATTTCGAAGCAAAAAGTACCCAGTCTAAAACTTCCTTTCCTTTACACAATATCGCCCCTCAACAAGTCGAACATCTAAAATCGGTTATACGCCATGGAGGCATTGCCTTTTTTCTTATAAACTTCGCTCTTTTAAATGAAACCTATCTTTTATCTGCCGAATATATTTGTCAGTTTTATGAAGAACAACCTAGAAAATCAATCCCTATAAAGGATATCCGTGCAAAAGGCATACTTTGTAAGGAAAGTTTTTTGCCTCGTTATGACTATCTTGCAGCAGTCGATGAATTTTATTTTTCAAAAAAAGAGAAATAAGAGGGGCAAATCTCTTGTAAAGGGCAGTGTTTGCAAAGGGGTTTTTGCGCCTTACAAAAGCGGCGACCCAAAGTAATAAAAGCGCGATGCATATAACTTGCCTTCTCTTTAGGGTAAAGACGAAATAGTTTTTCTCCCGCTTTACTAGGAGTTTTTTCCTTTTGTAAAGCTAGACGATGAGTGACACGAAAAATATGCGTATCAACAGGAAAGCTTATCGCTTTATCACGTTCAATAAGAAAAACACCGGCAGTTTTCTCACCAACCCCCGGTAAGGAGACTAAGAAAGAAAAATCATGAGGAATATTCTCTTCTCCCCTCTCTTTAAAAATCTTTCCTAAAAGAAATAAAGACTTTGCTTTGTTTTTATATAGACCTAAAGAGTGAATATATCCTTCAATTTCTTCTACACTACTTTCGGCAAAAGAGGCAAATGTAGGATAACGTTCCCATAATGAGGGAGTCACTTTATTAACGGAAATATCCGTGGTTTGCGCGGATAATAATATCGCAATCAAACATTCCCGGTCATTTTTGAAACAAAGAGTAGGCCCTAAAGGTCCAAACTCTGAAGACAACTTTTCCTCTATATAGGAGGCACGTTCAACTTTTCTCATTCCTTCTTTTCTCGTTCTCGATTTTGTTTTAATTCCAACTCAATCCCCCGAAGATTCGAACGATGAGGTACGTTTTTTATCGCCAAATCAATTTCCTCATCGGAAAAGCCATCTTCTAACCAATTTCGAATCGTTTCGCGTTCCAAAGGGGCTAAAGGACGTTTTAAATAATCTTCAAATAAATGGGAAAAATGAGACACGCGTTTTTGAATATCACGATCTTCATCCTTAAGGATTTCTTCCATTAAAGTACGATAAACAACCGCTTTTAATGGTTCAATCGAACATTGATTCGATCCATTAAAGCCATAGACAAAATATTTTTTTAGCATCAAACGCGATAAAACTTGATCAATTTCCATTTCATCATAATTCATGACCATCGCTAAAGTGCTAGGGACAATAAATGCATTCCCTTTTTTTAAAAGATGATCCACCATTAAAATTACCATCACATCTTTTTCATCAAGATGAAGTTTTTTATAAGTCTCAAGTAAGGCGTATTCAAACGATACACCATTTTCTAATGTTGGATTCATACTGTCTTTATTTTAACGAATTTAAAGGACATGGGAAATTGAAAGAAAGATAAAAGAAAAACCCTTCCATGCGGAAGGGCTTAACATAGACAACAATTAGTTGAGTTTTTCTTTTAAGGTCTTGCTGAGCTTAAAGGAAACAGTTGCCGAGGCGGGAATCTCAATCTTTTGTTGGTTCGAAGGATTGGTTCCAATACGTGGTCCACGGACCTTTTTCTCAAAAATACCAAAGCCGGAGAGTTTTACGGTGTCACCATCAAGTAACGCTTTTTCAATCGCTACTAAGACCGCATCAACTGCAGCTTCAGCATCTTTTTTGGAGAGGTCGGTGATGTCAACCACCTTGGCAACAAGTTCAGTTTTGTTCATGGATATATATCCTCCTATATACTGATTATTTGGACAAAAAGTAGCCTATCATGGTCAATAAAGATATGCAAGCGCTTTCAAGTGATTTTTTTATCGATGATATCGGAAATATTTCTACAATTGTCACCAAATTCAGAAAAACAAGTTTAAGACAAAGTGGAGAAATTACTTTTTCTTCCGGTAAAGAATGTCAATCGGTGTACCACGAAAATCAAAACTTTGACGAATTTGATTTTCTAAATAACGCGTATAACTAAAGTGTGCATGTTTTGGATCATTAACAAATAAAACAAACGTAGGAGGAGCTACTCGAGCCTCGGAGGCATAAGAAATACGTAACCGACCATGATTAAAATCCGGTGCAGGATTCATTTCTTGAGCATCGAAAATAATAGAATTAAGTAAATTGGTGGGGATTCTGCGGTTATATGCATCATAACAAGCATCAATTAAGGGCAAAATCTTATCAACTCCCTCATTTGTCTTAGCGGAAATATATAAAATCGGTGCATATTCAAGGAATTTCATCTGATTTTTTAATTTTTCCGTAAACTCCTCTTTTGTAAATTTATTTTTCCCTTCATCCCACTTGTTTACCAAAATAATAATCGCCTTTTTTTCTTCAATGGCATAACCAACAACGTGTTTATCTTGCTCACGAAGACCTTCTTCCCCATCGATTAAGAAAAGAACAATTTCAGCACGAGAAATTGCGGATAAGGCACGGAGGGCAGCATATTTATCAATGGACTCATAAATTTTCCCACGCTTGACAAGACCTGCAGTATCAATCGCGACATACTTTTTTCCGTTTTTTTCAAAAGGTGTGTCAATTGAATCTCTCGTTGTACCAGCAATAGAAGAAACAATCGTTCTTTTTTCTCCTAGTAAACGATTGGATAAGGAACTTTTTCCTACGTTTGGACGACCAATTAAGGCAAAAGAAATTGCCCCATCAAAAGTTTTTGTTTCTTTTTCTGGAAGAAGCGAAATTACTTTATCAAGTAAATCTCCAATTCCAATTCCGTGCGCGCCAGATACAGCCAAAGGTTCGCCAATTCCTAAACGATAAAAATCAGCAGTCTCTGGTATTTCCGCAACATTATCAATTTTATTAACAACCAAAATAACCGGTTTTTTACTCTGCTGCAGTAAGCGGGCGATAAATTTATCATCACCAGTTAACCCTTTCTTACCATCTGTAACAAAGACAATGACATCTGCTTCCTCAATGGCAATTTCAACCTGCGCACGAATCTCCTCTTGAAAGGGAGCGTCTTTAATTTGAATGCCACCAGTATCAATAACGGTGAACTGTTTTGTTAACCATTCGGCATGGGCATATAAACGATCACGCGTCACACCCGGCGTTTCTTCAACAATCGATCGTCTTTCACCAACAATACGATTAAAAATTGTGCTTTTCCCTGATGATGGTGAACCAACTAAAGCAACACTTCCTAGCATAAAGGAACGACTCCTGTTTTATCTTTTACTACTTTAAGAACTGCCTCTACAGACTCTTCAATGGATAAAAAGGAAGTATCAATTAAAACGGAATCGGAAGCAGGTTTTAAAGGAGCAAATTCCCGATGACTATCGATATAATCACGTTTTCTTACATCTTCTTCCACTTCTTGAAGAGAAGTGTGAATTCCTTTTTCTAAATTTTCCTCGTAACGTCTTACTGCCCTAGTTTCTACAGAAGCAATTTGGAAGATTTTTACTTCCGCATTTGGAAGAACATACGTGCCAATGTCTCGTCCATCCATGACAACAGATTTAGAGTCCGCCATCTTTCTTTGCATTTCCACAAGTGCTAAACGAATAGGTTTCATAGCGGCAATATAGGAAACATTTCCCGAAACGATAGGTTGACGAATATAACAACTTACATCTTCTCCCCAAAGAAGAGTTTTCCCCTCTTCATCAAATTCAATGGATAAAGAAGGGAGTAACGATGCTGCCTGAGCTTCATCTTTCGGGTCAAGACCTTTTTTAATACAAGCAAGTGTAACGGCACGATACATCGCCCCCGTGTCAATGTAAATAAATCCAAGACGTTCTGCGACTTTTTTCGCTACAGTACTTTTCCCTGCTGCTGCAGGGCCGTCAATGGCAATTGCAATGTTTTTTTCACTCATAAACTAATCCACTACCCAAAAAAGATAAAGAAGAACAAACAAAACAACGACAATAAAAAAAGCCGCTATTTCTAAAATTAAAAATACACGTTCTCTTTTACGGTAATTGGCATAAGGAGTACCTCTTTTTCCTTTTTTACCCAAAACCACATTATTAAGAGAAGAAATAGAAGATGACTCATTTACAGAAACTTGATCTTCTAATGATAAGGGCACCGCAAGGGTGTCATGAGGAGGAAAGGCTTCCTCAGGAAGCGCTTCAATGCGCTCACGATATTTTTGCCATTTCTCCATCCGGGTTTTCATGGTTTTATTTTAGCCTCTTTTTCCCCCTTCTTCACTAAATGCAAATCCTTTTTAACAATTTTCTGAAGAAAACTCATACTCCTTATAGGAAGAAAAGGGATATAATGCGTTTACGGAGGAATAACAAATGGCAAAAAAAGTCAAAGTCAACCTTGATGCCTGCATTGGTTGTGGTGTTTGCGTTTCTGCAGCTCCTGATGTCTTTGCTTTTACCGATGATGGAAAAAGCGAAGTGGTGGGAGAAGTAACAGACGAAGCTGCAATGGATGACGTTGTGGCAAGCTGCCCTGTCGGCGCCATCGAAGTTGAAGAATAATTCTTCCCTCGTTGAGGTTTATAAAAAGAGGCAAATGCCTCTTTTTTTAATTTGCTGCCCTTCTTTTCTTATCTCCCTCATAATGTAAAAGCCGACCAATGGAGCGATAAATAAGGAAAGTTAAAACAATGACAATCGCATCTTTAATTAAATTTAGGGGAAGCACAGCCATAAAAGCATATGGCCAGCCAAGATCAGTAATTGCGGGATTTACGCTTTGACACATTCCTAAAATCGTTTCATAACTTAGTCCCATGACAAACATATAAAAAGGGAGCATCGCGTAAACATTTAAAACCAAAGCCACAATAAGTTGGGCTAAGGTTCCCACACCAAAACCTATGGCTACCCCTTTTAAATTTCTCTTTTTTTGATAAATAAAAGCAGCGGGCAAAATAAAAGCGCAGGAAAAAATAAAGTCCGCTAATTCCCCTACACATAATGTGGAGGTAAAAGGAAGCTTAATAATCGTTTTAATAATAAGGACAGCAAGACCAGTCCATGGGCCATAAGCATAAGCGGCAATAAAGACAGGAACTTCATCAAAATGAAGAGCCAAAAATGGTGGTAAAAAGGGAAGATTAATCGAAAAAATCGGAACAACATAAAGCACGGAAGCAAGAGCACTAAAAATCCCTACTCGCGCCGCTAACCGAGCGTATGAAAACTTTGGCCGCGGAAAATAGGAAAAATATAGTTTTAGGAAAAATACAACAGCAAGAATTCCTAAAATGATGAGCACAATTGAGCGGTAATCCATAAAAAATCCCCCAAGTTTTTAGGCTTCGGGGCAACAAAATACCGCGTCTTTCATCCGGACTTTACCGTTGGCGCCGGAATTTCACCGGACTCATGCTTAATTTAAGCGCGCGGGCTTTACCGCCAGTTGACGAATCTCACGTCACCCTGAAGCAGAGAAAGTATATCACTTCTTAGAAAAAGGGGGCTCTTTTGTGAAAAGAAACTGGATAAACTTTTCTTTTTCTTCTTCAGAAGGAAAACCAAAATAACAAGATTTCCGACCAACGCTAATTTTTATAGCACCTGTTACCTCTTCTAATTGCTCCAATAAATTATCTTTTTGCGCTTTACTTCCTAAAGTTTTTGCTAAAAATTCCGTTTCCCGTACAGACAAATGGTTTTTATGAATTAAACGAACAGCCTCATAAATTTCTTCCTCACTTAAAGGGGCAATTGCCCGAGCATGTCCATAAGAAAGACGACCTTTTGAAACTTCACGAATAATCGAATCAGGAAGAGTTAATAACCGTAAAGAATTGGTTACTTGACTACGAGATTGATGAGATAAGTTTGCTAACGTTTTTTGGCGATAATGAAAGCGGCGGATTAGTTCATCATAAAGCAAGGCCATCTCAACAATATTAGAATCCCTTTGATCACGGCTATCGGCTAAAATCATTAACAAAGTTTCTTCATCACTTACTTGACAAATAACACAAGGTACGGTTTCTAAACCAGCTTTTTTCGCACCGAAGTATCGTTTTCGTCCTAAAATCACTTCGTAATGTGAACCGGCAGGACGAACAACTAAAGGAGAAAAAATTCCTTTTTCTTTTACCGATTTTCCTAACTCTTCAATTCGTTCAGGAGAAAAAATAGCTTTTTTGATAAAAGGAGAATCGTCTATTTGGGAAAGAGGAATATCCCGCGAATTGTGCGTTTGATATTCTTTTTCTAATTCAGCAATAACATCATTACGGGCAAATTTCTTAATAAGATCAGAAAGATTATTTGCGGACACTGCTGCTTTTTTTCTAGCCATTGTTTAATAACTCCCTTGCCAAAGCAAAATATGCCAGTGATCCTTGCGCGTTCGGGCGGAAAGTTGTTACCGGTTTCCCTTGCATCGTGCTATCAGGAATCGAAATATTTCGAGGAATGACTGTTTCAAAAGTGCTTTCACGAAATAATCCTCGAACTTGTCTTGCTACTTCGGTTGCTAAAGCCGTTCTTGCATCATACATCGTAAGCAAAAATCCTTCGATGCGAAGATTAGAGTTATAAGAATTTTGGATGCGTGAAATCGAAGAAAGGATTGCCGCTACTGCCTCCATTGCAAAATATTCACATTGCACCGGAATAATCACAGAATCACTTGCGACTAAAGCATTAATATTTAAAAGTCCTAAAGAAGGCGGGCAATCAATAATTACATAATCATATTGATAACGAACATTTGTTAGAGCCTCTTTTAAAACATAAAAGGCTCGTTTTTTCCCTGTTTGAATAAAATAGGAATCTAAAGATGCTAGCTTTAAATTACTTGGTAGCAAATCTAAATGAGGCTCACTTGTTTCAATAAGAACTGCTTTTAAGTCTTTTTCTTCCGTTAATAAATCGTAAATGGTAAAAGGCAAAGCAGTTACATCGACCCCAAGTCCACGTCCTGCATTACCTTGAGAATCAAAATCAACCAAAAGCACTCGTTTTCCATAATGAGCTAAAGCACTTGATAAATTAATAGCGGTTGTGGTTTTCCCAACACCACCTTTTTGATTCGCGATTGCAATAACTTTTCCCATAAGTAATGTTATTTTATCTGTTTCATGAAACCAATAATAGAAAATCTCAAAAAAGAAAAAGATTAAAGGGGTTTTGCTTTGATTTTAGAATATTCGCGAGGATATCCAGCAGGCGAATTCTTCACTTTTTCTATCCAAATATTCACCCTTTTCCCCTGATCAAAGGGCAAATAATCAACAGGAGAACAAAGTACATTTCCTCCTAAAACATGGATAGCCCGTTCGCTTGCCTTTAATTCATCTAAACCAAAGCTTCCTTTCATTGCGCACATTCTTCCTCCTGTTTTCACAAAGGGAAGAGTAAGTTCAAGAAGGATAGGTAAACTAGCAACTGCACGAGCAATAACAAAATCACTAGATAAAATTGATAAATAATCCTCTATACGACCGTGAATAATCCGTACATTAGATAAATTTAAAGCCTTTTTCACTGCTTCTAAAAATTTACATTTCTTCTCAGTAGCATCAATTAAAGTCCAGGATACTTCGGGATAAATAATAGCTAAAACCATTCCGGGGAAACCCGCACCACTGCCAACATCTAATGCCGTTTGAAAAGCAAAGTCTTGCATGTATTTCATAGGAAGTAAGGAATCATAAAAATGCTTTTCAATAATATCTCCTTCCTCCTTAATCGAAGTAAGATTCATTTTCTTGCTCCACTCAATAAGAAGAGATAAATACACATTAAATTTTTCAATCACAGACGAGGATAAAGAAAGAAACGAAACATTTTCGATTAATTCTTCCCATGTCATATTACCTTCCTCCTTTTAAGTTCTAAAAGTAATGCTGTAATATCCGCCGGGTTTACCCCATAAATTCTTGAAGCTTGTCCAACAGTAAATGGTTGAATTTTTGCTAAGCGTTCTCTTGCCTCCATCGAGATGCCGCCAATAGATAGATATGGAAGGTCACGAGGAATAGAAACTTTTTCTAGTTTCCTCTGGCGTTCACATTCTGCTTCCTCTCTTGCAATATATCCAGCGTACTTTATCTTTGTTTCTAGAGTCATTTTATCGTTTTCATTTAAAAGAGGGCAACTAGGAATAAAAGGAAGAATATCATTTAAAGAAATTCTTGGACGAAGAACAAGTTCACATGCACGATGCCCTTTTTCACCATCAAAGTATCCTTTCTTTTCAAGAAGCGAGATCGTTAAGGGATTCGATGGAATCGTTACTTCGTGTAAAAGATGTTCCGTCTTGTCGATTCTTTCTTTCCTTGCTAAATATTCTTGATAAGCCTCTTCATGTAAAGTCCCTAGGTCATGACCATAAAAGGCAAGGCGGAAGTCGGCATTATCGTGACGCAACAGTAAACGATGTTCCGCACGTGACGACATTAATCGATAAGGTTCTTCTGCACCCTTATTTACCAAGTCATCAATCATCACACCAATATAGGCTTCGTCTCTTTGCAAAACAAAAGGAGGTTTGTTATCTAAAGCTAAAGCAGCATTCACTCCTGCCATAAAACCAAGAGTAGCCGCTTCTTCATAACCACTTGTTCCAAGCACTTGTCCAGCGGCATACAAACCTTCATATAGTTTTGATTTTAAGTCAGGACCAAAGGATAAAGGATCAAGACAATCGTATTCAATTTGATATGCATATTTTAAGAATTCCGCTTTTTCTAAACCGGGCAAAGTATGAACGAGTTCTTCTTGAATAGAAGGCGCAAACCCATTCGAAAATCCTTGTAAATAAATACTTTCTCCTTCCCGGAATTCTGGTTCTAAAAAAAGTTGATGACGAATTTTATCGGGAAATCTCTCTACTTTTGCTTCAATAGAAGGACAATAACGCGGGCCAATCCCGTGCATTAATCCATTATGCAAAGAACTTTCTTTTAAATGGAAATGGACAAGACGAATTGTTTCTTCATTTGTATAAGTTAAAAAACAAGGAAGTTGTTTCTCTAAAGGAAGAAAAGTTTTTGTTGTATATGAGAAAGCCAGTTCCCCTTCCATACCTGGCTGGATATCCGTTTTAGAAAAATCAATTGAGGACTTTTTTAATCGTGGCGGTGTTCCTGTTTTAAAGCGACGAATCGGTAAAGAAAGTTCTTTTAAGGAAGAGGAAAGACCATAACTCCCCTTTTCTCCATCAGGACCCTCTTTCGACACATAAGGACCACGAAAAATGGAAGCTTCCAAATATGTTCCCGAAGTAAGAATGGTCGCTTTTGCACAAATGTCTTCCCCACTTTTTAACCGCACACCGACTATGGTTTTTCCTTCATTTAAAAGAGAAATTGCTTCCCCTTCAACAAAGCTTAAATTTGGCGTTTTCTTTAAAAGTAACTGGATATTGCGGGGATATTCTGTTTTATCTTCTTGTGCTCTTAAACACTGTACACCAGGACCTTTCCCTGTATTAAGCATTTTGATTTGTAAAGGAGATATATCCGCGGCAATGCCCATTAATCCTCCTAGCGCATCAAGTTCCCGCACTAGTATTCCTTTTGCACTTCCTCCGATATGAGGATTGCATGGCATATTTCCCATCATGGATAAATGTAGCGTTAAAAGAATGGTTTTCTTTCCCATCATAGCGGCTGCATGAGCAGCTTCAATACCGGCATGTCCACCTCCTATAACCAATACATCACATTCCATCATTATCCAATTGACCCCGACATATCTAATTTAATTAATTGATTTAACTCAACCGCATATTCCATAGGAAGTTCACGACTAAAGGGTTCAATAAATCCCATAACAATCATCTCAGTTGCTTCTTTTTCACTTAAACCTCTACTCATGAGATAAAAGAGTTGTTCTTCATTTATTTTACTAACCGTTGCTTCATGTTCAATATAACTTGTCCCGTTATATAGCTCATTTTTAGGATAAGTATCCGAAGAAGAATTATCATCAAGAATCAAAGTGTCACATTCCACATGGCTATGGCCATTACTTGCAGTTGGAAGCATCCGTACCGTTCCCCGATAATTAACAATCCCTCCATCATGGCAAATACTTTTAGAAATAATGGTACTAGAAGTGTCTTTCCCGACATGAATCATTCGTGCGCCATTATCTTGGAATTGATTTTTCCCTCCTACTGCAATAGAAATTACCGAGCCACGTGCACGATCTCCTTGAAGAATGCAGCCAGGATATTTCATGTTTCTAAAACTACCAATATTCCCATCAACCCATTCCATTAAGCCATCTTCAAAAACTTTTGCCCGTTGGGTAACTAAATTCACAATATTTGTCGACCAATTTTGAACGGTTGTATAGCGGCATCTTGCTCCTTTTGCGACCACAATTTCTACAACTGCAGCGTGTAGAGACTCTTTGCTATATATAGGCGCAGTACACCCTTCCACATAATTGACTTCAGCCCCTTCATCAACAATGATTAAAGTCCGTTCAAATTGTCCCGTTTTCTCATTATTAATACGGAAATAACTTTGTAGAGGTTTTTCTAAATGTACACCTTTTGGAACATAAATAAAGGAACCTCCAGACCACACCGCTCCGTTTAAGGCGGCAAATTTGTTGTCTTTAAGCGGAACTACGCTTCCAAAATATTTTTTAAATAAGTCTGGACATGCTTTTAACCCCATGTCAGTAGAAAGAAAAATGACTCCTTTTTCCTGTACTTCTTGAAGCATATTGTGATAAACGACTTCTGATTCATATTGTGTAGTAACACCGGCAAAAAATTTCCGTTCTGCTTCAGGGATACCTAATTTCTCAAAAGTGTTTTTTACTGCTTCGGGAACATCCTCCCAGGATTGTTCTTCATTGCCACTTACCCTTGTGAAATAGGTATAGCTAGGAAAATCAAGGAAATTCAAATCCGGTCCATAGGAAGGAAGAGGCATACTCTCAAAAGCCTTAAGTGCTTCTAAACGATATTGAAGCATCCAATCCGGCTCCTCTTTTAAGCGAGAAATGGTTCGAACGACATCTTCATTTAACCCTTTTCCTGTAGAAAAAAGAATTTTTGCTTCATCACGAAAGCCAGCGTCGTATTCTTTTTTTTCAAAAATAGGGATCTTTTTCTCACTCATTGTTTTTCTTCCCTTCTAATAATTCTTTTGCGGCAACCCACGCCATTGTTGCACAATGAATTCTCGCAGCCTGCTTTCCGGTATTCATAAACGCTAAAGCTTCCTCTAATACTTCTTTGTTATAAGGCTTCTCAGCAATCATTGCTAAGTATTGTTCAATTAAATAAAGAGCGTCTTCCTTTTTCATTCCAATTAATTTTTCGCAAAGAATATCCGTAGAAGAGGTAGAAATTGCACAAGCCACCCCTTCCCACATGGCATCTTCGACAACCCCTTCTTTGATAAGAAGAAAAAGATCAAAGTCATCAATACAGTTTGTTGAATCAGCATGAATAATTTGATAATTCTCTTTTGCTTCCGGAACCCCTTTTCTTTGTGGATGAGAATAATGATCAAGAATAATCTCACGCATCATCTCTGGAGAAAATTCATAAATAGGCATTTAAAAACTCCTTTCCGTGGCGGACCGCATCCACCAAAGCATCGATATCTTCCTTTGTTGTATAAAAATAAAAACTTGCACGAACCGTGGCAACTTCATGCAAAAAGTTCACGAGAATTTTTGCGCAGTGATTGCCAGATCGACAAGCAATTCCCCGTGAATTTAAGAAAGTTGCAGCATCTTGAGCAAAAACACCATTAATATTAAAAGTAACGATCCCTGCTTCACTATTCGCATTGTAAACAGTAGCCATTCCTGTTTTTAAAAGTTCAGAAACAGCATATTGTTTTAATTCTCTTTCATGATGAGTAATTTCATCCATTCCAATTTCTTGAAGATAGTTAATAGCAGCTTTTAATCCTAATATTCCTTCAAGGTTTTGCGTACCTGCTTCAAATCGAAGAGGAGGCGCTAAGAAATTAACATCACCGCAAATATCAAATTTGGCATTCATCCCCCCACCCGTCATGAAAGGCTCGGTTTCTAAAAGCAAAGAATATTTTCCATAAAGAACACCAATTCCTGTAGGACCACACATTTTATGACCAGAGAAGGCAAAAAAGTCACAATCCATGTCCTTTACATCAATTTTCATATGTGGTGCAGATTGCGCACCATCTACCACAAATACTGCACCAGATTCATGCACAATTTTTGCTAACTCTTTAATAGGAGCAAGGAATCCTAAAACATTGCTTACATGAGCAATGGCAACAATTTTTGTGTTTTTGGTGATAGTTTTGCGGAGATTTTCAACCGTTAGCCTTCCTTCTTTATCCAAAGGAATATAACGTATTTTTGCACCAGTCATTTCGCTAACCTTAAACCAAGGCAAAACATTAGAAGCGTGTTCTGCTTCCGTTAATAAAATTTCATCCCCGGATTTAATGTGTGTTAATCCATATCCAAAAGCGACTAAATTTAAAGAGGAAGTACAGCCGCTTGTGAAGACAACTTCTTCCTCCTTAGCGTGAATAAAATCCGCAACCGTTTTTCTTGCCTCTGCAACCATAGCGTCCATTTGATAACAAAGATCATAATCTCCACGATGGCTATTGCTTGTATAGGTTGTGTAATAAGATTCCACCGCTTTTAATACAGAAAAAGGTTTAAAGGTTGTCGAAGCATTATCTAACCATACAAGAGGATGCCCTTGCATACTCTTTCCTTGAAGCATAGGAAAATCTTGTAAAAACCGTTTTTGATCCATTTAAATTCCCCCTTCGGAAGAAGATAAAATCTTTTCCTTAATTTCTTCATGAAAATAACGCGATACTGGAGATAAATAACCAAAAGCTATTAATCTTCTTGCCTCTTTTTCTTCAATTCCACGGCTTTCCAAATAGAAAAGTTCTAAATCGGATAATCTCCCTTCAACAGCCCCATGACTGGCAATAACATCATTTTCCTCAATCTTTAAAGCAGGAGAACATCGAGAAAAGGAAGATTGATCAAACATAATAATTTTCGCTTCTTGGCGTGTTTCACTTTTCTTTGCGCCTTTATTAATCTTTGATAATCCCGAAAAGATTAAATGACTGTTTCCACTAGCAATACCATGCATGGAGGTAAGGCTTTTCGTTCCTTGAGTTTGGTGAATTACATTTACCTCAATATTTTTACTATCTTCCTTTGTGGCTAAAGAGGAGCCATCAAAAAGAAAAGAAGCTCCTTCCCCAAGAAGAGAAGCGTCGAAATGAAGATTTCCTTTTCCTTTTGAAAAATCGGCAAGGGCCACAATAAGAGAAGAATTTTTTTCTAATACAAAAGAAAATTTTCTCGAATGGAATAATGAAAAATCTGCAATTTGCACAAGGATTTGCGTGTTTTCTTTAATAACAAGAGAACAGTCCTTCTCTCCATCAAGAAACAAATAAGGACGATAATTTCCTAACATCTTATTTTCCATTGCCTAAGGCTTCCTTTGTTGCGCATACACCAATAGAGGTAGAACTCATTGGGGCATCAATTTCTTTTTCAAGAGAAATACCAAGTTCTTTATGAATCCATTCATAACCTTCGTGATCGATTCTTTTAATTAACTCAGGCCCGCCTTCAAGAACAATTCTCCCATTCACCATAACCACAGCGCGGCTTGGATGAATTAAATCGTAAAGTCTTGCATAATGGGAAATAACCAAGAAGGCTGTTCCCTCTTCTTTTTCTTTTAAAATTTCTTTTGCCACAACATCAATCGCGTCAACATCCAATCCAGAGTCAATTTCGTCTAACATGGCAAAACTAGGTTTTAAAAGTTTCATTTGTAAAATTTCGTTACGTTTCTTTTCTCCCCCAGAAAATCCTTCATTTAGTCCTCTTTGAGCCATTTCAAAGGGGATGCCCATCTCTTTATAAGCCTTCTCAATTTCCCGGATAAATTGGAAGAGAGATAAGGGTTTTTCTCGATGACTATTTATGGCAGTTTTTAGGAAATCGGAATAGTTAACACCGCTAATTTCTATAGGGTTTTGCATTGCTAGAAATATGCCCATCTTACTGCGTTCACTCACCGAATGAGATAACAGATTTTCTCCGTTATAATCGATACTTCCGCCAAATATTTTAAAAGAAGGATTTCCCATAATCGCCGATAACAATGTGCTTTTCCCGTGACCATTTGGGCCAAGAAGAGCAACCATTTCTCCTGGAGCAATTTTTAAATTTACTCCGCGTAAAATTTCTTTATCATGAACGCCGGCTTTGAGGTCTTTAATCACTAATTCTTTCATGGTTTTCCTCCTTTTTTGCTTGCTAATCCTAATCGTTAAAATAGCAGGCTTCAAACAGAATGATAAGAAATGTAATTTCTTTAATCGTTGCAGGGATTCTCTTTAGAGAATAAAATGCTCGCGCATTATATTGCCAGGAGGAACTCTGACTTCGATATGAATACAAAGAAATGCGCAATCCTAATGGCCGGCTTATTCGCTGGAGCTATTGGTCTTAGCGCCTGTGATTCTCCGACTTGGAATGCGGAAGGAGCAATCTTCACTTATACCGACGCGCAAGGAAATCGTGTTGCCTATACTGCCGAAGACTTACTTAACGATTATCGCCAAGACGGAACAAGCCTCAGCACAGAATTTGACCATGTGTATGAGGTACTGATTCGTAACTATTACGAAGACCCAAGCCAAGCAACCGTGCTTGCAGAATTAGAACAAAACGCAACTGCGGCTGTCTTAGAAGATCGTCAAACTGCGGAAACCAACGCCGAAAGCAATGGTACTTCCTATGAGGAAGAATTTGAATCAATTCTTGATGCAGCAGGTGTGGATAATATTGATGAACTTTTCCAACACCATCTTTATGAAGAAGAACAACAACGCTTCCAACAAGATTTAGAACAAAACTTTGGAACAGGAAATAATTCTGTTAATGGTGTGGATGCCATGAGAGATGGTGAATACACCATCGATGGAGAAACCTATGAGGCGTTCCCCGAAAGTGAAAAATGGGGGCTTGGAAATGACGGTTGGCTTAAAGAACAAATGCCTTATCATTTCCGCCACATCCTTGTTCAATTATCTAGTGGTGTTTCTAAAGAATACACACAAGATAAAATTAGCGAACCCACTGCTGTTGATGAAGGGGGAGAAGCAACCGATTTAGCGAATGTTGTTATTGCTCTTGCTGGTGCCCGTGTTGTCGATAACGCCGATGGCACACGTAGCCTTCAAGCTTTACAAGGAAATGATCGTTGGTCCTTTGGAAGGATTGCTAACGTTTATAGTGATGATTCTGGGTCTGCTGCCGCCTATGGTGATTCAGGCATTGTAACTAAAGTCATGGAAAATGACTACGTTCCTGAATTTAAACTTGGTGCCTATGCCTTTGAATCCTTATATAACGCGCGTAATAAAGAATCGACATATGGAAAAGAAAATGCCTACCGTATTACCCCGGGTTTACGGGAAGATGCAGAAGTAGGAGAAAATGGTGTAATTACCGCCGAGATGATTGACGAAAACCAAACCATTGACGTTGGTGGTGTAGAAAAGACCATTTACGAATTCTTTAATGATTTCAATAAGAGCGAAGGCGATGCTAGTAATAAAAGTGGCATCGGACAAATCCCCTTTGGTGCGGCAATTGCTCTTCTTGAAGAGGGAAAAGTACAACAAGATAACGACGGAAACCCTGTGAACAATTCTGTTGATACCTTCTTCCCCAGAAACGTTATCTATAACAAATATTTCAATCATCACAATATTTGTGTTATCACTCCTAACGAAATTGCTACCAATAGCATCGGGGATATCGTTGATACCACACATACATGGGAAGATTTCATGACTGTTCAAGATGGGAAAGTCACCAAAGAAGACTATAACGGAATTTATAATGCTGATTTTGGCGCGCTTCCTGGTTTCCAAGTGAACACCCAAAATGTTCTTCCTGAATTTGAACATAATGTTCTTACCAATGATAAAGGACAAATTGTCCTTGCTGTCCGTGCTGGTTCAGATTCTTATCAAGGAATTCACTTTATTGTTATTGAACGTTCTGGATTATCAGAATATGGCCAAACATTAGATAGTAACAATCAAGTGATTGAAAATACGGCACCCGTTGAAAATGAAGATATTGCTACCTTAAGCGAATACTACACAACCGCAACACCAAGCATGTCTCGTTATCCAACCTATACTGTTGATGGAGAAAAGGAAAGCAAGACCACTTATGTCAACTTTAATAACTCCTCAACCACTTCTCAAACCGAAAGAGCCGATGAAGTTTCTAATCTCATCACCTCTTATAACACCAATCTTTCTTCCTATAACTTCCAACGCTTAGTGGAAAATGGATCAATTGAATTTGCGGATAAACAAGTCGAGCAAGAAATGGAAACTTATGTCCAAACCTCTCGTCAAGCAAAGCGCGATACAGATTTCAATAACTGGAGTAACAACTGGAAAGCTTATGCAGAAATGCTTGCTGCTCAAGAACAAGCAAGAGCTTTTGGGGAAGGAACAGGAACGGGTTATTTAATCTCGGAAATTTGTGCTGTTGACTACCAAACACAAAATATTGCCGGTATTTGGGACGTAAATGGCGCCTGCTACTACCCCACTTCAGGGGCGGCAGCCTAATAAGGAGGAATGAAAAGATGAAATCGAAGAAAATTACATCTGGACTTCTTGTTTTAGCCGCAGGAGTTTTGCTTCTAGCCGGTTGCGATAATGTGGAAGCACGTCCTACAAAAGATTTTGAAGATGCTCCTATTCTTAATTTAGAAAATCCTGTCGTAAACAATACGATGGGCGAAATCTATGATGCTTTAGTTACCTCTGGCGATAGCAATAGTGAAACTGTTTTAAATAATGTCCTTTATTTATATTCCACAACAATTTATGGAAACTTCTTTGACAAGACGGATGAAGAAGGGAATGTCACTAAGGGATTAAGAACAGTCTCAGAAGCTTATTTAGCGGACAATTCGAAAACTGAAGATATCACTGCCTTTGCTTCTTCTTACAAAGTCTATCAAGATGAAGAGGGAAAACCTCAAATTGCCAAAGTCATCAACTTCTATGAGGAAATCTTATATCGCGTTCGTAATGTATTCTGGGGTTATGTACAAAATAGTTCTTACCAAGTACGCAGCGAATTCAGCGAGAAGATGTTCTATGATGCGCAAACCAAAAACTATTACGATTTAGCGCAAAAAGAAGGGGATGCTTATCCTTATAATGAAGGATATAAACAAGTTGAAGGTTCTTTCCGTTTAACTGAAGAAGCGGAAGAAACTGGCACGATCAAACTTGATGGTGGCAACCGTTTAGTCGAAGGCGATATTGAAGATAGTTACTTCAAAGACATTTTCGGAACTTACGAGAATTATATTGAAGATGCTGTCTTACCTGATATTTATCGTACTGAACTTACTGCTCAATATCTTATTGATCAAAATATTGGACAAATTCGTCTTACCGCAGCAAGAAAAGTCGACATGATTGCCTTACCGGATAATCCTCTTGATCATACAAGTGTCTTAAATCTTGTTGATTCCTACGCCAAAAATGTCATTGAGGCAGGATTAGACGTTAACAAATATGGCATGACTTTCCTTGATACTCTTTATAAAGGAACTGTGGATGAATTCTCTAACGAAGATCAAGAGTTGCAAGCACTTGTTGCAAAAATTTATCAAGATGCTGGTTGGAATCAAAAAACGATTGAGGTCAACGATATTGAATATACTTACTGGGCGGAGTCAAGTTATGGCGCCATTATGGAACGCTATCAACGTTTAGCGGATAATCGTTTCCTTGATGATGAGACCATCCGTGACGAGTTCACCAATAATGGTGAATACACGATTGAAACTGGTTTACTTATTCAAGAAAGAAATCTCCGTTTAGCGAATAACACGACTAGTGGCTGGTATACTTCTTCTAGTATCACCTTAAATAACGAAGAATTAAAAAATCGTTTATTCCGCGTTCAAGTTGCAAACGAGGTCGATTCTACTACTTGGAATGCTCAAACCGGATACGCTAATGATACAAAAGAAGATAATTTCCAATACGGGCACTATCGTGGCGGTAATTATTATCTTACACAAAGAGATCCTGAAACTGGTTCCAACTATCCTTACATTACCTATGATGAAACCGCGGATACAACCTATTTAATCCGTGTTGATGAAGCAGTTAAGGCAGCAAAATTAACGGATAGCGATACCGTTTCTAGCGATCCTTCAAGCCGCTATTATGATGATATGGCAAAACACGCTGACGAACCTTATTATGGGGAAGTTATTGCCCGAAAGGTTGCCTATCAACTTGCCAGTGGCGATACATGGAAGAATGCAGCAAACGAATACTACGTTGATCAAATGGCGCTTGTTTATCACGACACCGCAATCTACGAATATTTCGTTTCTACTTTCCCAGATTTGTTTGATTAAAAAAGAGTAAACTATAGGGGATGGGACACCATCCCCTTTTCTATAGGAGATATTATGAAAGATATATTTTGTCGGATTATTGATGGAGAAATCCCTTCTTCAAAAGTGTATGAAGACGATGATGTTTTAGCTATTTTGGACATTTCGCAAATCACCAAGGGCCATACCCTTGTCATGCCAAAAAAGCATTGCCAAGACTTTTTAAGTTGTCCACAAGAAATTCTCCATAAAGTAATGGATGTTGCTCAACGAATTGGCCAAGCAGAAATGCTCGTTTTAGGTGCAGTAGGAGTCAATATCTTATCCAATGTCGGTGAAATTGCCGGGCAATCTGTCATACATTTTCATGTACACGTTATTCCCCGTTATTTATCTCAAGAACCTGGTTTTCAAATCACGATGCAAAGTCAAGATATCGCGGCAATTGATATGCAGGATCTTGCTAAAACGATCCACGAAAAAATGGAAAAATAAAAAGCTCCGTAAAGGAGCTATGAAAGAAGAGGCTCTTTATTCCTCTTCTTTTTTTGTACATAGAGGCTTATAGAAACAACGTTCATCAAGGGCGTGTTGTTTTGTTGACCATTCGCCTTCTTCAACGATGGAAAGTACTCTGTCTAAAAGATTAATTTTTGCATCAAGATCATCAATCATCCCTAAGACCAAAGCCTCCTTTGTTAATGGAGGGATTGGGGAGCCAAATTCAGGTTTTGAATGATGCGAGACAACCATATGTTCAAGGAGAATAGCCTCCTCGCCTTCTAAATTTAATTTCCTTGCTTCTTCCCTAATTTCTCCTACTAAAAGCACAATATGTCCAATAAGTTTCCCCTCTAAGGTGTAATAGGTCGCCATAGGGCCAGATAATTCAATTGTCTTTCCAATATCATGAATTAACGCACCTGCAATTAAATAGTCACGATCTAAAGAAGGATATAAATGACAAATCGCGTCCGCTAAACGGGCCATACATAAAGAATGATAAACTAAACCCCCAAGAAAAGCGTGATGATTGGTAACCGCAGCAGGAAAGGTAAAATATTCTTTCTTATGACGATGAATTAAAGATGTCGCTAAATCATGTATTTTTTTATTTTTAATGGAAGATAAAAAATTCATCACATCTTTTTCCATATCTTCTACTTTTTCTGGAGCCTCAGGAAGAAGACGAGAATAATCAATTAAAGCAGGATCAACAGAATCTCCTGAAAATACCTTTACTTGTAATTGTCCTTTATAAGAAAGCACCGCGCCTTCAATAAGAACAACTTCCCCTGCAGCAAAAAGTTTTTCATCTCCTGCAAGAACTTCCCATTTTTTTGCCCCAACCGTGCCAGAGGCATCTTGCAAAATTAGACTCAAATAACTTTTCCCGGCATTTGAAGTTAAAACTTCCATGGACTTAATCATGTATTGACCAAAAACACGATCACCATCCTTTAAATCACAAATTTTTCCCATAAAGGTATTCCTCCTTTTTTACCATCGAAGAAGAATATCCAGTGTGAATTAACACAAGATAAGTTCTTTCTCTTGCTTCTTCTTCATTATAATGCAATTCATATTTCTTTCTTAAAAGAATATATCGATTATGTAAATATCTTTGCAAATCTTCTCTATTTTCTCGGATTTCTGATGCAATTTTAAGCGCTAAAGAAGAGGAAAATCCTTTTCGATACAAAAACTCTGATGCTTTTCTTTCTCTTTCAACTTTAGGAAGCATAGAAAATTTTCTTTCTAATAAAGGAAGATATTCTCGAATATTCCTTTCTTTTTCTTCAATCGGTATTCTATCTAAAGTTTCTTCCTTAATTCCCTTATGACGTAAATCCTCTTTAATTTTTCGCGGACCTTCTTTCAGCATTAATCGTTCTTCAACATAACTTTTGGCATAAGTTTCTTCATTTAAATAGCCTTTCTCTCTTAAAAAAGACATTACCCGAAGTGTTAAATTCTTGTTTCCTTCTGCTTTTTTTAATATTCGTTCATAAACTTTTTTTGGTGGTAAGTTAACTCGATTGACTAAGCGTTCTCCAAAGAGGAAAACGTTTCCCTCTTTCGTTAAGCGAGAATATATTTTTTCTTCTTCCTTACTTAAAACTTTCCCTATATAAGGACGGAGTTCCGTATAATCATTCACATTTAAAAGATAGATGTTATTTCCACAGACGATACGAAACTTCCCGCCTTTAAGTGAGCGAATGGCGGTTATTTTTTCACCAGTTTTTGCGTAAGGCACGGTCGTAAACTCTCCGGATGTTTTTATAAAATTGTTCCATGGAATAAGGTTCAATAATTTCAAGAGCTTTCTCCTCCATCTCTTTCTTTTTACTAGGAGATAGAAGAAGTAGGCCCTGCATTTTTAAGGCTAAATCATGTTCGTCTACATAAAAGAATCCCGTCTCTCCATCTTTAACCGTTTCTAAAAGAGCATCATCATAACGTGCTACTAAAAGAAGATGGGCCGCAATGGCTTCTTGAAAGGTTAAACCCTGAGTCTCAGTAATTGATGCGGATAAGAAAATATCCCCTAATTGATAATATAAAGGAGTAACATCAGGATTTACTGCACCGGTAAAAATAACATTATTTTCAATCCCTAGTTCCATGGAAAGAGACTTTAATTCTTCTAGCGCTGGACCACCGCCAACAATGACAAATCTCGTTTCGCGTTTTGGTTTTGTACTCAGAAACTCCGCGTAACCACGCAAAAGAAGATCAACTGACTTTTCCTTTGCAATTCGTCCAAGGAACAAAAAAGTTAAAGCCTCACGAGGAATTTCATAACGATTTTTTAATTCACGAATTTCCTCCTTAGATATATTTTGAGGATCAAAAAGAGAAAAATCTGTACCTGTTGGAACAATATTCATATGCGCATCAACTCCTATGGTACGCATATATTCACGAATTTTTTCACTAGGAGTAATAAATTCATTTGCCGTTAAAGACATATGGCGAATATACGTACGGACAATGCCTTTTGCAGCACGGTCAAAAACGCCCCTTGTTACATAATAGGTGTAATCTTCCACCATCGTATGAAAAGTATAAACAGTAGGAATATGTAAACTTCTTGCCACCAAAAACCCAAATTGACCAATTCCTGCATCCGTTTGAATATGAACCAAATCAGGTTTTAACTCCTTCAAAATCTTCATTGTTGAGGGAGAATAAAATGTTGCCGCGCGGTAATTATACAAATGACGAAGCAAAATTCCTGGAAGTCGAATAATTGAACCATCCTCGCCCTCCCTTTGAATTCCTCTTCCTTCAGGATTTGTCGTAACTACATAACAAGTATCTCCGTGTTTCCTTAACGTTCGATATAAAGAACGACAGGATGTAGCTACTCCGTTTCTTTCAGGAGGAAAAGTATCACTAAAAAGTACAACTTTCATTCCTAACGACCTCTTCTTCCCTCGTTCTTTTTTGATATGCCATCTTTTTTGATTCGGGGCAAGGGATAATCAATTTCTGGATCGCCCGTTTCTTGACCATTTGGCAATTCTTGCATCTCCATCATAATCGCTTGGCGGGAAAGCTGTTTTGTTTCATATAACGTATTTACCGTTTTTCTTCTTTCTTCAAAAGTAGAAAGCTGCAAATCCACGAATGTTTGTCGATTGGCATAGCGATACATTTCTTTTGGTCTACTCCGATATAAGGCTGCGGCAAGTCCACCAAAAAGAAGAACTAAATAGTAGGTAGCAACACGCCAAATGATTTGTATGGTCATCATATTAGCGGATGCACTACGAATAACAACTAACTCGCCAATGCCATTAGTCCCTATGGTCGCTAAATAGAAATCATTAAACATTGCCGTAAAGAATAATTCCGATACACCTGCAGAACCTGGAGTAGGAATAAGACCTGTAACCATTTGATGAAAAGAACTACGGAAAATTCCATCCCACATTTCGTAAAAATCATAACCTTGCTGATAACCATAAGCATCCAAGGATAAACCGGCAAAATAAGGTACAGAAAAACGCAAAAGAAGAATAATAGACAGAAGAATGAAAACTAAAATAAAAGCAGGAATATTACTAAATAAACGCTTTAACTCAATACGGAAATTCTCCACCTGGATACGGAGATTTTCTCTTGTTTTATCTGGGTTCTTAAGAATACGTAATTTTGCTAAAAAAGTAACAATATAATGAAGAACAAAGTTTTGGAAACGCCTAGATAAACTCATAAGCAAAACAATGCCTATGACTGATATATTCAAAACAAAGCCAAAAATAATAAGCGGAATCATGGGAATTTCTCCATGCCATCCGCCAATGGAAATCCCAGGAATAGCAAAGGAAGTAATAGCCATAATTTGATCCCATTCAATCCCAATAGCAACAACATCTAATGCAATTAAAGAAATTTGATAACAAATAAACCACATGACCATAATTGAAGCGGCATTACTTATTTCAATTCCCTGTGTTTTCATCACATAAGCTTGCATTGGTTGACCACCAGAGGCAGACGGGGTCACATTGTTATAAAAGGCGCCAATCATTGCGACCATAAAGCCTTGATAAAAATGGTACTTTCTTGTGTATAGTCTGGCAAAAACATAAAGAACGAGACCATCTAAAGCCATCGCACAAAGAAGAATCGCTAAGATAACTAAAAGCCAATAAACATTAGCAGATTTTAATGCCTCAACAACTTGTGTCCACCCAGCAACAATGTCACCGTTTCCTGCTCCATAAAAAGCAAAAAGAAGAGAACCAATAGTCAAAAGAAAAACCAAAAGAAGAGAAATAACATAATTTCTCTTATGGTGGTCCTTTTTCTCTTTTCTTTGTTCTTCTAATGTTTCAACACTACGAGTATCGCCCATAAAAAAGATTTTATCATTTCTTCATGCAAAACACTTTTTCTGAATATTTTTTCTTTAATAAAAATTGAAAAATTAGAAATTAGAATGGAAATTTGCAAAGATTTTCATCAAGAAAACTAGCAAAATTTTTAATCCACCCTTCGATAGGGGAATTTTTTCCTCTTCCTAATCCATGCTTTGAAAAATTTCCGTAAATAAACTTCCTTTTTATCGATTTTTCCGATAATGATTTTTCTAGGGCATGCGAATTAATGGAGGGAACACAGTCATCATATTCTCCGCACCAACAAAAAGTAGGAGGAAATTCTTCATCAATAAAACGTTCAATGCTAAGAGATTCTTGAAACATGGGATTATCTTTATATTCTCCTAAAATAATGTCTCGGCTTCCTCCATGAGTGGGTAAAAGACAACTAATTACAGGATAACCAAGACCTAAAACCGCAGGGCGTGAAGAAAGGCTTAATAGATCTTGGTTCTTTTTTAAGCATATTGATGCGGCCAAATGTCCACCAGCAGAAAAACCAAGAACTGCATATCGTTTATATCCCTCAGGAATAATGTCATGAAGAGAATCGGCTACATCAAACATAGGACGAGGAAATTTTGCCTCAACGCCCACCGAATAATTTAAAACATAAGCACTATATCCAGATTCATTTAATTCTTTTGCAATAGGATAACCTTCAACAAATCCCGCAACGCATTGATAGCCACCACCAGGAAGGATTAATACCTTTCCCTTTTCCTTTCTTACAGGATAAGAAAGATATTTTGCAGCAGGATTTGTTTTTATTGTATGCGCAAAGTCCTTTTCTTCTTCCATTCTTCTTAAAGCATCATTCATTCCTTCAATTGTATCCGGAATAAATCTTTCCTCCATCGGAAGCCTTTTTAATGCCTCTAAAACTGTTAATGATTGTAATTCTTCTTCTTTATTTCTTAACGGAAGGAAAAAGGAACCAAATTCTTTTGCAAAGGGTGTATCTAAATAATCAATAAAGGGAGAATTTTCATCTAATCTCATCGGATTTTACCTCCACATTTGTATAATATTTATGATAAGCGATTTTCGCTTTAGAAAAGGAGAAAATATGAACCGTTCTCGCTTTAAAGACGATATTGTCTACCAAATCTATCCGCGTTCTTTTCAAGATAGCAATGGCGATGGCATCGGAGACTTAAAAGGAATTATTTCACGTTTACCTTATTTAGAAAAACTTGGCGTTACAGCATTGTGGCTCTCCCCTTGCTTTAAATCTCCTATGGAAGATATGGGTTACGATATTGCTGATTACTATTCCATTGATCCTGTTTTTGGAACCAATGAAGATATGGATGAACTTATAAAAAAGGCAAAAAAGCATGGATTACGAATTATTCTTGATATGGTGTTAAACCATACTTCAAAGGAACATGAATGGTTCAAATCTGCTAGAAGTTCAAAAGAATCTCCTTATCGAGAATTTTATATTTGGTCAGAAACTCCTAATGATATTCAATCCACCTTTGGTGGTTCTGCTTGGGAATGGAATGAACAAACGAAAGATTATTACTTCCATTTATATGCACCAGGACAGCCAGATTTGAATTGGGAATCTAGAAAAATGCGCAATGCTTTATATGATGCGTGTAACTATTGGCTTGAGAAAGGAGTTTATGGTTTTCGTCTCGATGTTATCGAAAATATTGGAAAAGAAGTAGAAAACCATATTTTACAAAATGGTCCTCATCTCCATGAACGTCTTCATGAATTAAATCAAAAAACATTTGGTCGAAAAGAAAGCATTACGATTGGTGAATGTTGGTGTGCAGATAATAACACACGAATGCTTTATACCGACCCCAAAAGAGAAGAACTTTCAATGGTATTTTTATTTAATGACTGGGGAGCGTTTCATGACCCATACTATGGAAAATGGAAGTGCCGTCCTTTTGAACCTAAAATCTATCGGGATATTATTTACGCTCGACAATTTACTGATAAAGAAAAATCGTGGGATACCTTATTTTGGAATAACCACGATATTCCTCGAGCGCTTAATCGATATACGGACTTAGCCTATCGGAAACAGGCGGCAAAAATGCTTTTTGCCTCCACGATGTTTTTACGGGGTACTCCCTTTATCTATCAAGGAGATGAAATTGGTATGGTGAACGGCCATTTCCAATCGATTAACGACTATCAAGATATTGAAGCAATAAATCATTATCAAATCCTTCAAGAAAAAGGAATGAGCGAGGAAGAGGCAAAAGAAGCTTTAGAAAAGACTGCTCGTGATAACGCCCGTATTCCCATGCGTTGGACAGCAAGAAAAGGTTATGGTTTTACCAAGGGTAAGCCATGGCTTGATGTAGGAAAAGATGAAAAAGGATATTGTGTAAGTGAAGAAGAAAAGGACCCTTCTTCCGTTCTTTCTTTTTATCGTAAGGCAATTAAAATTTGGAAAAATAAAGCTTATCGCAAGATTATTCGCGATGGAGACTTTCAACCAGATTATTTAGAGAAAGAAGAATGGATTGCTTATACAAGAATGTATAAGGAGAAAAGACTTCGCGTAATTGCTAACTTCTCCGCGCATACTTATCCCTTACCAGAAATTCCAGGAAAAATTCTTCTTCATAATTACGATGATCAAACAAACGAACTTCGTCCCTATGAAGTTTTTGTGTTTTTTGTTGAGTAAAAACAAGAAAAATATGACCTTTTTGCGCTGATTTTACAATTTCACTAAGTAAAATATAAATTATTGAAAAAATTTCTTTCCAATAGCAAAAGCTTTTCCTACGCTTCCACCAAGTAGAAGATATTCGTTATTGATAGGATCAAAAGTAATGGGTTCTAACTTTTTTGGGTCAATATGACCGTCTGTTAATATTGCTTCATCAGCAAAAACATTAAGAATACGCGCTCTAAGAGACCCGCTTTCTTCATCATAAGAGATAAGTGAACATTCAAAAGTTAAAGGTAACTCATCAAAATAGGGAGCATCAATATTTTCACAACAATGAGAGTGAAAACCAGCCTTTACAACTTTATCTTTTTCCGTATTTCCCGAGGCAATCCCAAAGTAATCACACTCACTTACAGTTTTTTTGGTTGCCATAGAAACAGTAAATACTTTTTTAAGCAAGATATTCTTCATTGTTTTATGGTTTGATGAAAGGCAAATTCGAATTTCCTCTGTATCGCCTATACCACCCCAAGCAGCATTCATGAGATTAGCGACTCCATTTTCATCATAAGTCCCGATCATCAACACGGGTTGCGGATAAATCCATGGTTTTGCGCCAAAAGAAACTTTCATAAACATTAACGAAGCGTAACAACTGCTTCAATACCCTCCTTAATTAACGTAAGTGTGCTATTTTGAATCTGATTAAATCCTGATGATGAACTTCCTTCTCCTACCCAATCATCAATCTCTAAATCAATTCCGGTATATTCTCCTTCCACAAGAACACCGCAGCTGATGAAGTAAGTGTGATTTTTTACATAATCAAAGGTGTATTTTTTATTTTCTAAATCCGATAAATAAATTGTTCTAGTTTCTTGTTCTTTAAAACCATAGACATACTCATTATCTCGTAAATTAATAAAAAGTTGGCTGTCCTCATATGAAGAACGATTTTCAAAAGATAAAGTAACAGAGAAGGTTTCTAACTCTAATGTTCCATATTCAACAACAGTAAATTTTCTCATAAGCGTGCCAAGAGAACTATTATTTGGATCAAGATGTACATAGATATAGGTTTCTCCTGGTTGAATTTGCTTTAAATCAACAACAAGACGACCACCAATAATTGCGGAAGAATTGCTTGCTTTTATGGGTTTAAAACTAATCGCCTCTTGAGGAATTACCTCAGAATTAGACGTTTGAATATCTTCCTTAATACTACTAATCCAGTTTCCCGAACTAATTCCAGGAAAAGACAAGGGTATATCTTGAGTCACTTCCCGAGACACTTCTTGGTCAATTTTACTTGCCGTCGATAAAACACCTGTAACAGAATCTCCCCAAGCTAAATGATCGTTAAGATCATCATATTCCCCTGCTTCTGCCATAAAAACGCTAATTTCCACATCTTCTTCTGGCATTATGAAGGAATAACCAAGAGAACCTTCCGTAAGAGTTTCTCCATTCATCTTAACTTCATCAACAACATAAAAGATTGATGTACTTTCAACATTAAAAAGAATATTGGAACCTGCTTGCCCTTCTTCAGCAAGATTTGTGACTTCATAATATTCTCCTTCTTGATAAGAAATAGAATAAATACTTGGATCCTCTTCTCCAGTAGTATCACAACCTGCCATAACGCCCATACCAAAAAGCGCGACTAAGGCAAATAAATACCATTTCCTTTTCATTTTGAGTCTTCCTCCTTACTTCTAAATTAATTATACGAGACAAAAGAATTAGACGAAAAATTTAAAATAATAATTTTCTAAAATTGAAAATATCTGATGTTTTTTAAAGAAGATGTTAACAATGCTTGTAACATCAAATAACAACTGAAAAATCTTTGTTTTCCTTCTTTCGCCATTAAGGGAGTTTATTCTCATATAACGCTTATTTTCAACAGGCGAAATCTAGATAACCAGAAAACAACAAAAAACAGTTTGTATTTTAGTTTGCAAACTTCTAATAATCTCAATGATTTAAGGATTTTAATATATATATGCAAGATGTCGTCAAGGTTTTAAATATTTCGGCTGAAACAAAAATTTTCGATAAACACGAACTCTAAATAACTGAGCCTTGCCATCAATAAGGGTCTCTTTATATTTTTAATTTATATTAAAAGGAAGTTTGCTCTAAAGTGTTATTGCAGTAAGCATCAAGTTTTTATGAATAGTTTTATCCTAGGTTTGGTTCCTTTTAATTTCTAGGTGCGAGATCACAAAGATAATCAGTAACATATGATATAAAAAACCTCTAACGCTTAAGCATTAGAGGCACATTTTCATTGAAATTGGTGGAGATGACGAGATTCGAACTCGCGACCTCATCGTTGCGAACGATGCGCTCTACCAACTAAGCTACACCCCCACGGCATGGCGCATTATAGGTGCGATGTTTTTTTATAGCAAGAAGGAAAAGTTTTTATTCTTCTAACAAATAATTTTCTTCCGTAGGGGTTTCTTCATAAGTAAGTTCTCCTTTTTGAAGAGAAGAAAATTTCCCTGTAATTTTGTTAACCGTTACGGTAAATTCTCCAGCATCCTTTTCTAATTTTTTAATACGACCACTTAAAGCGGACCACCGTGCCTCAAAACGATTAAATTCTTTTCCTAGTGAAAGAAGGTTTTTCCTTATTTCTTCCGAGGCCTTATTCCGAGCAATTTCTTGTTCGTTAGAATGAACTATAACAATTAAAGCAAGAAGGATGGTCGGTGAGGCAAAAAGTACTCCTTTTTCTGCATATTCATGAATGACTTCACTAAATTCATTTTGAATTGTGGCATAGATTCCTTCGGAAGGAATGAATAAAACAGCATATTCGCAAGTGCCAGGTTGACCCACATATTTGGTAACTTGTTTGGCTTTTTCTTTCACGGCATTTTTAAAGATTAATCGTTCTTCTTTTGCTTCTTCTCCTTTGTTCTCTTTTTCTAATAAATCTTCATAGGCTTCATAAGGAAATTTACTATCAATGCAAAGACGAACTTCCTCTTCCCCTCCTTGAAAAAGAATTGCGGCATCAGGAATTAATGTGCCATCTGTGCCTTTTAAGGGGGTTTGTAATTCGAATAATCCTTTTGCCTTACCATTAGGAAAAACTTTTTCTAATAACATTTCTAATTGCATTTCTCCATAACGACCACGGGTTTGATTACCTTTTAAAACCGTATTTAAAGAAATTACATCCTTTTGCAAAGCATCCAAATGCTTCTGCGCTTCATCAATTTTTGCTAGTCGTTCTTGAATCTTTGACATGCTATCAAGGTTATCTTTAAAACCATCTGTCAAAGAACTATTTACTTTTTCAGTAATCAAACGCAGTTTTTCTTCCATTTCTTTGCGCATGTTCTCACTGCTTTCGCGTAGTGATTTTTCTAAGGCCAAACGAGACTCAGCAAACTCTTTTTGTTCTTTGCTTTGTGATTCACTAACCGCTAAACGGAAACTTTGAAACTCCTCGGATAAAGACTTTTCCTGTGTATGTAAAGCGTCTTTAATTGGCAAAAATTCATCTTTAATTTTACCCTCAATGATAAGCGGTAATTGTTCTTTAAGTGAGGTAATGCTATGTTCAACTTCTAAATTTTCTCCTTCTTTGCTGCTGTCTTTTTTATCTTTAAAGCGGTAAAAAAGTAATACACAAAGCAAAATGCAGGCAATTGCGAGCAAAATAAGAATTATTGTTGTCTCTGTCATAGGAAAACCTCCATATACATTACTTTTTCTTTCCATAAACATCTTTCTTAACTGTCAAGACTCCAAAGAAAAAGAATGTCTTTCTAGTATATAGTCATATGGAAAGAAGAGTGGCCGTTATTGATTTAAAAAGTTTCTATTCTTCCGTAGAGTGTGTTTGCCGACATTTAGATATGTTCAAGACGCCACTTGTATGTTGCGATCCATATCGTAGCGAGTCTTCGGTTGTCATGTCCGTTACTCCCTACTTAAAAGAAGTCTATGGTGTTCCTAATGTTTGTAGAAAAAGGGATTTGCCGAAAATTAAAGGGATGATTTTTGCGCGTCCAAGAATGTCTTATTATTTAAAAATGGCTGCAGAAGTCATACGAATTTTTAGAAAATACGTCGCAGAGGAAGATATCCATGTTTATTCTGTTGATGAATCTTTTTTGAACTTAACCCCTTATTTGACGTTATATCAATGTAGTGCAGAGGAACTAGTAGAAAAAATTAAAAAAGACATTTATCAAACGTTAGGATTAATTGCAACCGCAGGAATTGGTGATTCTTTGTTTTTAGCCAAATGCGCTTTAGATCAACAAGGCAAGAAAAAAGCCCCTTACACGGCTACATGGACTGAAAAAGATAGCCGCGAAAAACTTTGGCAAATTAAAAAATTAACGGCAATTTGGGGCATTGCTAACGGGACAGAACGGCATTTAAAACGCATAGGTGTTCGGACACCAAAAGAACTTGGTTTGGCCGATAAAAATCTTCTTGAGGAGGAGTTTGGTGTTATAGGCCATCAACTTCACTATCTTTTAAACGGACATGATGAAAGCGATATTCGCTCTCCTTATATTCCAAAAGAAAAAAGTTTGCATGTCGGCCAAACATTAATTCGCGACTATAAAAAAGAAGAGGCAATTTTGCTTATTAAAGAGATGAGCGATGATTTACGAAAAAGGTTACGACAAGAAGACTGCCTTTGCCGGAAAATTTTTCTTGGCATTCAATTCACCCATCCTTATGGTTTTTTTGGTAAAGAAGTAACTTTGCCCGTAGCAACAAATGGACGTAATCTATTAGAAAAAGGCTTCCTTTCCCTTTATTCCCTTGTTCCCAATTATCCGATTCGACAAATTTATCTTGCGATGAATTCATTAGAAAAAACAAAAGTAATACAAGGGTCTCTTTGGGCAAATGAACAAGAAGAAGAAAAAAGTCTTTCTTTAGACTATACCCTTGACTCGATACAAAATCTTTTTGGTCTTAATAGCGTTCTCCGCTGTTCAAGTTTAAAAAAAGAAAGTACAGCAAAACTACGCCATGAGCAGATTGGAGGGCATCGTCGATGAAAGACCGCGGAATGATGAAATGGACCCCTTATCGCTCCTTAGTAGACCAAAAGGAAATCAATCAAGCTCTAAGCGAAGAATTAGCAGCAGAAGAAAAACCACATATTTCGCAAGATAAAGCGCAGGAAATAAATGAAATACTACAAAACTATCATAATCAAAAAATAAATATCTACTTTTTCCGTCATAAACATCGACAAAAAATATCAGGAAATCTGCGCAAAATTGATGTTAATAATCATTTTTTGCTAATTGAAGAAGATAAAATATTCTTTAACGAAATTTATAATATTGAGGAATAAAATCTCTAAAAAATTAGATAGCGAAGTTTCCGTCCTTAAAAAGAACAATCTCTTTTCCATGTTCATCAACACCGACAATGCTTAAATCTGGTGTACCAATCATAAAGTCAACATGGCTTAAAGACTTATTAATACCAAAAGAATGAAGTTCTTCTTGTGAATAATTTTCAAAATGAGGATAAAGATTGGTAAATCCTCTTCCTAACGCCAAATGGCAACAAGCATTTTCATCAAATAAAGTGTTATAGAAAAGAATGCCTGTGTTATTAATTGGAGAATCCCATGGTACTAAAGCACATTCGCCAAGATATGCAGAACCCTCATCTAAAGTAAGAATAGATTGCAAAGCATCGTTTCCCACTTCTGCATGTGCTTCAACAGCTTTTCCTTCATGGAACCTAATCCAAAAACGATCAATGAGTTGTCCGTTATAGTTTAAAGGCTTACTTGCATAAACAATACCTTCCGCTTCCCCTTTCATCGGTGAAGTAAAACATTCTTCACTAGGAATGTTTGGTTGAAAGAAAGCACCAGATAAGGTCTTTTCCCCACCAGCAAGCCATAAAACAGAAGGAATAAGCCCAACTTTTAAATCCGTGCCATTGCTGGCTTTATAATGCAAGGAACGCAAATGGTAAGAATTTAATTTTGCACATTTTTCTTTTAAATCTTTTTCATGTGCTTCCCAATTTTCAATTCCATATCCAGTATCCGCACGAGAACTTTTTAAAATTGCTTTCCAAAGTTCATTAACAGCCTGGGTCTTCGTTAAATGAGGAAAAACTTTTTTTGCCCAAGGAATTGTTGGCGCACCAGCAATTGTCCATTGATAGCGATTTTCTCTTGCTTCAATATAATGCGCATTTTGTGCATGACGACGCGCTTTCACTTCTGCAATTTTACTCGCATCTAATCCTCTTAAACCATCAGGATCATCACCATCAAGCCAAATCGTCACTGGAAGTTCATCTGTTAAAAAGGCTTGATATGCAGATTCATGAGGCAAAACATTTGCAAGATATCTTGTCTTTCCTAAACGATATTCCGCTCGAGCAATACGACTGCTTTCCCAATTAACAAATACTCTTTTTGCCCCAAGTTTATAGCATTCACGTGTAACTAGTTCAGCAAAGTGTTCAAGCTCAACGTTGGCCCGAATAACAACATATTGTCCTTTTTGGACATTAGCACCGACTTTAGCAATTAATTCAGCATAATTTTTGAGAAGGGAAATTTTCATTTTTAGCACCTCTCCATTCGCGGGGAAATGTTAACAAAATGATTTTTGGTTTCAAGTTTTTTCTTTTCAGAATAACAATTTTGTTATTTTTTCATCGATATAGCCTATTTGTAGTGATTTAAAGTAGAATAGATAAGGAGGATTTTTATGGGTAAATTATCAACAAAACTTGAAGCAACTAGCTTCTCTCGTGGCTCCAAAAAATGGGCAATTTTAACTCTTATTGAAGCTGCGTTATGCTTGGCTGTTGGCTGTGTCATCATTGCTTTATATAGCAAAACTTTCCAAGTCATGTTTCCTGCACTTGGAAGCCTTCTTATTGTTATGGGCTGTTTGAGAATCTTCTTAAGTTTTTTGCCTATTCTTACCGCTAGGAATAAAGATTCTGAAGGTAGAAATCGCGTACGAGACAACATTCGTTATGGAATGCTTATTGCTGCATGTATTTATCTAGCTTTAGGCATTGGCTTAGTTGTCTTACATTGCACAGGCAACACCGCAGGTATCCAACAATTTTTACAGACAGCCATCACTTTAATTGCAACCGCCTTTGTTACTTTAGGAGCCGTTGCTATCTTGTTTGGAGTTGCTCTTTTTTACGGAAAAGTAGAAAAACTAGGAATCAAAATCGCCATTTTCATTGTCGGTCTTGCTGCGTTAGCGGGCGGAATTGTTCTCTTTATCTATCAAAATCAAACAAGTTTTATCTTACAAGCTTTGACCATCATTATTGGTGTTCTTGTTATTGCATTAGCGATTCTATTTATTTATGACGCGATCAATAGCTTAGCGAAGAAAAAGAAGTAAGAAATAAATTAAAAACGCCGCAAAACGGCGTTTTTTTGTGTCATTTTTTGTTATTTTGCTAATCTATCCGCACCGGTAAGTTGAAGAAAATGCGGAAGTTTCTCACACCAATCACAAAATATGTGCCACTCTTTTAATTTATGGTGCCGGCGCTGTATATACATTGTTTTTAATTGCTGATAATTTGTAACCATTGTAGCCGCAAGCATAAATCCACAAGGAAGAGAAGCCACTAAAGTTCGCCACTTCTCTTTTGCTTCTTTGCTATTTGCTTCATCAACAGGAATTTTTTGATATTCATGAACGAGTTCTTCTATCCTCGATAGAATAAAAGGATCGGTTTCTTCAACGCATTGTTTTCGTACGTCAAACTTTAATAAACAATGCATTGTGGATTGAGAAGAAATAAAATCAAACCAATGATAGCGCTGTGCTTCTTTCCACCAATATAGAGGAGCTTTAATATCCACTTGAACAGTAATTCCTTTTAAAAAATTATCGTGTCCTAAACCATTTGCCGCTTGTCCTAGCCTTGCTGCCCGTAAATAATCTTTTTCAGTTGAATCCGTTACATCTAAAACGGTTCGCATAGGGTTTCCTGAGGCTTTGACAGCGCGATCAAGCCCATAAACGCGTTCATTTCCTATTTCGTATCCCATATTTTTCTCCTCTTTGCTGCTTCCCATAAATTTTCCATTAAAGCTAAGCGTGTTAATAATCCAACTCCTTTAGGGACGGGAGTTTGAAGATAAACATCTCGATTAGGAAGAATATCACCATGTAATTTTTGATCTTCCCCACGATTAATACCAACATCGATTAAAACCGATGATTTTTTAAAGTTAAAACGGTCGTCTAAAAAATGGATTTTACCAATGGCTGCGACAACAACATCGGCATGAGCAATATAAAATTTCTCATCTTCTAACGAAGTGCGGCTATGCAAAACCGTAACATTCATATTTTCTTGAAGAAGAAGTTTTGCCATTGGTTTACCAACAATTTCACTTCTTCCTAAAACAACAGCGTTTTTACCCTCTAGAGGAATTTTTTCTTCTTTTAAGTACATTAAAATCCCTTTCGGTGTGCAAGGAATATATGGGGACTCTAGTGAAAAACCGTCAACATCTTTTTCTAAGGGTATGACCTTTTTAACGGAGGATGGCGAAATCGTTTTCGGCAAGGGAAGTTGAACAATAATGCCATCAATTTGTGGTTCTAAAGCTACTTCTTTTATCTTTCTTAAAAGTTCCTCTTCTAAGACATCCTCAGGAAAAGAAAAAAGCGTTGTCTTAAAACCAAGTTCATCTGCATCTTTTCGTTTTCCTCGGATATAAGTATCGCTAGCGCTATCATGACCAACTTGAAAAATAGCAAGGTGCGGACAACGATTGGAGGAAAAAGCAAGTTGTTTTAGCTCACTTTTCCTTAGACGCACAAAATCTATAATTTCCATGCGCAAAATTATATCGCTTAGAAAAGAAAAAACCGAGCCACGCTCGGTTGAAATTTAAAACTTATAAAATAAAGGGCAAAAATAATGCAGCAACAGATGCAGACTCAGTGGCAGACTCAGTATCGCCACCACTCCCCGTCGTACTATTAACAACCATAATCAATAAAGCCAAGAATAGCCAAACGATAGCAAAGCCAAAAGTCATCCAAGAAATAATTTTCTCGCTTCCTCTTTCCTTACGTTGGGCAAAAACGTTCAATCCGCCACCAGTAATCGCACCGGAAGCGCCTTCACTCTTACCTCCTTGCAAAAGAGCAAGAATAATGACAATAAGAGAGACAATAATGAAGATGTAATCGTACCACTGTAGCATAAATAAATCTGCGCATTTTTGCGCGTCACTTAATATAGAGATATAAGCTTCCTTTGTCTATGAAAACTTCCAATTCTTTTTATAAAAAAGAAAAATCAGAAATTGCTCGTAAAGAACGGAAATCAATACTTTTACTTGGATTCTGTGGGGATTTTTAACTGATTAAGAATTGAGGTAAGGTCAAAATACCCTTTTTGAGTTGTGGGAATAATTTCCTTACTTGCGCGGTTTACCAGATAACTATCAATTCCGGCACGCTTAGCGGCTTCTAAATCTTGAAGGCTATCACCAATATAAACGGCTTCCTCTTTACTTATTATAGGAAAAGAAGATAAAGCTTTATTTAAAGGAGCCGGGTTTGGCTTTGTCTCAGGACAAATATCAGAGCCAATAACACAAGAAAAATACTCGTCCCATCCATAATACTTCAGCACCTTATGAACATGAGTTGTGGTATTCCCTGTCACAATAGCTAGTTTACAACAAGCTTTATCACATCTTTTTAACGCGTCCAAGGTTTCAGGAAATGGCTTAATTAAAGATATAACGTCATCATCATCTAAAGCGTCCACAATCTTTTCAACAAAAAGAGGAATAAGATTTTCTGGAACTTTTCTTTCCATAATCGTCTCCCCAAGAGAATGATGCATATGATGTGCACATTCCTCTTTTGTGCACTCCATTCCGATGGCAGCAAACCCTCGTTGATAAACCAAAACAAGAGACTCATAAGTATCAAATAAAGTCCCGTCAAAATCATAGATTACTAACTTCTTATTCATAAACTCGCCTTTAATTCAAAAATAATATCGCGCAGCTCCGCGGCGCGTTCAAAATTATACTCTTTTGCCGCTTCACGCATTTCACGTTCTAGCATTTTGATTTGTTTTTCCATTTCGGAACGTGGCATCTTCTTTCCCTTGACTTTATTGCTTAAGGGAGACTCTTCCATATTTGTCAAAGGAGGACGAATTTCTTTCAATATTGTTTTAGGAATAATGTTATGCTCTTTGTTGTAATTTTCTTGAATGTTTCTTCTTCGATTCGTCTCACGAATTGCTTCATCCATTGATTTTGTTATCGTATCAGCGTACATAATCACTTTCCCGTTTGCATTTCTTGCCGCGCGGCCAACAATTTGAATTAAAGAACGGGTACTTCGTAAAAAACCTTCTTTGTCCGCATCTAAAATTGCAATCAAACTAACTTCTGGAATATCAAGACCTTCACGTAATAAATTAATACCAACAAGAACATCAAATTTTCCTTTTCGTAATTGATAAATAATTTCGGTACGTTCCAAAGTTTTCGTTTCGTTATGTAAGTAAGCAACTTTAATTCCCCTAACCTTCATGTATTCGGTTAAATCTTCCGCCATACGAATGGTTAAAGTAACAACCATTGTTCTTTCGTTTCTTTTAACTCTTTCTTTTATCTCGTTCATCAAATCATCAATTTGACCGATTGTTGGACGCACAAAAATCTCAGGATCTAATAAACCTGTTGGACGAATAATTTGTTCCACCACTTCGTTATTGGCCTTTTCTAATTCAAAGGAACCTGGTGTAGCCGAAGTACAAAGAATATGCGCTGGAGCTAGCGATAAAAATTCTTCAAACTTTAATGGTCGATTATCTAAAGCACTAGGAAGACGAAAGCCATAATCAACAAGAGTTTGTTTACGAGAACGATCACCATTATACATACCATTAAGTTGAGGAATGCTAACGTGAGATTCATCAATCATTAATAAAAAATCCTTTGGATAATAATCAAGTAGACACCATGGTTTTTGTCCAGGGAGTCTTTTATCAATATGCCGCGAATAATTTTCAATTCCCCGACAATGGCCAAATTCACGCATGGAGTCCATATCCTGTCTTGTCCGCATTTCCAAGCGCTCTGCCTCTAAAAGTTGACCATTTTCACGGAAAAATTGCAGTCTTTCTTCTAATTCTTGAGAAATACTTACACAAGCTTCTTCAATTCTTTTTCTTGTAGAAGCGTGGTCATAGGCAGGATATATAGGGTGCGTCTTAAAATAGTTGAGTGTCTTTCCGGTAATCCCATCAACCTCAGAAATAGATTCTATAAGATCATCAAATAAGGACAAACGAAGAAAAGAGGAAGTTTCCGCCATAGGGGCAATATCAATAAAATCTCCATGTACGCGAAACGTTCCGGGTTCTAAATCATAATTTGTTCGCCGATATTGACACTCAATTAGACGCGAAAGAAATTCTTTTTGGTTAAGTTCCATCCCTTCGCGGACTTCAAAAGCAAGACCACGATATTCTTCAGGATCGCCTAATCCATAAATGGCTGCAACCGAGGCGACACAAATAGTATCACTTCGAGTTACAATTGAATTCACAGCCGCGCAACGTAGCATTTCGATTTCATCGTTCATTACAGCTTCTTTTTCAATATAAGTATCCGTTTTAGGAACATAAGCTTCTGGCTGATAGAAATCAAAATTTGAGACAAAATACTCCACACGATTATGGGGAAATAATTCTTTAAACTCTCCATAAAGTTGTGACGCTAAAGTCTTATTATGAACAAGAACTAATGTTGGTTTATTTAATTTCGCAATAATATTCGCCGCAGTAAAAGTTTTGCCAGTTCCTGTTGCCCCTAGGAGAATATTCCACTTTTTTCCTTTTTCCATTGAGGCAATAATCTCGCGAATTGCCTCTGGCTGATCTCCTGTAGGTGCATAGGAAGAAACTAATTGAAAAGAACGGTTCTCATAATTCATTGGAATGTTCCTCGTTATGAATCTCTTCCTCTTTTAACTTGTTTTTTCTTTCTAATAGAAAACGCATGCTATGCGTTAATAAGGGCTTAAATCCTTCGCCATGAATGGTAGAGGCTTGAATCATTGAAACAAAAGCTCTAGGGTCAACATCCGCAATTTTTAGCCGCAAAGAGTTAATTTCATCCTTATTAACAATAACACGTAAAATATCGCGTTTTTGACCAGAATATCCACCTTTTGCAGGGATAATTGTCGTACCGTGCCCAAGTTCATTTTCAACCCATTCCTTAATTTCATCAAGGTAATCACTAATAATTTCGACAATAATTGCAGAGTTTCCACGAATATAAATAAACTGAATGGCTAAGGAAGCACAAAATGCGGTAAGTACGCCAATTAAGCAAACAATAATATCCTGATAAAAACTAACACCAGCGATAACCAAAATTGCATCGATTAAAAAACTCCAAATATCTTCTCTAATAGGAAGAAATTTAGCAAGAATTAACGATAAAACATCCACTCCGCCCGTGGACCCATTCCCCAAGAAAGAAACCGCCACACCTGCGCCAGTAAAAAACCCACCAAACAAACCAGCAATGAGTAGATAACTAATGTTATCTTTATACGAAGCTAGTTGAGCAAGACCTAATAGGTCAATAAAGCCCGTGCGCATTAATAAGGAGAAAAAAGCGGGATATAAAAGAGTGGATAACAAAGTACGAAGAGAAAATTTGACGCCTAAAAAAATCAAGCCAATAAGCCAAAAAATGATATTGGCTATTGCGACAACAATATCGGTAACGGCAAATCCTATGGCAGGTTCTAAGGCACCATTTACTAAGATACCTATGGATAAAACACCACCAGAAATAATGTTAAATGGTTCTAAAAATGCCGCCGAAGCAAAGGCCAAAATAAAACATCCCAAAACAATAAAAAAGATATTTTTTAACTCTCGAAGAAATTCTTTTTTTGTTGGTTTTCGAAAATTAAGATTGAGACGACGCATCTTTAGCCTCCTTTTCTAAATAAGCATACATGAAGGCATCAAGGTCTCCATCCATTACGCCAGAAACATCAGCAGTTTCATAATTTGTACGATTATCTTTTACTAAAGTATAAGGACAAAATACATAACTCCGAATTTGTGAACCCCATTCAATATTTTTTTGTTCTCCAATAATGGATTTTAATTTGGCATCACGTTCTTCAATTTTACGTTGCATTAAGCGGTCACTTAACATTTCCATACACGTTTGTTTATTCATTAACTGACTTCGTTCAATTTCACATTGAACAACAATACCGGTAGGAATATGAGTAATACGGACAGCGCTAGAAACTTTATTCACATTTTGTCCACCTGCCCCACCAGAACGGAAAGTATCAACGCGTAAATCTTTTGGATCAATAACTACATCGGAGACGCTACCAAACTCAGGAACGACATTCACCGAGGCAAAAGAAGTATGACGACGAGCAGAAGCGTCAAAAGGAGAAATCCGCACCAAACGATGAACGCCTTTTTCCCCTTTTAATAAACCATAGGCATGATTCCCAGAAATTTTTACAGAGACCGATTTTAAACCAGCCTCATCCCCTGCTTCATAGGATAAAACATGCCATGAAAAACCGTGCTTTTCCACCCAGCGACTATACATCCTTAAAAGCATATCTGCCCAATCTTGGGCCTCTGTGCCTCCCGCTCCTGGATGAATATCTAATGTACAATTCAATGAATCATATTCACCAGAAAAAAGCAAAGATGTACGAAGCTTATGAATCTTTTCTTGAAGCTCTTTTTCTTCGGCTTCTAGTAATTCAAGCATTTCCAAATCTTCAGAAGAGGTAACCGTTAATAACTCAGATAACTCCGCAAAATCCCTTTTAATTTCTCGATAATCATCAAGAGTTGTTTTTGCATCCTTATAGCGAGAAACAATTTCTAAAGCCTTTTTTTGATCAGACCAAAAATCAGGATTGCTTTGTAAATCCTCACATTCTTTAACAACTTTTTCTAAACGATGCTCGTCAAAGAGAGTCACCGAGCTGCGAAACAAGTACGGCAAAATTATCAATCGCTTGTTTTAACTCGACTAGCTCTTTCATTATTCCTCTCCTTTGCTTTGTTCTGAAGAATTGTTGCTATCTTCTTCTTTTGGTTCTGGCTTTTTCACTTCAATTTTCACATTTAAAAGATTTAAGATAGTATCAACAGCAGAACGTTCTTCCATTTCTTTAAATAAATCCCAGCCCTCATTGACATATTCTTGTAAGGGGTTAGTTTGCGCATAGCTACGTAAACTAATCCCATCCCGTAAATGAGACATCTTATCAATATGAGAAGTCCAAGCGCGGTCAATTAAACGTAAAGTCAGTCTGCGTTCTAAAGAATCAATACTTTCCTTGGGCCAAGCATTTCTTTTTCTTAAATAGAATTCATAAAGGAATTCTCCAAGATCAACTCCTGCTTCTTCTGGATCCGCTCCATCATAAGCAGCGTAAGCTTCCTTTTTAAAAGTTCCAACAGGAATAAACTGTGGTTCTAATATCTTTTTCAAAGAGGCACTATTTACTAAATCCTGCCCCGTTGAAGCATCAATTGCATGATGGCAGCAGAATTTACCAGTTGTAATGAAATAATCGTGAATCAGATCGCTAATATCTTCTGCCATAAGAATCTTATCGCGTTTTCCATACACACTTTCTCTCATTTGCGCTAAAACATCATCGTAGTCTTTTAAGCTCTTCCGTACATCAAAGTTTTTTCCTTCAATTTGCGTTTGCGCATTCGTGACAAGACGTTGAATTGATTTATTTTCCATTGATTCATCCTGCAAACTCTTAATTGCAAATTCGCGCATCTTATCCGGAACAAAACGACGAAGAAGTTCATCTTCAAAAGAAACAAAGAAACGACTATAACCTTTATCCCCCTGACGACCAGAACGTCCTCTTAACTGATTATCGATACGACGAGATTCATGTCGTTCTGTTCCAAGGACACAAAGCCCACCTAAGTCACTAACCCCTTCGCCTAATTTAATATCCGTACCACGGCCAGCCATATTTGTTGCTAAAGTAACGGCACCTTTTTCTCCAGCATGAGAAATAATTTCAGCTTCGCGTGCTTGATTACGAGCGCTTAATACTTCATGAGGAATCCCAGCTTTCTCAAGAAGAGCGGAAATTTCTAAGTTGCTTTCTACTGAAACTGTACCAATTAAGATTGGTTGCCCTTTTTCATGACGAGCCTTTACTTCTGCTACTAAAGCAGCAAGTTTCGCTTTTTTCGTTCCAAAAAGAAGATCATCATCATCAATACGAATAACGGGACGGTTTGTAGGAATAGAAACAACTTTCATGTTATAAATTGTGCGGAACTCTTCCTCTTCCGTTTTCGCTGTACCAGTCATACCGGAAACTTTCTTAAATAAGCGGAAGAAGTTTTGATAAGTAATCGTTGCCACAACAACTGTCTCTTGTTTAATTTCTACACCCTCTTTTGCTTGAATGGCTTGTTGAAGACCGTCGTTATACTCTCTTCCTGGCATAATACGCCCAGTATTTTGGTCGATGAGTTGAATTTTTCTTTCCTTATCAACCATATATTCCACATCTCTAGACATGATGTAGTTTGCTTTTAAAGCCTGGTGAATCCGGTGAACTAAATCTTGATACTCTGGAGCATAAAGATTCCGTACACCAAACATACGCTCGGCCTTGCTATTTCCTTCGTCGGTTAAAGAACACGTTTTATCTTGTACATCAATGGTGTAGTCCACATCCTTACGTAACATTTTGACAAAACGGTCAGCCACAGCATATTGAGAAGCAGCCACTCTTGTTCCCCCAGAAATAATTAAAGGAGTACGAGATTCATCAATTAAAATAGAGTCTGCTTCATCAACAATAGCAAAATTTAACCCGCGAAGAACTCTTCCTTCTAAAGTAGGAGACATATTGTCTCGAAGGTAATCAAATCCAAGTTCAGAGTTTGTTGTATAAGTAATATCGCAAGCATACGCTTCTTTTTTTTCATGAGGAGTTTTACTCGCCAAATTAACACCGACAGTTAAACCCAAGAAACGATAAACTTGTCCCATCCACTCGGCATCACGCGAAGCCAAGTACTCGTTCACCGTGACAACATGAACACCATGTCCACTTAACGCATTAAGATAAACAGCCATAGTGGCAGTAAGGGTTTTTCCTTCACCAGTTTTCATTTCGGCAACATCGCCATTATGCAAAACAAGAGAACCAATAATTTGTACTTTAAAAGGCTTCTGATGAAGAGTGCGCCAACCCGCTTCTCTTGCTACAGCAAAAGCTTCATATTTAATATCTTCTAACGTTTCTCCTGCGGCTAAACGCTCACGAAATTCTGCAGTTTTATTCATTAATTGTTCATCCGTTAAGGCACTCATTTGCTCATCATAAGCTATGACTTGTTCAGCCTCACGTTCATAACGGCGCAGTTCCCGTTCTTCCAATCGAAAAATACGTTCTATAAAGTTCGCCATTCGAAGACACCTCCCAAAGGGCTCAATGATATTATCATTGACACCTCAATCCATCAATTTTTGCTTTATTCTTTTTCCATTTTGTTCTTGCCATTACAAACGCTTTGATGTGCTTTACCCCTTTTTCTTGTAGTAAATCACGCATTGCAAGTAAAGTAGAACCAGTTGTGCAAACATCATCAACAAGAAGATAATGACGCGAACAATCAACTTCCTTACAAAGAATTCTCTTTTTTACTTCTTTTCGTTCCTTTAAAGAACAATCACTTTGTTTCAAGGAATCCTTCTTTTCAAAAATCGATAACATAGGCAAAGAAAGAGAAGAAAACATCTCTTCAACGTGATTGTAACCTCTTTTTTTATCATTTTCTTTTGCGGATGGAGCAGGAAGCATGATGTAGGAATGAAAGTATAAAGATAAAAGAAAAGCACTAGGCAAGAAAAACACATCCTTTAATGCGTAATCGAAACATCCTTTAAATTGATAAAGTAAAGACCGAATAAAATCGTTATATTCATAAAGAGAATATATGGTTAATCCCTCAAGTACTTCCTTTTTAAAAGAAGGTTTCATCATTGCAAGACAGTTTGAACACAAAATCGGTTCTTGTAGAAAAGCACTATCCCAGCTTAGATTGGGGATATTTTTGAAGCAAACCTTGCAAATCGCCATTTGTTTTTTCGATTTCTTTAATCGCCTCCTTGATTGCTTTGGTTTTTCTCTCACCAAAAAAGATAACATTTCCTTCCTCAAAATTTTTCTTTCTTCCTACTCTTCCTGCAATTTGGATTAATGCTGCAGCATCATAAATTTCTTCTTCATCTGCATGATAAACAAGAACTTGGAGATTTTTTACCGTGACTCCTCTTTCGAGTACTGATGTTGTTACTAAGTACATGTATTTTCCCTTTCGGAAATCATCAATAATTTGTTCGCGGTCTTCTTTTTTGCTATGAACATAGTTGCCTCCTTTAACAAAAAGAGAAAGAAACTTTCCTAAACATTCACATTCCCCGATTGTGGGAACAAAAACGAAAGTTGGTTTTCCTTCCTTTTGAAATTTTTTTAAATAAAAAATAATGGGGACGCGCTGGAAAAACAAAAACCATTCGTGAAACTTTGGAACAGGAATTGGCGAAAGATGAAAACGTGCATTTAGATGCAAAATCTCATGATTTTCTTTTGTAAATTCCTCAAGAACATCCTCAGGAGGCGTAGCACTCATCAAAACCAATCGTCCCTTTACTGCTTTTTTTAAAAAGGAGGAAAGGACAAAATTCCCTTTATAGGGAAAAGCATCGATTTCATCTACAATTAATAAATCAAAATAATGGGGATATCGGTAAAGTTGATGAGTCGTAAGAAGAATAATATCTCCGACCAATTCTTCATGATGATCGCCATAAACCAAAACACATTTTGCGTTGGGAAATGCTTCTTGAAAACGAGTATAAAGTTCCTTTGCGACATCTTTACGAGGAACAGCAAAGCCTGGATGACCACCTTGCTTTAAACATGTTTCTATTACTCCAAAAATTAATTCCGTTTTGCCAGCCCCACAAACAGCGTGAATTAAAGTGTCCTTCCCCAATAAGTAATTTTTTATAATTTGATCAGAAAGTTCCTTTTGAAAAGGGGTTAAAGAGTAATTTAAAACAAGAGATATATTGGGAGAAATTAAGGGTTTTTCTTGAACCTCTTCTCCTTGAAAAGAAATACATCTACGACAATAAAGACTTCCATCCTTCTTTTTACCTAAATAGGATTCATCTTGATTTCCACAACGAGGACAAATATAAAAACTCATCTCTTTTCTATACAAAGAGAAAGAACAAAAATGCCCTTATTCATCCTTAAAACATTCAATTTCATCAACCCGTTTTTGGTGTCTACCACCAAGAAATGGTGTTTCTAGAAAAAGGTCTATTGAAGAGAAAACATCGTTTTCATTCATAAAACGCGCCCCAAAAGCAATCATATTCGCGTCATTATGTTCACGGGTAAGTTTACTCACTTCTGGTGAGTAACCAACTCCACAACGAATGCCTTTAATCTTGTTTGCAGCCATCATGATTCCTTCACCAGTTCCGCAACATAAAATACCAAAACGAACCTCTTGCTTTGATACTAAAAGGGCAGCCTTATGAGCAAAAAGAGGATAATCAACCGAAACTTCAGAACAATCCGTCCCTACATCAATAACGTCATATCCCTTCTTGATTAAATAGGATTTAATTTTTTCTTTTAATTGAAAGCCTGCATGATCGGAACCAACAGCAATTTTCATATACATTTCTCCTCATAATATTTTTTTAGTTTAGAAAAAGATAACGCGCCTTCTCTAATTAATTGAATACTCTCATGCGATAAATCGACAATCGTAGACGCAAGTGAACTTCCACATTCTCCTTGAACAAAGGCATCCGCTTTCCCAAAGAAACTTTCATAAGCCTCCTGAAAAGAGGTTGCCGTTTTTTCTCCAGCAATATTCGCGGATGTAACAAGGCAAGGAACATCGACATTACTAAGAAGTTGTTGTACAAATAAACTATCAGGAACACGTATACCAATAACCCCTGTTCCTAAATGGTTCCAATAAGGAAGAGAATTTCTACCTTGAACAAGAACCGTTAAAGGGCCAGGAAGAAAATGCCTCATAAAAGCAATAGCTTTTGAATTAGGTTTAATTAATTTAATTGCAGACTCAACATCTTTTGCCATAAGGCTAATTGGCTTATCGGGGGAACGTCTTTTTATATCAATTAACCTTTCATAACTTTTTTCGTTATCATGACGAACTCCAATCCCCCAAACCGTCTCTGTTGGGAAGACAAGAATCCCTCCTTCATTGAGTATTTTCCCTGCAGAAGTGACTTCTTTTTCTTGAAAAATTATACTATTCATAAAGATACACCAATAAAAAACGCGTAAATCCATTCATATCTTCATAAAATGAATATTCATAACGAGATAAATGTTTCTTCATTAACGAAACAAGATAATCTTTTAGTTTCGGATCGATTTCAAAGGCCATAAACATTGAGCCTTTTTTTACTTTATTAACATTCCGAAACACTTTCTCGTACACATTATCATTAATATCAAAATACAAAGCTTTTGCTGGTTCATAAAGATTAACGCTTTCTTGCGCTTCCTCTTTGCTCATCACATAAGGCGGATTGGATACTAAAATATCAACGGCCATATTACTTTGGATAATCGGTTCTAATGCATCCCCTTCTTTTGTTTGAATGGATAAATGTTCACGCGCAATATTTCGTTTTGCCACTTCCAATGCCGGTTTACTAATATCGGTAGCGGTCATTAACCAATTAGGGAAAAGAGTTTTTAATGCTATCGCAATCGCCCCTGAACCCGTTCCGATATCGACACAAACAAGATAATTTCTTGGATCAAAATATTTGGATACATGCTCAGAAATTAAGGCAACAAGTTCTTCTGTTTCACTACGAGGGATTAAAACATCTTGCGTAATTTCTAATCGATGATTTAAAAACTCGCACTCCCCTAAAATTTGTTCAACAGGCTCTCCTTTTATGAGTCGCTCAACTTGTAAATGAAACAAATCTACATGTTTCATTTCTTCATTTTTGCGAAGAAAAACATCCATTTGACTGGGTAAATTTTCATTTTTGCGAATCAATAAACGCAAGTCTACAGACAATATTCCTGCATCTTTGCCTTTATCTAACGCCCATTTTATTTCTTCACCGATGGTCGCCATCTTTTGCTTCTGCTTCCAAAATCTTTTGTTCTTGATCGTAGTGAATTAATGCTTCGATTACTGGCTCAAGTTCACCTTCCATAACGCGATCTAATTGGTTAATTGTAAAACCAATACGGTGATCGGTTACGCGGTTTTGTGGATAGTTATAAGTACGTATTTTTTCCGAGCGTTCGCCTGTTCCAACTTTTAGTTTTCTTTCCGTGGCACGCGCATCATCCATCTGAGATTGATAATAATCGTGTACTTTCGCGCGGATCATTCTCATACAAATTTCTTTATTTTGTAATTGGGCCTTTTCCGTTTGGCAAGAAACCACTAAGCCCGTAGGAATATGGGTAATACGGACAGCGGACTCTGTTTTATTAACATTTTGCCCTCCAGCACCTTGCGAGCGATAAGTATCAATTTTTAAATCAGCAGGATTAATCTTAACATCCACTTCTTCTGCTTCCGGCATAACTAGAACAGTTGCCGTAGAAGTATGAATTCTGCCTGACGCTTCCGTTTTCGGCACACGTTGAACACGGTGCGCACCCGATTCAAACTTTAACTTTGAGTAAACATTTTCTCCTTTAACCATAAAAGAGACATAAGAGTATCCACCAGCGGTACCTTCTTCCCCGTCTAAATATTGAAGTTTCCACCCTTGTTTTTCACAATAATGTTGATACATTCTCATCAAATCACCCGCAAAAATATTGGCTTCATCTCCACCAACAGCACCGCGAATTTCAACAATAATATTTTTAGAATCGTTTGGATCAACGGGTAATAAGTCCGTTCGAAGTTCGCTTTCTAAACGAGTCATTTCTTCTTCTAGTCGTTTTCTTTCTTCCTTCATTAAAGGGGCTAACTCATCATCCCCAGAAAGAATAATTTCTTCCGCTTCATGAAGATCATTTTCCATTTGCAAATAATGAGAAAATTTCTCATAGGCATTTCGCAAAGAAGCCTGTTCTTTAGAAAGCGAAGTAAGTTTTGCTACATCGCTTGCGATTAAAGGATCCTCAAGTTCGCAATCAATTTCTTCGTATCGTTTTTTTACGGCTTCAAGCCGTTTTCTCATACTTTCTTCCATACACGCTTATTATAGCATTTTGAAACTATTATCCTCACTAGAGGGAAACGCATGAGAGTTTTATAATAGAAGAGATGTCATATAAAGCTCTTTATTTAAAATACCGTCCTCAAACTTTTGCGGAAGTAGCAGGGCAAACGCCTATTGTAAAAACTCTGCAAAAATCCATTGAACTTGGAAAAATTGCCCATGCTTATCTTTTTTCTGGCCCTCGTGGAACAGGAAAAACAACCATGGCACGTTTGTTTGCAAAAGCTTTGAACTGCCAACAAGGAATAGGAAAGCAATGTGGCGAATGTGAGGATTGTCGATTAATTGCTGAAGGCACTCATCCTGACGTGTTAGAAATTGATGCTGCTTCCAATAATGGTGTTGATCAAGTAAGAGACCTCATTGAACAAGTCAACTATTCTCCTATTAAGGGCCGCTATAAGGTATATATCATTGATGAAGTGCATATGATGACGGATAGTGCATTTAATGCACTTTTAAAGACGCTTGAAGAACCGCCTGAAAATGTTGTTTTCATTTTATGCACAACAGAACCTCATCAAGTTCTACCTACCATCTTATCCCGCTGTCAACGCTATGACTTTCACCCATTAAGCGAAGAGGAAATGAAAGAAAAGTTAACGGAAATTCTTCAACATGAAGGAGCAGCTTTTGAATTCGATGCTTTATCCACGATTTGTGAATTAGCTGATGGCGGAATGAGAGATGCTCTTTCTATTACTGACCAACTATTAGCGTATTCAAACAATACCTTACGCTTATCGGATCTTTTAGATGTATATGGTTTAGCAAGCAAGGAGGAAAAACTTTCCTTGCTTCACGCAATGTTTGAAGGAAATGCAACAATGGTCGTTGGAAAAACAGAACTTTATCGAAATTCTGGCATCGACTTACAACGGCTTACAAAAGAACTGATTGCCTACTTAAAAGACACTTACGTTTATAGCAAAACTCAGAAAAAAGAACTTCTTGTTTACTTAAATGAGAAAGAGGCAAATAGTTTACTTTCCTTAGTAAATGAAGAAACCCTAATAGCTTCATTAAACATTCTTTTTGATGTGGAATCTCAATATCGTTTTGTAGATGATGCCCGCAGTTTATTTGAACTTTGTTTACTTCGTTTAACAAGCACTAAGAAGAAAGAAGAACGAAAAGAGACCGAAAACGTTACCAAAAAAGATTCATTGTCTTTTGAAGAAAAGCCTTCCTTTGAAATTTCGAACGAAGAACCTTCATTTGTTCAAGTAATTTCTAAACCAGTGGAAGAAAAGAAAAAGTCGTCTTTTGATTTATCCTCTTTTCACTTCCCTTTGCTTTCTGTAGAAGGGGAGGAATATACCTTACCAAAAGAAACATTAATTCAATTAGCAACAAGGGGGAATAAAGAAGAAAAAAATCGTCTTTATTCCATGTGGTCATTACTAGAAGAGATTGTAAACGAAGAAAAAGCAGGCCCTTATGCCTCTTTGCTTTTACAAGGAAAGCCATATTTGCTTTGCGATGAATGTCTTGTTGTTCAATATGACTATATGAATCAAAAGAAGAAGGCAAATATTATAGAAAATCAAAAACCCCTTGCTTATCTTGTAGAATGTCTATTAGGTAGAAAAGTATTCTTATACGGAATTGAGCCAAGCGAACGTGCGGATATAAATTACACCTTCCGACAACTACAAAGAGATAATGCGTTGCCAAAAAAAGAGGACCCACTAGAAATTCCAAAAATTGACTAAGATTTGCAAAGATAATGGAGGAATTATTTATGAACCAAATGCAAAGAATGATCCAAGAAGCTCAACGGATGCAAAATCGAATGAACAAACTGCACGCAGAATTAGAGGCAAAGGAATTTAGTGTTGAGAAAAATGGTTTAGTAAAAATTACTATGCTTGGAAAAAGAGAATTAACTTATATTCAAATCAACTCTGATAGTTTACAAGAAGATAAAGAAGTCATTGAAGATACTTTACGTCTTGCGATTAATGAAGCCCTTTTGCAAATTCAAAAAGAAGAAGATGCCATTAATGAACAAGTAACATCAAAAGCAGGATTCCCGTTCTAATGAAAAACGAATATCTTCCCACCTTAGAATCTTTAGTTTCAGCACTCAGTAAATTACCCGGAGTTGGAACAAAAACTGCTGAACGTTATGCCTTCTCCATTTTAGATATGGATGCAAAGGAAATAGAAGAATTGGCGAGCAGTATTCAAAAAGCAAAAAGCAACATTCACCCGTGCCCAAACTGTGGTCTTTTAACAGAGGACGACGAATGTTCTATTTGTAAAGATGAAAATCGTGATCATTCTCTTCTTTGTGTAATTACAAGTCCAAAAGATTTTTTCCCTATAGAAAAAAGCAGAAGCTTCCATGGTGTATATCACGTTTTAAAAGGAACCATTGCCATTTCTAAGGGTATGGATGCGGAAGATATTGGTATAAATCAATTATTAAAGCGAATTGAGGAAGAAAAATTTAAAGAAATTATCTTAGCGACTGAACCAACATTAGATGGCGAAACTACTGCTTTATATATTGCCAATTGTCTTAAAAATACCCCAATCCAACTAAGTCGACTTGCCTACGGATTGTCTTTAGGAAGTCGCTTAGAGTATGTGGATACCTTGACGATGGAAAGGGCTTTTGAAGGAAGGAGAAAACTTTAAGATGTTTATCACTTTTGAAGGCGGAGAAGGTTCTGGTAAAAGCACTGCTATAAAAAAATTAGAACAAGCTTTAATAAATGCAGGAAAGAAAGTTTTAATTACCCGTGAGCCTGGTGGAACTCCTATTAGTGAACAAATTCGCGAAGTAATTTTGCGAAAAGAAAACACTTCAATGGATCCATGGACGGAAGCATATTTGTACGCCGCATCAAGACGCCAACATGTAATTGAAAAAATTAAACCTGCTCTTGAGAAAGGAATTATTGTTATTTCCGATCGTTATTTAGATAGTTCTCTTGCTTATCAAGGAGGAGCAAGGGGTTTAGGGATAAAAGAAGTGCTCACTCTTAATCATTTTGCAATTGATGGGCTTTTCCCTGATTTAACAATTTTCTTTGATTTACCACCAGAAGAAGGTCTTTCACGAATTTCTCATAATTCTAATCGTGAAGTTAACCGTTTGGATGTAGAAAGAATGGCTTTTCATGAAAAGGTTCGCGCGGCCTTTTATGAATTAAAAACACTTTATCCAGAACGAATTCACATGATTGATGCAAGTTTAACCCCAGACGAAGTATTTGCAGAAATCGAAAAATTAATACCGGATTTGCTTAGAAAATGAAAGTTTTTGAATATTTAAATCATCGCCAAAAACAAGTATTACATATTTTTGAAGCTACTTTTGAACGACAACGAGTTCCTCATGCTTTTTTGCTTTCAGGAGAAAAAGGAATTCCTTTAAAAGAAGTGGCTATCTTTCTTGCAAAATCTTTCGTATGCGACTCCCCATCCCCTTTAGCCTGTGAATCCTGCTTGTCCTGCCAAAGAATCGAAAATTTTACAAACCAAGATTTTATTTTTATTGATGGGGAAGAAAACACGATTAAAAAAGAACAAATTCAGATGATTACCTCATCCTTTAATCGAACTCCTTTAGAAGAAAAAGGAATCATGATTTATGTTATTCATCTTGTTGAAAACATGAATGAATATTCTACAAACGCTTTATTAAAATTTTTAGAAGAACCAAAACCAAACACATATGCCATCTTAACAACGGAAAATGTCGCTCGACTACTCCCTACGATTCGCTCGCGATGCGAGGAAGTACGTTTTCGTTTAGCGCCCAGAAAGGAAATTGTTCAAGAAACGATAAAACTGGGTGCAAAAATAGATGATGCTGAACTTCTTTCTTCCATTGCGAATTCTGGCGAATTAATTGTTGAACTGTCAAAAGAAGAGACAGTTAAAAAAGCAAAAGATTGTTTTTTGCTCACTTTAAAGGCATTTCATGAAAGAAAAGAGGATATTGTTTATAATCTAGAAAGAGAAGTTATCTCTCCTTTAAAAGGAAAGGAGGAAGCACGATACTTCTTACAATTTCTAGCTACTTTTTTCAAAGATACTTTATCGAAAAAAGGAGACTTACAAAGTTATATCGATGAGGAACAGTTTTTCTTTCAAAAGTTTTCTCATTTGGCGAAAAATCTTGAGCTTATTCTGCAAGCACAAGGGGATTTAAAAAGAAAAATACAGCCCTCTTTGGTGCTCGAACACACTTTACGCTCTTTAGTGGAGGATATGGCATGAACGAAGAAAATGTTGATATCGCGGATACAATACAATATATCGGAGTAAAGGCTCCACACACAGAAAAAGCAAGATATTTTGCTACTTTTCTTGAAGATCTCAAGATTGGTGAGAAAGTGGTTATTGATACTGAATATGGTAAAACCATTGGGATAACTACAACCCTCCCCTTCCCTAGAAAAAAATACAAAGGCGAAGAAGTAGATAAAATTCGTGCCGTCGTTCGTAAAGCGGATGAAGACGATCTGAAAAACTTTGCTTTAGGGGTAAAAGAGGCAAAATTCGCCTTAGACATCGCAAAGGAAGAAGCTAACCGCTTAGATCTTGGAATGCGTTTTGTTTCCTCTGCATATGATTTAGATGGGAACAGCCTAATTCTTTACTATACAAGCGATGGGCGGGTTGATTTCCGTGACTTATTAATTGTTTTAAAAGAACGTTTAGAATGCACAAAATTAACTTTGCTAGCCATCCCACCCCGCGATAAAGCACAAATGGTTGGGGGAATTGGAATCTGCGGCCTTCCTTTATGCTGTACAAAATTTTTAAGAAAATTTGAGGGAATTCAAATTACAAGAGCAAAAAATCAAGGATTAACTCTTAATACTTCAAAAATATCTGGTCAATGTGGAAAACTCATGTGTTGTCTTTTATACGAAGATGATTATTACACAGAGGCACGAAAAGAGTTTCCCCCTATAGGATTTACCTACACCATTAAAGGAATAGATTGGACGATTGATTCTTATAATCTTATTGCGCGAACGATAAAGATGGTTTCTAGTGAAGAAACGATTGTTGTTTCATTAGAAGAATTTCAATCCATGGTCGCTAGAAAAGGAAGTCGTCCCTATCATCCAAAAAGAGAATTTTCCGCATCTCATCTAAATGAAACTAATGAGGATATAGACAATGGCTCTAACAAGAGATAAAAGTTTTCTTGGTGATGAGCCCATTTTATACATAGTAGCTACACCAATTGGGAATCGCGAAGAAGTTAGTCAAAGGTTCCTTAATCTTTTAAAAGAAATGGATTTCATTGCGGCAGAAGACACAAGAAACTCTTCGACACTTCTACAAAGTTTTGGGATTAAAAAACCCTTTATTGCCTGCCACGAACATAACGAAGAAGAGGCCTCAGATAAAATCATTGCCTTGCTTCTAGAAGGCAAAAAGTTAGCCTATATGTCGGATGCTGGATATCCCTTAGTTTCTGATCCAGGTAGTCGACTTGTAAAACGTGTTATAAACGCAGGAATTAAAGTAAGCGTTATTAATGGTCCTAGTGCCTTTTTACCTGCCTTGGTAGGGTCTAATTTACCTACGGATCATTTTTATTTTTATGGATTTTTACCTCCTAAAGAAAAAGAAAGAGAGAAGGAATTACGCTTTTTAAAACCGATTCGCGCTACTTTAATTTTTTATGAAGCACCACACCGCATAAAAGATATGCTCATAAGTTGTCTTCATATCCTAGGAGATAGAAAAGTTTGTTTAGCGCGCGAATTAAGCAAACTTCACGAAGAATACATTCGGGGTTCTTTAGAAGAACTTGTAAATTTATGTAGCGAAGAAAAACTAAAAGGCGAGATCGTTTTAATTGTTGAAGGATGTAAAGATAAAGAACAAATTGCTTTAGATGAATCGGATATTTTATCTATTCTTTATGAAGAGTTAAAAGTACAGGCTCCAGGCCCTGCTGCTAAAACAGTTGCCGATAAATTGGGGTTACGAAAAGCGGAAGTGTATGACTTATACTTACGTCACAAAAACGAACGAGCATAATTTAAAAATTTAATTTTCTCTTTGGGATTTGCAGGGATTTTTTAAATCTTCTTCCAAAACCTCTTTTTTACTAACCTTATATTGATAAAGGAAAGCACCCAATTGATACAAACCTAAAGAAGCAATGCCAACCATCCCTAAAGCTACACTCACATTCAGTGTCGGCGTGCGATAATTTAAATTCCAATGCCAGTCGCCGGAAGGCAATACAAAACCTACTAAACCACCATTGATGCAATATATTTTTGGTTGATAAATTTCTCCCTCTTTTTCTCCTTGAATTGACCAACCAGCATCATATCCTAAAGTTGTTACTACCAATTCGGGGCGGTCATAGGATGTATCAAAATCAAAGTGGTCTGTATGGAATTTCACATTTTGAAGGGCATTTTCTCCTCTTACTGAATCAATGTTTTGCTCAAAAGAGGATCGTTCTTGCATATAAATTGTTGGTGTTTGGAAGGTCATGGTACCCGTTCCCTTGTAGCAAAAAACAATATAGCGGCAGCGTCCAGGAACATAAAAGCCGAAAATGTCTCCGCCGCTTCTAACAGAGTGATAAGACCAGTTTTCTAACATCTTATAGTCATAACAAAGCACTTGGTTGTGTTCTTCTTCATCAATAATGCCGTTTTCATTTCCATCAAAATCACCAATAAAATACACTCTTGGAGCAACAGAATTTTGCGGGAGTTGCATATCTAAAACAAAATAAGCTCCCTCTTCATCTTCATTAAAATAGCCAGATGAGTTTTTAGGTGCGGCAACAGCCTTTCCAAAATCCGATACAAGAATACTACTAGAAAGAAATGTCTTGTCCGAAACTACTGGATTAAGAGAATCAGGAGAGGAAGCCTCATTGTTTTCTAAATAAGTTAAAAAATATCCAGGATCCCAATTGATGCCTAAGTCCTCATTCACAGCAAAATATCCATACTCAATTTGTTTATCATGTCGAGTTTCAATGTTTCTCCAAGTAATGTTATTCGCTAATGAAGTTAAATACGCACTGCTATAACTAGCAATAGGGGCTTCACTTAATGTGCGATTATCCCCCTCTTGTTGAAGAAGAGATAATACTTCTTCTACTTCATCGTCTTTAACAATTGCCCCATCAAGATAAACTTGTTCGTTTCTTAAAACCTCAGAAGCAATACGACTAGACGCAGTATTGGTAAAGAAATTAGAGTAATTTCTTGTACCTTCTTGTAAACCTTCCTCGTAAATGTACTCTACTTTATGTCCTAAAGAAGATTCTAGAGCATAAGGACTCTCATATAACCGGAACGTTTCATTTTCACCAATCAGTTTGGAACCAAAAGGCACGTTCGGGGCAAAATCATCATACCCATAGGTATACCCTTCGTTTTGAATTAAGTAATAGCGTGTCCCTACCGCTAAATCAAAACCAATCCGTTTATTTGCATAATAAGCGGACCAAGACTTTGTAATAATGTCTTGCCCAAAGGCTTCATGCCCACCTTCATTATTCGTAATATAACTATAACGAGCAAAAGAAGCGACGTCGTAATTAAACAAAGAATGGAAATGACTCGTTCCATTATATCCATAAGCAAAGTTTGTGTTTCGATCTGTATTTGCATCACTATATGCTCGATAGTAGTCTTCTTCTTTGTCCTTATAAGCCTCTTCAAATAAAGAAAGAGAATTTGTGTAATAATTTTCTCCCCCTAACCAATTTTTCTCTGAGAGCATCGATCCATAAAAGAAAGAGCAATTCCCGGATATTGTAATTTCCACCACAACAAAACAAAGGAGGATTTTCCATAAATCTTTTCGATGGTGAAGAACAACAATTAAGGATCCCTCTATTAAGACAAGAGCGATTTGATAATAAACAATCCAACTCAGACTAACCGTATAGCCTTTTAAACTAACAGAACCAGGAACTTCATAAATGGTTCCTGCATAGCCATCAGGTATCCATAAAGGAATTTGCCGCTCAGCTAAGACAAAGTAAACCAAAACATAAGAACAGATCGTTCCTAATAAAGTAAGTAGAGACCCCCCAATAAGAATGGACTTTCTTTCCCTTTTTAAAACATCAAGTTCCCTTGTTGCAGCAAGAATAATTAATGGTACTAACACAATGTACCACCGCCCATAACCATCACCGGCAAAGGCATAGAAAAAATAATAAGAAAAGTTTGTTAATAAGAGAAAAACGCCACAAGAAAAAGCAGCAAAACTAGCCCATTTTCCTTCTTTCAAACGATGAAGCAAATTCATAAAAAACAAGATTGTAATTGGAGTATAACAAAATAATGAGGCTGTCCAAGAATCATAAGTATAAGCGGTTCCTAATTTTGCTACTGGAAGCCATAAATAGCCACATGTCGGATAAAAGAAACCAATTAAGCCTTGAACCGCTCGACCAGCATTTCCTCCAACGGGCATAAAAATTAAAGCCAAAAGATCCGTCGCACTTTGATTTTTAAATGCGTTAGTAATGGCCTCTAAATATGCCCCACCAATCGAATTTGTCCTTCCGGATAAAGAAGTCTCACGAATAGAAGGTAATAAAACCCAAGAACAACAACATAGACCAATAATAACGGCGAAAACTCCTGCTCCAATGGCTGAAAATTGTTGTTTCCACGATCGAGTATTCCTTGTTTCAATAAACCGCCAAAGAGTATATAAAGCAGCAAAAATTAAAAAGACCACAAGAAAGAAAAAAGAAATCATTCCAAGCAAAGTAATCGCGAATACTAAGGTAATAATTTTTCTTTCTTTTAAGACTTTTTCAATTCCAAGAAGCATTAAAGGAAGAGTAAAGGCCATTGATAAATAGGAAGGAAAGCCAACCATAAAGTTTAAATAACCAGAAAAGGCAAAAACAACCCCTCCTAGGCGACTACTCTTATCCGAAACACCAAGATAAATTAAAAAAGCGCGCATCGCAAAAGCGCTTGCAACACCTTTTAAAAGGGCAGCAAGAACAAACATTTGTGGCATCCATTCGCGCGGAAAAATTAGAGCAGGAAGTAAGAAAGGATCGAATAACCCATAGTAAGAATTCGACCCAATATTGTCTGTTCCTAGAAAGGTTTCAAAAGAATATAAAGGAAAACTCCCTGTCTGGAAAAAGTCATACCACATATCGCGAAAGCCATAGGCCATCGTCACGTATTGAGAACTATAATCCCAGCCATATAAAACACTAAAATTATTTAAGAATATTGCATAAGCCATCCACAAAATGCCAATGACGAATACAAGAACTCCGTAATAGAAAAGAGAAGAACGGTTAAAAAGAAAAGGACAATGTTCGCGAAAAAAATCACCGCAATTTTCAATTGAAAATTTCGTTTTTTTATATTCTGAGGCTTGGGATGTAGTTTTTCGAATCATTCCAATGCCTCCTTTTTACCCTAATGGTGAGAATATATTACCGCTTTCTTCTCTTATAGGAAAATGAACTTCGCGAAAAATGTATAGAAGTTGGCTCTTTTTTCTCAGCCTTTGCTTCTCCATAAATTAGATCTTTAAAAACTTTGGGCATCGGAGCCTTAATTTGATAATCCTTTTTTGTGAGAGGATGAATAAAATCTAATTCATAGGCATGTAAACCCATTCTGCCTATCGGATTAGAAGGCTCCCCATACTTATCATCCCCAATAACAAAATGACCAATATGACCTAATTGGACTCGGATTTGGTTTTTTCTCCCAGTAAATATATTTACATCTAGTAAAGCGTACTTTCCTCTTTCAGCAATCTTTTTAAATTTTGTAATTGCTAATTTCCCGATATCTTTTCTTGTTGTGACATAAATTTTTTGTGTCTTATCTTGAGCAAGATAGTTTTCTAACGTTCCTTCCTTTTGAATATCGGCTGGTTCCACAATTGCAAAATATCGGCGCGCCTTAACAACTTTCGACCAATTTTTTTGTAAGGCTAAACGAGTTTGAATGTTTTTTGCAAAGACAAGTACTCCTGAAGTATCTTCATCTAATCGGTGAACAACAAAGATTCTCGCCCCTTTATGTTTTGAGGAAATATACTCTGAAACAAGTCGATAAGCGGTTCGTCCCTTTTCTTTATCGGAAGCTACAGAAAGTAGGCCTGAGGGCTTATCAATCGCGATTAAATCATCATCTTCATAAAGAATAGGAATTGGTCGCGGCATATGATTACGAATTGGTTTCCATGCCAAAGTTACTTCATCTTCATCATATAAAGGGAAACGAAAAATATCTGTAGGCACTCCTCCCACCGCAACTTGGTGATTCATGATGATACGTTTTACATTTTTCTCTGATTGTTGGGGAAGAATCTGTTTAAGAAATTCTAGAAGCGTTGTTTCATGGTGAACAACATATGTCTTTGTATACTCTGGATTAACTAATCCTTTTTTGCTACGGTTTCTTTTTGGATCGTTTTTATTCATATCATCTTTGCCCTACAAAATAAGTTTTATCTTTCTAAGAACTCTTTTAAGGAGTTCATCTGTTTTTGCATGTCAATTTTACCTAATTGAACTAGATTTGCTAATTTTTTACGATTTCGTTCAGCAACAGAAACATGCGGAGCAATCGAGGGATATAAACAAAAGACACGATTTTTATCCATAGACTCTAGTTCATCCATCTTTTTGTTATATAAGGAGGAACTATTAACATAAAGATCATCCACCATTGGATATGCGTTATACATTTTCTTACAAAGAGCAATCGCACTCTTTCTTGGCCTTTTCTTTCGATATCCTTGTTCTCGCGTTAAAACACAAACAATTTTTGTAGCACCTAAAGAAAGTGCTTCCTGATATGGGATAGAAGAAAGTAGTCCTCCGTCAAGATAAAAATCATTTCTTGCTTCAATAGGTTTTGAAAATAAAGGTAAGGCACAAGAGGCAGCTAATCCAGCCCAAAAATCATTGCTTTCTTTTGAAAAAAGAACAGTTTTTCCTTTTGTTATAGAGGTTGCTACTGCATAAAACCTTGCATGATTTTCGCGAAACATTTTTTGATTAAAAGGGAGCCCGCACTTTGGCAAAACATAAAAAAGATAGTGAAAATCGTATAAAGAACCTTTGGTTAATAAATTAAGAGGAGAAAGTAGTTTTCGATCACGAATCTTTTCTTTTAAAAGCAAGGCACTTCGTCCTTTATCTTGAGAAATATAATTAACACCAAGTAAAGCACCAGCAGAAGTACCAATTACTAGGGGAAAATATATTTTTTCTTCAAGAAGAACGTCTAAAACCCCTGCAGAATAAGCCGCTCTTGTTCCTCCTCCTTGAAGAACTAATGCAACATCATTAATTACCAAGAAACTTCTCCCTTTCGAATGGCTTCTGCGTATATGTCGCGTTGTCTATTCATAGAGTCACGTTCAATTTCCTTTAAATAGGAAGCATATTCTGATTTTTCAGACAAATAGGAAAGCATAATAATCCAATAGGTATTCCCATCCTTAACTCCATAAATATTAATATTCGATGTGTTAACACAATAACTATCAGATAAAAAACGTTTTAAAGCAGCACCCGATACTTCACAAAGAACATTGTCATTATCAAAAGGCAATGCTTGATATAAAGCTCCATAAGTTAAAGTACCAGAAGGCAAATCCGTTCGTGAACAACCACTATTCACAAAGGCTGCAGATATTTCATAGGTTCCTTTGTACTTCTTTTGATAAAAAGAAAGCATTGCCTGAACACTTTCATTTGCAATTTGTCCTCTAGATAAACCTGGACAATTTGTCGCGAGAACCTCGTTTTTAATCGGATCAATAATAGAAGAATAATCTTCTATAAGAGAGTCAATGACAGGATCGCTTGATAAATAACATAATTCATATCCATCACGCATTTCACCACTTTCGTAAACAAGCGTGTCACCATCCTGCACAAAAGTTAAAGAGTTCAATCCATTCCCATTACTCCAACCTTGCGAATGAGGAATTCCATAATCATCAATGTACATATAACCTTGGTGCGTATGACCTTCAAAAATAAGATCAACATACTCGGAATATTCCTCATCAACATAAAAATCTCCATTATGCACAACTAGCATAACCAAATCGCATTGCTCTTCTTCTTTTAACCTCTTTGCTTCTTCCTGAGATAAATCTTCGTAAGTATCAAGGAGTTGATATCCCCCTAAAGAAGAAACGGCAATGCTGTCCTCTAAATCACCAATGGCACCAACAACACCAATTCTCCAGCCACCTCTTTGAATGATTCGTGAAGAAGAAGCCCAAAAAGGAGAATATCCTTGCGAATCACGTATATTTATTCCTAAAAATGGGAAATTGGCGCGTTCTAAATTGTCTTCAATGACTGAACTTGTCCAATCGAATTCATGGTTGCCAATGCTCATACTATCAAAACCGACCAAATTCATCCAATCAACCATTAAAGCGCCATGTGTCAGATTAGAATCAGCACTTCCTTGCCACATATCTCCTGCAGAAACAATAACAACTTCATCAGGGTTAACTAAAGCACTATTTCTTAAGGAAGAACTTAAACGCGATATTCCAGGTTGAGGGTCATTTGGTTGATAACTTACCGCACCATGTGTGTCATTAAGACTATAAAAAGTCATCGAATCTACCTTTTCTGGTAAAATGTAGTCTCTTACTTCTAATGAAAAATTGAGACTGATTAATTCTATTTCCCCGACAGGAATCGACAAAGACACAAATGGCGTAGGGGTTAAAGAAACATCCTTTGTATCGTAATAATTAGCTCCTATAACTGAATCAACAATTGAGTATTCAGAGGATTTTATTGCTAAATAACTTCCTTCAGTTAATGTGCCTTCCCAAGAAACGTTCGTAAAAGAATTAATAGGAGTTTGATTTGTGATATAGCCACCATGTTCTAAAATTAGGCTTCCTTCTTCACTTAATTTTCCATTACTTACACGAAAATAAACTTCCTCACCATTTGAAGAAAAATATGTAAAGCCAACAATAGCTTCTCCCTCTTTTTCAAAATCAACTGTAGAAAAATCAAACCTTAAGCTAGTCTCCTCTAAGGTTACAAGCTCTTCGTCTTCAATTTCATAAATTGAACTTGATGAATAAACAGGAGGAGAATAGCTTTCCACACTGGAAGTAATGGAAAATTCACATCCACTAAGGACAAAAATTCCTAATATGAGAGAAAATAATGATATCTTTTTCATAACTACATTATTGCGAGAAAAAGATAGAAAATAAATATATAAAATAGATTTATCCTATGAAAAATGGCAACAAGAAATCATTCTTACTTTATGTCCCAGCAATAATTATGGGTATTCTTTCGATTACGATTCTTATCTTAATTATTGTTTTTGCTTAATCTTCATCAGAATTTTTTAATAAAGATGAATACAAATCAATTCTTCTATCGCGGAAAACTCCCCAATCACGGCGTTTCTCCGCTAAATCATCAAGATCAAAATCATAAAATAAAACAGTTTCCTCTTCGCGATTAGCCTCTTTTAAAATATTCCCATTATTATCGGCAATAAAACTAGACCCAAAGAATGTCATAGTGCTATCTTTTGCTTTTTCTACTCCAACTCTATTTGCGGCTAAAACCGGCATCATATTGGCAGCGGCATGTCCACACATCACATTTTGCCAGTGCTTCTTTGAATCAACAGGTAAAACTGGTTCCGAACCAATTGCCGTAGGAAAAAGTAAAATTTCCGCACCTTTGATGGCTAAAATTCTAGCTGTCTCAGGGAACCATTGATCCCAACAAATCGCTGCACCAATTTTCCCAATTGATGTAGTGGCAACCTTAAAACCAGTGTCTCCTGGCGTAAAGTAAAACTTTTCTTCATAACATTCACCAGTAGGAATATGGGATTTTCGATAAAGAGATTTTTGAGAACCATCTTTATCGAAGATAACTAAAGAATTGAAATAACAATTTCCGCTTTTTTCAAAAAATGATATGGGTAAAATAAGACCTAATTCTTTGGCTTTTTCCGAAAAATGACGTAAGGTTTGCGAAGATTTTGCTTCTTCTGCCCGTTTAAAGTGTTCATAATCTTCAACTTGGCAAAAATAATGGCCTTCAAATAATTCTGGTAATAACAAAAGGTCCGCCTTTAAGCGACTTGCTGCGTGACAAAACACGTCAGCTTTTCGAATTGCTTCTTCATAATTATCAGGCATTGAGTATTGGGCCAAAGCAAGACGTACATTTCGCATATTATTTTTCTCCCTTCCTTAATGGCATCTGCATTGTAATACAGTGAATGTTTCCTCCTCCTAAAAGTATCTCACGAGAATAGATTTGATGAATCTTTTTCTTGGGAAATAAGGAGGAAATTTTTTCATAGGCAAGTTCATCTTCTTTTACGTGGAATGCGGGCAAAATCACAAAATCTTTTCCTTGATAAAAATTAACATAACTTGCTGCTAATCTCCGGCCGGCTAAACGTTTATCCATAGTAGTTCTTGTTGCACTTACTCCTCTAGCCTCTTCTTCTTTGATGGTTAAAGGTGGGGTAGGAACAAGTATTTTGTGAATTTCAAAAGAACGCCCTTTCGCATCCTTTTGTTCTTTTAAAGCCTCATAGGTCATTCGGCAAAATTCATATTGAGGATCATTTTTTTCTTCCGTCCAAGCCATAAGCAAAACACCAGGTTTTACAAAAGCCACCATATTATCAATATGTTCATCGGTTTCGTCTTCATAAATCCCATGTGGCACCCAAACTATTTTTTCTACTCCAAGATACTCTTTTAAAATTTCTTCAATTTCCACTCTACGCAAAGAGGGATTACGACCTTTTGATAAAAGACATGCTTCTGTACAAATTAAGGTTCCTTCCCCATCAACCGCAATTGAACCGCCTTCTAAAACAAACGTTGGATGATAATAGGAAAGCATTTTTAATCTTCTAGAAATCAGATAGGAAATTCGGTCATCGTCACGATAATTCGTGTAAAGACCATCATAAGCACCACCCCATGCATTAAAACGAAAATCAACGGAACGTACTTGCTTTCCATTTGTCACAAATAATGGAAAAGAATCTCGTGCCCAAGCATCGTTATATCGAATTGATATCGTAGTAATATTAGGCTCCCCTTCAAACATTGGCGAAACTTTCTTATATAAGGAGGGGTGAATACCAACAACAACTTTTTCATGCTCCGCGATAGCTTTTGCTACTTCTAGATAATTTTCTCTTGCTGGCTCCCCTTTTTCTCTCCATGTATCTGCGCGAAAGGGCATTAAAAGGAAAGTACATTCGTGCTCATCTCCTTCAAAAGGCAAAGAGTAACCATCCGCGTAGGGAACCGTTTTTCGATTTTCCATATAATCCGTTAATTTCCTCTCCACAAGAGAGTATTTTTTCCACTGCATGCGGTCAACAACTTCAAAGCCTTTTTCATAACTTTTTAATAAAAGAACACCATTTTCTTCATAACGTTTTACTTTATGAATTAGCTCTTTCGTCCATACTTCTCCTGGACAAATTAAAGGAATTCCAGGGGGATACATCATGACTTGTTCTTTACTAATTTCGCCGTTTAGATTCTCTTCGTCTACAACTTTTCCAGGTGCTTGGAAAGCACTTCTTGGACGAATCAACATATAAGGAAAACCAGATTCAAAGTAATGAATAGGATATTCTGTGTTTTTTTGGTAATACTGTTTAGAAATCTCTTTTAAAGCACAAATTAGATGATCAATATGCTCTTTTTTTGTAGCAAAAGTAAGGATTGCTAAAACTGCATAAGTCTCCGATAACTCCATTTGGATGTTATATTTTTCCCGCAATAAACGATAAAGCTCAAAACCATTTAATGCTAACTTATCCAAACCAATTAAAAGTTTCGTCTCATCATAATCGTATGCACCACGCTCTAAATAACGTTTCTTTGTTTCGGGAAGAAAACCAGGAATTTTTTCAATTTCCCTTTCAGCATAACGCGCGAAAGAAAGAGTGTTCTCCATTGCTTTTTTTCCTTCTTTAGAAGCCATAAACACTCTTGCCCCATCAATACTCCCTAAAAGCAAAGAAGAAGGAGAGGTGGTAGTTAAAATATTAAGCGATTTTTGAATTTCTTCCTTATGAAGTATCCCTTCTTTTAACAAAAGAACAGAAGACTGTGTCAAAGAACCTCCTGTTTTATGAAGGGACAAACAAGATAAGTCCGCACCAGCGTCCATAGCAGATAAAGGAGAACCTTCGTAATGAAAATAATAATGGGCACCATGTGCTTCATCGACAAACACAGCCATATGATGCATATGAGCAAAATCAACCAACTCTTTTAATGGAGCAACCGCACCAAAGTAGGTTGGATTAATAACAAAAATTGCTTTTGCCGAGGGATGACTAACGATTGCTTTTTTATAATTTTCTAGAGTCGGTTGATTCGCAATTTCTAAATTATTATCAATCTCCGGCATCACATAAATAGGAACTGCACCGCTTAAAATCAAAGCATTAATAACGGATTTGTGAACATTTCGCGGAAGAATAACTTTGTCCCCAGCCTTTAAACCTGCAAGAAACATTGCCAAAATTCCGCCGGTTGTTCCGTTTACCGAGAAGAAAGCATAGTCCGCATGTGCCATATCAGCAAAAAGTTTTTCTGCTTCTAGTAAGACCCCATGAGGGTGGGCTAAATTATCAAGCCCATAAGGCGCATTCATATCAGAAGAAAAGACAGAATTCCCAAATAAAGATGAGGCAATGTTATTTGCTCCCGAAAGATGATGCCCAGGGACATCAAAGGAAGTTACATTAAAATGAACATATTCCTCCATTGCTTGAAGGAATGGTGCTCTTTTTTGATCATTATTTTTCACGGCTAAAAATTCTAATCATTTCTTCTTTATTTAGGGAGAGGGATTAACGATAAATAGAATAAACCTTCCTCAATTCCATCTTCCCAACAAGGAGGACAAATATGTTGAGCAATCTTTTTTACCTCTTCTTTTGCATTGTCCATAGCAACAAAAGTCCCTACATGCTGAGCCAAGGAAATGTCTTGAATATCATCTCCAAATCCAACCGCTTCTTCTTTTTTAATCCCATAATGGTTCAACACTTTTTCTAAAGTTGGTCCTTTATCATGAGGTGCACTAACCACATCGGAACCAACATCACAGTATCGATAAAACAAAAGATTAGGATTTTCTTTTTTCATTTCTTCATCCGTATCTTTTTCGCTAAATAAATTAAATAAACAAACTTCTTCTCCTTGGTATTTTTTAACATCGGGAATCACTTCGCGATAAATCGAATAGTAACGCTTGGCAATATCATTAATTTCCCCCTGACGAATTCTTGTTAAAGGCTCGACAATTTCACACGTTAATGATCTTTTTTGACAAGAAGCAATGAATTGGCGCGCAGTCTGTTCATCAATAGTGTCCTTATGAATATAGGTTCCTCCACCATAAGCTAAAGACCCAGCAGAAGCCACATATCCTTCCCAATATATTCCTAAATCCAAAACCCCCAAACGACGGAAAGAATCGTATGGTCTTGCGGTACATAAAAACAGTTTTATCTCTGGATGAAGTTCTTGACATTTTTTTATCGCGCGAATCGACCCCGGGGCAAATCGTAAATTTTTGTGGTCATAAATTGTCCAATCGATGTCAAAAAATATTGCTTTAATATCCATTCTCATCTCCTTGCTGTCGAACAAATTGTTCATACTTTTTTAAAAGAATACGATTTTCTTCCTTAAGTGTTTCAAGAGGAAGGCGACAATTCATGCGTTTTTCATCCAGAAGACCATTTTGTTCTTGTTCTACATCCGCTAATTGAGTATATACGCATAAACTGAGACCATATCTTTCAATATACATTCCCATCTTTTTCATTACTTTTTTAAACTGACGAATAAACCCTGCTTTTGAAAAGGCTAAGCGGTATAGTCGACTACCAAGGTGGAAGTAAGATACTCCCCCAAATTCTGTTTCTCCTAAAAGACGCGAAGAATCTTTTTTTAACTTTGGATAGTAGTAATAATGGTGGTATCCACGAATATCTCCACTTTTTTTATCAAACCATCCTGAAGCAGATTCAATGAAAATGTTTGAAACTTTCTTTTTAACTTCATGAGTAAGGCGCTCAGTATCAAATTGTCCCCATCCTTCATTAAATAATGAAATTTCTACAATAGATCCATAAAGAGAAAAATCGTTTAAAAATTGTTGTAGTTCCCGTTCAAAAAAGGCCCGTCCAGAAGCTTCTTTTCTTCCAAGATGATGATTAGCAACATCGGTTGCGTCAAAGCCAAGAAGTCCAAGAGGTTCTACCCACAATAAAGAAGGCTTTTCTCCCCCTTGAGGAATATCTTGGAAAATCGCCAAACCAAGAATCATCGCAACATAATAATAAAGTGGTTGTTCAATCTTTTGATGAAGACGAACGCCGCAAAACCCCGCTCTTTTTACAAATAATAAATCCTGGACAATGCTTTCTTTTGTTGAAGTATACCCCGCTTCACCATGATATCCTTGGTCAAGAAGAAGAGATAAAAATTGTGGCTTTTCATTCCAATATAAAAGAGAAGTCCCATGAATTTCTCTTTTCTCAATCTTCCTAAATATAGAATAAGTAGTTACCTTATCTTGTCCATAATGAACAACAATTTGATAGTAGGAAGGATGCTTTAAACTCCACGGATAAAAATCATAACGGAGTGAAAAAGTAACCATGTTGTTATCATCAAGTTTCCCTTCTGCTACCTTCCTTCCTTCAAAAAAACACTCAGCATAACCTTCCTCTGGCTCATCGCTATCGACAACTACCGTCAATAATCGGTTTTCATAGGAAGGAAGAAGGCGAAGTTTTTTAATATAAGGGCCATTAGGAAGGCGCTCTAAATAAACACTACGCCAAATGCCTGAAGTTTCCCTATAGCGGATTCCGCCCGATTTCTTACTTTGTTTTCCACGAACAAATCTTGGGTCACTAACATCGTCTTTTACCACGACTTCCAACGTATTTCTTCTTCCTAATATAGGCAAATAAACACAAAAAGGAGAATAACCTCCTTCATGGTGATAAATCTTGATGCCATCCCAATAAATATCCGCAATTTGATCAACTCCTAAGAAATGCAAGTAAGCAGGATAACCAATAAATTCTTTGGAAGGGACAATCTCTTTTCGATAACAAAGAAAATGATTGTTAGGAACTCTTTCTCCAATGCCTGACGCTTTTGATTCTGGAGCATAAGGAACAATGATTTTTCGGGAATAGCTATAAGGACATCTCATTTCCTTTTCAAAGGAAAAATCCCATTCTCCATCAAGAAGCAAAAAACATTCTCTTTGAAAGAAAGGGTTTGGATGGTTGCTTATTTTCGCGCATAAATTTTCATACTCAGAAGAAAAAAGCATAGATTAATGTTAGCAAAAGAATGTCACAAAGATTACTATTTCTCATGATGAAAGAACAAGAAATTATTAAAAACTATCTCCAAGAGGCAAATGTTGCAGGATATCTTCTTTTTGATTACGAAGGAAAACACCCTTTAATACAAAAAATGTTTCCTCATCTTCATTTAACAAGAAAATTATTTTGTTTCTTTTACCCCAACGGAAATTTTACGATAATTGCTCAAGAACTAGACGCTTTACTTCTTAAAAAGAGTATAAATCATCCAAATGAATTACATGTTTATCAAACTTGGGAACAAATGTTATGTCTTTTAAAAGATTTTTTATCCTCTTTTAAAAAACCTTTCTTTATCGATTATAGCGATGATGGTCTTCTTATGCCGGTTTCTTTAGCGGATTATGGTACGACAAAATATATACTATCTTTAGGGCATAAAATTCTTTCTTCTGCTTCCTTACTTGGTCTTCTTTCTTCTTATCTAAGCGAAGAAGAAATAGAAAGTCAAAAGGTGGCATCAAACCTTCTATTAACGATTAAAGATGAAGCTTTTGCCTACATAAAAGATAAGCATGTAAGTCAAAAGGAAGTAAATGAATATGAAGTACAGCAATTGATTCTTCGTCGTTTTAAAGAAGAAAACTTATATACGGACGAACCACCCATTGTTGCAACCGGGCAAAATGCTAGAAGCCCTCACTACGCCCCAAACAAAAATTGCTTTTCCTTAATCCAAAAAGAAGATCTTGTGCTTATCGACATGTGGGCAAAAAGAAATATGCCACGTGCCGTTTATGGTGATATCACTTGGATGGCATACTGTGGAAAAAACATCCCTTTAGAAATTGAAAATCGTTTTCAAATTATTCGTCAAGCAAGCGATGAATGTTTTGCCTTTATCAAAAACAATTATGGGAAAAAGAAAATCTACGGCTACCAAGCTGACGACATTACCCGCAATGTTATTACTAAGGCTGGCTGGGGCAAATATTTTACCCACCGGACAGGACATTCTATCGCCTATGACAATTCCCCTCATGGATGTGGCACAAACTTAGATAATTTTGAAACTCACGATACTAGAGAATTATTGCCTAATACTTCTTTTTCTATTGAGCCTGGCATTTATGCCTATGATTTTGGTATGCGCCTTGAAACAGATGTAACAATCATAAAAAACGTCCCAACCATTGTTGCGGGACGTCAAAAAGAAATCATTAAATTATTATAAAATCAATAAATTAGACTTACTTTTGCAAGGATTTTATGAGACAAGAGATTCAAGCCAAGCCTTAAATTCCTCTTCTTGCTTCTCATCCATTTTAAAATTCATCCGATAAGGAGGAAGAGTTTTTGTCTTTAATTGACGAAGCCGTTCCGTTAAATTGATTGCAGCCTCCCCACTCCAACCATAATCGCCAAAAGCGGCAGCTTTCTTTCCTTGAAGTTTTGTATAAGGGAAGGATAACAAGATGTCATAAAAGAAGGAAATTGCATCACCAACAAGAGTTGGACTACCTAAATAAAAGGAACCAGAATGAAGAATGTGTTCAAGAATTTTGGGTTTTTCTTCCGCATAATTTAAAGCATCAATAAGATGCAAATAAACTTCTTTCCCTTTGCTTTCCAAAAATTCCTTTATTTGTAAGGCTAAATCTTTGGTATAGCCATAAGCACTAGCAGCAACAATGGTAACTTTATTTTGATCATTACTTGGAAGTCCTTCTTCCGCCAAGTGACGATATAAAGCAATTTGATCTTGTGGATTCTGGTCAATTACTGGTCCATGTCCAGGCAAGATCCATTCAATATCCAAGGAAGAAACAGCATCACATGCTTTTATCACAAAGCTTGGGAATGGACCCATGATGTGGGTAAAGTAATACTTTAAAGCATCATAATATCCCTCTTTATTTTGCTCTTTTGAAAGCAAAAGAGAATCCGAGGCAAAATGTGCCCCAAAAGCATCACAGGAAACCAAGGCTTTTAACTCATGAATGTAAGTAAACATAACATCCGGCCAATGAAGATTTAATCCTGAATAAAAGGAAAAAGTATATTGTCCAATCTTCATGTCTTTTCCAGGAGTCATCACCACACTTTTAAATGGGCGACGAATAATCTTATTAAGATTCAATAAAGCTCCAGTTGAAGCGACAACAACAAGCTCTGGATTTCTTTCCAAAAGAAGGTGAATTGCGCCGCTATGATCTGGCTCAGTATGAGTAACGAATAAATAAGAAATCGATGATAAAGGAGCAATTTCTTCAATATGCTCGATTTGTTCTTCACCAAAAGCTTCTTTACTCCCCTCAAAAACAATGTTTCCTTCCTCTGTTTTTAATAAGTAAGAGTTATAAGAAGTTCCATACGCGGTAAGAATTGCTACATCAAACACTTTTAAAGAGTGGTCAATAACACCGACGTAATAAAGATTTTTTGTTAATTCTTGAATTGCCATATTTTTCTCCCGCGCGCATTATAGCGACTCTTCACTCAATTTTCTTTTTAAACGCTTAAAAAAGGAGGGCATTGCCCTCCTTATACCCAACATATTTATTTATTCAATCGTGATAAGGTGCTCTTCTTCTTTTTTCTTCTCTTGATTTGGGAAAGTAAGAGTTAAAACACCATCTTTAAAGGCAGCCTTAATCTCTTTTTCATCAATCTCCCCAACATAGAAAGTACGAGAGGTAGAGCCATAGAAGCGTTCACGACGAACCATTGACTTCTTATTGTTTTCTTCTTCATAAGGAGTTTCTTTCCTTACTGCTTTAATGGTGAGATATCCATCTTTAAAAACAATTTGAATGTCTTCCTTTTTAAACCCAGGAAGTTCAATTTCCATTACATAACTATCCTTTAATTGATGAATATCTGTTGGCATAGAAAAATTAGGAGTAGAACGAATTTCATTTTCATTTCGGAAGAAATCCGGCGCAAAGAAATCTAAGAATGGATAACGAAACAAATTTCGTTCAACATTAGTAAGATCAAATTTCATAATAAGTACCTCCATCAGTTTTAGCAGTCTTCCTATCTAACTGCTAAACATAGTCTAGTCTTCTTTTTAGCAGTGTCAACACCAGTCTGCTAATTTTTTAAAAATTTAGGGGAGGTATTCTAAAATTTCTTTCTTCCTATTCTCAATCAATGGACATGGATACCACTCTCCTTGATAAGTATTTTTAAAAACTCTACCTAAGGTATTTTCAATTAATGATATTAAGTAACCAGCCGCTTTTTCCTTTTCTCCTTCCGAAGATAAAGCAAACGCCTTTCTTGCGGCATCCCCAATTTCCGGGAAGGAAAATTTACCCCATCCTGGTAAATATAAGGTTAAATATTCTTCAACAAGCTTTGTGCAATAGTTTAATAAATTATGAAGTGAAGGATTTTTATTCATACTCCTTTATAGAAGCGAAAACAAAAAAAGGCCCTAGAAGGCCTTAAAAATTTCTTTTTTTCGTTCTTAGTTTTTCTTCAATAATCCCATAAACCCTGGGACAAAACATAAGACTGCCGTAACAATCGCGGCTGCTCCACTAGCAATAAATCCCCATCCTAAAGTTAATGTTGGATCAGTAATAAAAGAACCAATTAATCCTTGGGCAGTAAAAAATAACACTCCAGGAATGAGGAACAAAATGCCGGAAAGCACATAAATAAAGCCGGCAAACTTTTTCCCACCTTTTCCAAAACTAAGCCCAAGAGCAAGAAGAAGGAAAAGTGCCCCAATAAGCATAAGGACAAAGGAGGCAATCATTGCGGTATTTGCTTCCGCATGATGAGCTTGATTACCAAAAACAAAATCATAGCCGTAGAAATATTCTCCTAAGGCATTGGTAAATCCTTGCCCACATAAAAGAACAAAAGCAAGAACTGCAGCAATTAGGGCGCTAAACCCACAAGCAAGATAAATTGTATTTTTCTTCATAGAAACCCTTTCTAACGTTGCTATCTTAGATAAGTCTCCTTCTTCCATCAAGTTAAAATGGATAAGTAATGGTTAAGGAAGCTTTATCCCCTAAAGAATTAACCGTAATTGTTGGTAAATCAAAGAAATAAGAACCATCATTCGTTACTCCTTGTCCACCAAGTGGGAATTGACGATAGGCCTCATTAGGATCAAAAACATCGCCAACTTGGAATAAATCATCATTGGTTTGTACAAGATAAGAATCACCAAAATTCTTTTTTGGATTCTTCGAAATAAATGTCAGTTGACGGATATGGGCAACATCAGGATTAGCGGAAATACCATATTCCGGATAAGAGGTTGATTCCCAGTTATATCCTTGGGCATTGGAAAAAGCGACCATTTGATTGACAACAACACTGTCGCCAACTTGTTGATATTCATCTCCCATTTCATAAAGTTCATCGGTATAGGCAAAAGAATATTGATAAGTTGTCCCCCAAACTCCAGCAGGATCAGCACGTAATTGAAGTAATCGAGAATCGACATGCCAAATACGAATTCCTTCTTCTTGAAGGCCTTGTGTTTGTCCATAAGGAGTTTCACTGTCGGCTTGATTAAGAAGAGTTGGCGTATAGTATTCCACCATTAGAAATTCATCAAATGCGCTGCCATTAAAGCCGTCTGGGGTTGGGATAAGGAGTGCTTCTCCCGTTTCGGCTAATGAGCCAATTTCAATGGTTTTACTTTCTTTATTTGCGATTTGGGGAGATATCCAACCTAAAGCATATTTACTCCAGGCATTATGATCGATGATATTAAAGTCCATCATATCAACCCCACCAGCAGGAGACACGGAAGAATAATAACTGCTATCGTAGTAATCTGGTAAACCAAGAAGATGACCAGTTTCATGGATATAAGTATGGGCGTCAATCCCGCCTTCTCCATATCCTTCATTCATAAAATCCCAAGAAGCCCATGCAAAACTCATGGGAACAGGAGAAGCATGATTTTCTTCCTCCATATTCCAATAAGTATATGCCCAGTTATTTTCTGGAGCGTTCCAATCGTTTTGACAGTTTGGTCCAGAATAAATAACCCAAACAGAATCAATATAACCATCAGCATCCGTATCAAAACGAGAAGTATCGAGAAGCCCTTCATTTTCCCAATATTGAATGGCATCTTTCATCACTTGAATTGCTCCTTCTGCCGTAGCAGCAGAAGAATTTAAATTTTCAATTTGATGAGAAGAGTATCCACAATCAAACCAAGGCATTATTTCGCCATTTAAATGCAAAGCGCCATAAGAGCTCTTCTCATAAAAAGAAGCAACCGATTCCCAAGATGTTTCTTCACTTTCTCCAAAAAAACAAGCTTCTAAACGGGTAAGAATTCTTTCTTGTTCGCTTACGGATAAAGAATAATCGCTTTGAAGAATAGGAAGAACAAGAATGGAGGGAGAGCCAATGCTGGTTAAAGTTGCTTGGGCAAGTCCTGGTCCCCCATTACGATTCACATCTTCATAAGTTATGGTTGTAAAAGCCTTTTCATAACTATTTGCCGTCCCACTTCCAAGAGAAAAGGATGAATTTTGATGAGTACTACTTTCTCCTAGAAATTTTGCAAAAAAATCGCAAGAGGATAAAGAGAGGGTTAACGCAAATAACCCTGCAAAAAGGAAATATTTTTTCATATTTTATAGTCTCGACGTAATATCCCCGATTGGATTTCCAAACTCATCAAGTTGAAGTGGATGAGGATCAAAATCACAAAGAATCGAGGTAGAAGTGGCGAATATTGACTCCATTAAAATTAAAATTCCTGCCAGCATACCAAGCCAGAAAACTGGATCATCTTGCTTAGAAAAAGAATCCAAAATGCTATAGGAAAAACAAACAGCAAGGAATAAAAAGACTATGGCTCCCCCAGTAGCGGTCTTATATTTCCAATCTGCATCCCCGTCCATTGCCTTAACGCAATAAAAGAACAAAGAAGCAAAACAGAAGAGAGCAGCAACGACATAAAATACGCCACTAGTCGTCCCTGTAGCGCCTTTTAAGAAGGCAACAATGGCAATCGTTAAACTGTAACCAAAGACAGCAACTCCATGAAGAAGAACTAACAAAATATGACTAGCCTTTTTACGGTAGAGAAGATCAAAGAAAGAAATTAACGATAAAAAGAAGGCAATGCCCATAAAAACATTGAAAGTCGTTGGTTCAGATAAATTAGTTACGGCACTTAAATCACTAGACCAATAGCAAATCCAATATAATCCAGTAAGAAGAACCATTCCTAACGCAAAAATGGACAAACCAGAAAATGAAGGAACATAGGTTTTCCCATTAGGAAGAGAAATAATAAAGTAACGTTTTATTTTAGAAAAAAATTGTCGAAGATTACGCATATTATTCCCCTTTCTCCCGCGCTAAATCTAAAGCACGAATTTCTTCTTCATAACGGTCCATTTCCACTCCATTGGCTAAAACAAAATGTCCCGGACGAATTTCTTGTAAGATAGGTTTTTCTTTTGAATAATCGTGAACTTCTGCAGGATTATAGACTTTCCGCACTCTCTTTTTCTCTCCTCGTGGATCGGGTTTTGGAATTGCACTAAGCAAAGCTTTTGTATAAGGATGAAGAGGATGGGCAAAAAGTTCATCACTGGTCGCTAATTCCACAATTGAACCAAAATACATAACAGCAATCCGGTCACAGAAATACTTAACAACAGAAAGATCATGAGCAATGAAAAGCATGGTTAATCCCATTTCTTCTTTTACATCATTTAACAAATTCAAAATTTGTGCACGAATCGAAACGTCTAAGGCGCTAATCGGCTCGTCACAAATTAAGAATTTTGGATTCATAATCAAAGCTCTAGCAATGCCGATTCTTTGTCTTTGTCCGCCAGAGAATTCGTGAGGATAACGAGAAGCATACTCTGGGATAAGACCAACTTTTTGAAGCATATCCACGCACTTTTGGTGATTCTCAGCACGATTCCGTTGATGCTGAATCTTTAATCCTTCTTGAATAATATCTTCAACAGTCATCCGGGGGTCTAAAGAATCAACAGGATCTTGGAAAATCATCTGAATTTCTGTTGAGAGTTTTGGATCGCGATGAGAATCGTCATAACGAATCTGTTTAATTTGTTCTTTTTGTTCCGCAATATGTTTCTTTAAATCTTCGCGAATAATAGTAATTTGTTTTTTGTATCGTTCTTTAATGGCTTCAACATCGCCTTCTTTAGCAAGAATTGCCGCTTTTCTTTCTTCTTCTAAAGTATGAATTCTAGCCATATGTTCTTTGCGAACTTGTTCTATGGCAGGAAGCGTTCCGTCATCGGAAGTATTGTATTCAGAAATTTCTTGTTCCATGTCCGCTTTTTCGCGTTCAATTAATGAAGCAAGGTCATCTGGATTCACTCCCCCATTTTTAATCGCAGCAATTGCTGCATTCATTTCTCTTTTTAAAGAAGCAATTTTCTCTAGAGCATGAATTCTGCTCCATTTAATTTCTTTTTCATTCCACCGCGAGCCAGCAGCAATTCTGACCCCTTTATAGTAAATAGAACCAGAGGTGATGTCATAAAGATTAATAATGCAACGACCCGTTGTCGTTTTTCCGCATCCAGACTCTCCAACAAGACCAAAACATTCCCCTTCTTTAATATCAAAGGAAATATCATGAACGGCTTTCGTCTTATATCCTCCACCCATATTAAAGAATTGCTTTAAATGACGAACAGAAAGAATCGTACGCGAATCCGCTAACTCCTTACGAAAAGTTACTTTTGGATCGCTAGGAGGATTCCATGGTTCAAGTTCACTAGGAGAACCCTCTTTTTTATGAAGTTGAACTTCTTTTTCTTCACTCATCTTTCGTGCCTCCTTTCGCTAAAGAGTTACGAATTCTTGTCGTAACAATAGCAGGCATCTTGGCAAGAGGCGCCCGCTCATCAAGAAGCCAAGTTGCCGCATAATGAGTATCGCTTAAGGCAAACATTGGCGGTTCTTCTTTAAAGTCAATGCCCAAAGCGTAACGACTTCTTAAGGCAAATGCATCGCCTTTAGGTGGGAACAGCATATTAGGAGGTGTACCGGGGATTGCTTCAAGTCTTTCTTTCGAATCTACATCAGGAATCGAAGAAAGTAACGCCCATGTGTAAGGATGCGCAGGACGATAGAAAACATCTTCCGCGGTTCCGTATTCCACAATCCTTCCCGCATACATAACCGCCACACGATCAGCCATATTCGCCACAACACCAAGGTCATGAGTAATAAAGATAACAGACATATGGCGCGCTTCTTTTAAACGATTAATTAGCTCAAGAATTTGTGCTTGGATGGTAACATCAAGTGCGGTTGTGGGTTCATCACAAATTAAAACTTCAGGGTCAGCAGTTAAAGCAATGGCAATAACAATTCTTTGTCTCATGCCACCAGAGAATTCAAAAGGATATTGGTTAAATCTTCGTTCAGGATCGGCAATGCCAACCTCTGCCATAACTTTTAAAGCTCGTCTTTTTGCGTCTTTATGTGTTACGCGAAGTTCTGATACATAACGTCTTCTTTCCGAAACAAAATCCCCATAAAGCGAACCAAAAGTGTCTTTCGAAGAATATTTTTTCTGCAATTCCCTTTTCTTTTCGTTAAATTCTTCTTTTAAAGCAGATGTTTCTCCATTTTTTCCAAAAATCTCTGCATATTCAACTTCTAATTCATGAATTTTCTTTTTTAAAGTAGGATTATAGAAAAGACTCCATAAGGAGGAAATTTCTTCCTCTCCCTCTTTTGGAAGAGAAAAGAGGAATTTCTTTAAACGTGCAAAGATACCTTTTTCAATCTTGCGATGTTTTGCTAAAACTTCATGTTTAAATTTTTTCGCTGCAGCATTTGCTTCTTTCGTTTTTTCTCTCAAAACAATGCGATCTTCACTAATTTTCTTCTTAAATTCTTCTTTTTTGGCAAGATAAGCTTCTTTTAAAGCAGTTTTTTCTTCTGCGGAGATGCCCTTCTTTTTCTTTTTTGCCATATATTCTTCTTTTGCAAGAAGCAACAAACGTTGGTCGTTTTTCAATTGAATTAAAGCGTCATCCATGATCGAAGACTTTAATCTTTTAACCTTATTTCCGTTAATAATCATGACTTCGGTAATTTGCTTACCAATCTTCATGATTGGGTTTAAAGAAGAAAGTGGATCTTGGAATACCATTCCAATTTTTGTTCCCCGAATACGATGGAACTCTTCCTCAGAAATTTTGGTCAAATCTTCCCCTTGATAAATGATATGCCCAGAATCAATATGCGCGGATGCTCCTAAAATTCCCATGATTGTTTTGGAAGTAACCGATTTTCCCGAGCCAGACTCCCCAACAATACAAAGGGTTTCTCCTTTATATAAATCAAAGGAAACGCCACGAACCGCTCGTACCATCCCTTCATCTGTTTTAAAACTAACAGCAAGATTACGGACAAATAAAATCGTCTCTTTTCCTTTTGGAGTTTCTCCTACCGTGAAAGGATAATCAATCGTCTTCAAAGCTTTTGTATTTTTACTCATTAGTCTTGTGCTCCTTTCATGGAAGGATTGAAGGCATCACGCAAACCATTCCCAAATAAGTTAAAACAAATCATGATAATCGCCATGATTAAAGAAGCAGAAACAATCATATAAGGGTAAGTGGTAATATACCCTTGAGCCGTACTAAGAGTTACCCCAAAACTTTGAGCACCTGGGAAGTTAATAATTCCTGGTAATAAGTAAGAAATTGTCGCTTCACTAAAGATAACCGAAGGTATCATTAAGACGCCAGAAGTTACCATCATACCAACACCATTAGGAAGAATATGACGGAAAATTAAACGAGCATCACTTGCGCCTAATGTTCTAGAGGCTAAAACGTATTCTCGACCTTTAAAACGATAGAATTGGCTTCTTGTTGTAGCAGCCATACCAATCCAGCCAGTTAAACATAGGGCGAATAAAAACGTCCAGAAAGTCGAACCAAGAAGCAAGACAATAAGGGTCATTAAAACAACAAATGGCATGCCTCCTAAGATTTCGGTCATTCTTTCCATTAACAAGTCAACCCATCCTCCAAAGTAGCCAGAAATCGATCCCCAAACAATACCAATCGTAATATTGATAATCGCCGCTAAGAAACCTAAAGCTAAAGAGAATAAAAGGCCAGAGAAGACAACTTTAAAGAAGTCTTTTCCGTATTCTGTAGTGCCAAAAAGGTAACAAATACCATCACTATTTTGGCTAATATATCCTTCATCGTAATAAAAACGATAACGGCTTCTTACTCCGGATAAAGACCATCCAGAAATATCGCCAAAGGACTCATAAACTTCCCCGTTAACAGCACGTATTGGGCAATATTCTTCCCCTAATTCTGTTAAGGCAAAAGTACCTTTTCCTCCTGGTTCTCGTGCCCATTCATAGGTCATAAAACCACGACGAATGTACTCATTAATTTTTTCTTCCGTGAAGGTATAAGTATCCTCGCGGAAAGCAGCTGCATAATAATCATAACGGAAGCTGCCAATAATAAGAGTCGTATCCTCTAAATCTTGTTGACAGCCACCACGTCTCGTCCACATGGTGCCTTCTCTACCATTTAAATAAGCCGTACTATCACTCCAAGAAACCGCAACATTTTTCACATCACCTTGCGTGAAAGTAACATTTTTAACATAGGCAGTAGCGTTTCCTCCTTCTGGAGCTTGAACGCGGAAAAGGAAGTTCCCAACGATAAATCCTTGTTCACTAGAAAATCCTGCTTCTTCTAATAAAGCATTAAGCGCAATAGAATTTTCTTCTTTAACTTCATTGTTTAAAGAAGATAAAGCCACTTCTTCACCTGTAGAAGCCACAAAATAAGAACCAAAACTTGGGCTTCCGCCTTTGCTTGGGTCCATCATATATTCTTCTTGTAAGGTGTAAGCAAAAGTATTCTCAAGATTTAAATCAATTTGCACCATTGGCGAAACATATTCAGCCGTGCCACCAACTTGGGTAGTACGAATGGCAACATATCCTCCTCTTCCATAAGTAAGATTTGAATCCGATGCACCATCCGAAAGAGTTTCTGTCGTCGTAATTTCTCCCATTACCCCTTCTTTTACATAAGCATTCACACTATTCGTGTTATCAACGGGTAAAGCAGGATACCCCGTATCAGGATCAATTAAAACATTTGAAAGATGTTCTGTTCCATCAAGGAAACCACCCATATCAGCGTCCCACCATTTCGGGGGTAAGAAACGAATCGTTGTATTGTTTCGTTCAATGTCATTACTATCTGCCACCGGAACAATAACAGCCATTAAAATTAAAATGCCTAAAATTACTGCAGCAGTAACCGAACTCTTAGATTTTACAAAGCGTTTTAAGGCATCTTTAAAATAAGTTGTCGGCTTTGTTTTAAATTTCACATCGTGAATCGATTTATCTAACTGAACGAAAGAAAAATCTTGGCTATCATCAAAAGAAATCATTTCCTCTGGAGCGGGTAGTTCGTTTTCAACTTTTTTCTTCTTAAAAAGTCCCATATTACTTTGCCTCCCCCATACGAATTCGTGGATCAACCACGCCATAACTTAAGTCCACAACTAATGTGGCTGCTAAACCAATCAACGTATAAAGCGCCATATCTACCATAACAACAGAGAAATCTCGACGAGAAATACCTTCAACAAAGATGTTTCCTGTACCAGGAATACCATATAACTCTTCAAGAATCATAGAACCGCTAAGAATGGAAATAAACTGACTAATAATCATTGGAACAATCGGAACCATAGAGTTTCTTAAAGCATGACGCATAACCGATTGGCTTTTGGTTAAGCCCTTAGTTCTAGCAAGAAGTAAGAATTCACTAGACATAACTTCGCAAAGTTCTGCTCTTGTATAACGAGCAAAGCCAGCAATCGAGCCAAAAGATAAAGCACAAACAGGAATAATATAAGCCAAAGTAGCCATTTGTGGGTCTAAGGCGATTTGCGTATTCGATGGCCACTGGGTAGGTAACCAGTTTAAACCATAAGAGAACCAAATCAGTAAAAAGGAAATAATAACAAAGGAAGGAACGGAAATAAAAATCATGATGACTGTGGAAATAAAGTCATCAACCCACTTCCCTTTCTTTAGGGCGGCTACAACACCAAGTAAAATTCCAAGAGGAGTAGAAATAACAACAGAAATTAAATTCAATTCAATGGTTACAGGGAGCCGTTCCATAATCATGCTCATGGCATTGGCCATTGGCTCAATTTGAGTGCTCACACCCCAGTCCCAAGCCGTGAAAATGTTTTTTAACCATGAACCATAACGTTCAATAATGGGGTAAGCTACATAAACATAGCGGTTCCCTAAATCGTCATAAAAATCAACAGAAGCAATAATCTCTCCCGTCTCGAGTTTACTATATTCAGAAGGATCTACCCACCAATAATAACCAAGACGTACTTGTTCATCCCAGAAAGAAATTTTTTGAGCAAGAATCGTTGGTTCATTCACAGGCAAACACTGTAAAAGCATATAGGTAATCGAGAGAATGATGAAAGCAGTAATACAAATTAACACCACTCTCTTTAGAACATATTTCCACATGTTATGTTTTTCTCCTCCTTTTCAGCCTGACTCTTATTTTCGCATGGTCTTAAAAAGATAAAAAGACCACAAGAAATTAAGAGTCAAAAGGGAATAAGGGGCGGGAAACCCCGCCCCTATAAACTTACAATAAACAAGAAATTAAGCGACGACAGGATCCATTCCAAAATCGGCTAACTTCATATTTTGTGTGACAACAAGTGCACGTTCTACTTCAGCATATTCACAGCTAAACGACACCATAATGCCAAAGCCATCAAAACGGGATTGAGCATCATCGAGTAAAGCTGTTAATAGTTGAGTAACTATCGCACTTTGCATTCGGAATTCAATCGTTTCATTTAAAACGGTTGCTTCAATATATGACCCCGGAGTATCGCCGTTTAAACTGGCTTCAAGAATGTACATATTCGTACTCATGCCACTTCCATTTGTACCATAGAAATAGAAGTAATTAATACGGCGATAATCAATAAGGTCATAGCCTTCATCATCGGTAAGTCCTGGGATATTCATATGGAAGATAAGGTCCCCATCATCTTGCCCATCCGCGCCACCTGCTGTAACTGGATCAATATTGACCCCGTTTTGAAGGATAGCAGCACCATTAGCGGCAACATATAATCCGTCATAGCTCCAAAGCTTTCCATCAAATTCGATTGGGTGATTTTCAGAAACGATATCCGTTCTTTCGCCCCAGTTGGTGTTAAAGCCTTGTGCACGAGCATTTGTGCAGATAACAGACATGAATTCAACAGGATTAAGCACGTTACCAGAGATTGCACCTTCTGCAAAGTCGAATTCACCTTTTTGCATCTTTGTGTAGGTTGCGTTATAGTCCCCAACCGCACCAACTTCATTTTTAATGCTCAAAGAAATGTTATATTCTTTCGCAGTTGGAGTGTTATTAAAGACGTTTTCAATATAGCCTTTTAACTCATCACCAATGGAGTTAATCGTGGTTTGATAACGCCAAATGGCCGTTAATTGAATAAAGCTATCGCGCTCATAAGCACCTTCATTAATTAAGGTTTTTAAGGCACGGTCGAAATATTGACTGGCTAAAGAAGCACTATAACCATCTTTATTTTCTGTACCACTGACATAGCTATCAATAACCGCTTTTCCAGCCTCAGTATCTCGGTAAGAAAGGTCGTTTTCTGGGTCGATCATATAAGCATCAGAGAGAATACCTGTAGCAGGATTTCTTCCCATGATGTTAGCCATTTCCGAACGGTTAATAGCAAGATAGACACCATTTAAGAAGTCTTCGTTGCTCATAATGGGCTTAACGGGCCAATATTCCGTTGAAATATGTTGAGACATTGTGCCGTTAGTCCCGTGATAGTATTCCCATTCTTCTGCTGTACAAGAGTTGACATTAAGCTTAATGGTTGTTGTTGCTTCCGTGCGGCAAGCATATTGAGAATAAATACCACCGCCTTGTACCTCACTAATGTGAGTGGAAGGAGGAGTCATGTCATCAAGTTTCCCTGCTACCCAGTCTTGATAGGCAGATTCATCATTTTCATAAACTTTTTCGTGATAGCCTTTGAACTTAATATCTTCCGTCCGGTAATAAAGTTCATTTTTCTTATAAATGGTTTCTGTGCCTGGTTGCCAAGTATCAACAACATAGGCTCCAGCGGATAACAAGTAATCCACACCACCAGCCGAAGTACCAAAAGCGGTCGCACCTTTACTTACATAACTTTGAATGGTGTTATAAGTGGCTAAATCGGTTTCGTTAGTGGGACGGTCAGCAAAATAACGATAACCACCAGCAGGGCCGCCACCAATGTCATAAAGATATTCTTCAGGAATTGGCGAGTATAAAGTACTGGAAAGATTATACATCGCATAGAACTGAGTTTGTGGAGTGATGAAGCGGAAGTCGATTGCGCCTTCTTCTTCATTTAATTGAATACCCACATTATCCCAACTACGAGTATTCGCATTCCCGTATAAATAGTCATAAGCCCCATAAAAGCCAGAACTATCTTGAGTCATCTCACTTGCCCGCATGAGGTTATTGTTTAGTAAGGCTTTATAAGGAGTGATATAGTCTTCTAATTGAATTCCTCGATTGTGGTATTTGCTGTAATACTTCGTGGAATTTTCCGAAATGTTATAACGGAACTTTCTTCCTGTTTCCGTCTCATCATCAACGGTATGAAGATGCACCCGCCAATAAAGGCTTGTCATGCCTTCGGTGTACGTAAGTTCTTTTCCGTTTTCATCAAGAGGAATAGGACGAAGATCTTTAGAAAGTTCATTTCTCCAATAATAATCATCCTTATTTTCGGTCATGGTTACACCAAAATAACCAGCAGTAATCATGCCGTTTTTTCCAGTAACGTCTTCCCCTTGGTTGTTCCAGAAGTTAAACGTACGGGAGTCTTGGGTCGCATAAGAATGATAATATTCAGGATAGACAACACCATTTTGACTCATCGGCTTGCCGTTTGGCATTAATGCCGTTTCGTTTAATGTAGCCTCTCCCACTCCAAAACCGTAGTTAGGGATGTATTGTCTTGTTGGTAATTCCACACGCGAACTAAATAATTGATAACCTGCATCATCATAAATGGGAATTCCACCAAGTTTCGTGTCTAAAGCGTATTTTTCCATCGCCGCTAAAGCTTCACTACGAGTCTCAACATCGGCGCTAAGATAATCTTGAACACCAGAAGCATAGGGCAAATCTGGTTTAACAGAAGAACTTCCGCCTGTAGAACCACCACTAGTTGAGCCACCAGGTGCTCCTGTATCATCACAAGAAGCAAGGCCTAGCGTCGCTGCTAATAAAGCAACAAGGAATATGCTTTTTTTCATGGCTTTTCTCCTTTCATTATTAAAGTCGGGATAAACCCGCGCCGTAAATATGCCTTTATGCGGCAATATGTCAATAAATAGTTTTATAAGAAAAGCATTCTTGGGCGTTTTTTCTTCATTTTTCTTCTTTTTTTAAAAGGAAAAAGAAAATTTATTCCACAAGAGCCAAAATCAAACCAATTAAAAGCGAAACTCCTCCTAAAACAAAATAAGGAAGGAAATAAGGTTTATTTAATTTTCTTTTTTCTTGTTTCTCTTTCTTGTAGTCATAAGCGGTTTCATACCTTTTGATGTTCCCTGGACGAAAACTTTCTCCTAAACGATAAAAACCATAAGCAAAAACATCAAAAATTCCTTCTCTTCCAATTAATAAGAGGATAGGAAATAAAATTAAAATGGCAGAAGGAATAAAAAAAGAATCCGAAAGTAAAGAAAGAGAACTATACCATGTATGCCCCTTAGGAATCCCCATCCCTAAATAACAGATGAAAAACAAGATTACCCATAAAGAGAAGGCAATAATCCAATTACGAATGATTTGTTTTTTTCTTTCTTCCATGGCGCGGATTATCGCATTATTTCCCCCTTGTTCCACTATTTTTTACACATTTCCCTTGAAGTTAAGCGTCTTCGTTGTATCCTCACCCCGTCTCTTGACAGAAAGGAGTCTTTTTTGAAATGAAGAAATCTCATCTCTTATTACTCTCGGGAGTAGCGATTCTTGCTTTAGTGGCTTGTGAAAATCCAACCACTTCTAGTTCAGGCGAATCAAATAGTAATACATCAACTTCGCATCCTTCCCGATACTTAGAAACCTCCTTAGAAAAGGAAACCATCCCCGCCGGTACTTCATTTTTCGATGCAGCAAAACCTACGGTTTTATGGCACGATGGAGATACCGTTACCGACTATAGTTCTTATGCACACTACGTGACGTATGTGTTAACAAACTTAGATACAAATGAAACTTTTGGTGCTGGCGATGCTCTTTCTGCAGGAAATTATGAAGCAGAAATCATCTTAGAAAGCCAAGGAAGACGGAATGTTTTAACCTTCACTGTTTCGGAAAGCACACCTGAAACAGCAAGCGAAGGAAATGGTTATAAAACTTACTATCACGACGATTTTGCTGGTTTAGAAGTGAGCGCTCACAATGCTCTTGGTACTTTAGGACCAGGAAAATTCCCTGCCTATGGCACCCCAAAAATGCTTGTTATTCCTGTCATCTTTGAAGATATGGTAGGGCATTATGATTTCACTACGGAAGAACTTAATACAATTGAAGCAGCCTTCTTTGGTGAAGCAAGCGAAACTGGCTGGCAATCTTTAAAAAGTTATTACCTTCAAAGTTCCTATGGTCTTTTAGATATCCAAGGACATGTTGCCGATCCTTATGTTTCCACTTTAACAGTTGATGAAGCGGATGCTCAATCCATTGGCGCAAGCCACGCAATTGTCCAAGCGGCGGCAAAAGATTACTTTGCGAAACATAAAGATGAATCACCTTTAGATTATGACTATAACGGCGATGGTTTTATTGATGGAATTAATATCATTTATAAAACAACCGCAGCGGATACTTCGCAAAATCCTAACGCTTCTGATATTTGGTGGAACTACACCACCGTAATTGATCCAAATGGAACTACTGCCAATAAGACAAATCCTGTCGCAAATCGTTATTTCTGGAGCGAATACGACAAGATTAAATCCTCTTATTACAATCCAGATATTGACGCTCATACTATCATTCATGAAAACGGTCACTTAATGGGATTAAATGACTATTATTCCTATGAAAGAGATGCGAATGGTCAAGCACAAGACGGTGTTGCTGGCTGTGCCGATATGATGGATATGAACGTTGGGGATCATAATGGCTACTCCAAGATGCTTTATAACTGGCTTGCTAAGGATGATGAATCCAATGGCGTCCATTTAAAAGTTGTTGATGGAAGTAGCGATAACTTCACAATCACCTTAAATAGTTTCACTGATACAGGAGATTTACTTTTAGTAAGAAACACCACAACTGATGTGTGGAACGAAACTCCTTATGATGAATATTTAATTCTTCAATACTACACTCCAACAGGAGTAAACGAACAAGATTCTCATGGTTATCCAGAATGGTCTTCTAGTGGACAAATGGGCCATGGTGGTTCTTATGCTCACCCCGGACTTCAAGTATTCCATGTAGATAATCGCTTAGCTGCTCAAGTGGGAACTTATCACGTAAGTGAAGGGAAAAATGTCATCGATGAAGTTCATTATGAATATGTCGATGAAATCCTTGATAGCGCACAATATAACGCGGATGGTACCTTCCAAGGAGTGAGTATGGCTATTCATTCCAATACAGGAGGAAATGTCGGACAAAGTGGACGTTATGTGAATGAAAATGGCGAACTTGCTACCGATAGTCCTTATCGTGAATTATGTGCCATTCTTCCTGGTGGCGTAGCTTCCTTTAATTCTCCAACTTACTATAGTTCCTTTGGCGTTACTGCCAACCAATTTGGTTCTGATGAATACGCTGATGAAAAAGGATACACAGATCGTGATCGTTATGGTGGAGATACGTATAGTAACTATAAGATGAGAGCCTTCTACACCAATGGCTTAACATGGAATGATGGTTCTACTTTTAACTGGAACTTCTCCGTAACCGATCAAACCGACGATTCAATTACTTTGCACTTTGTTGATTTATCGAAAATTTGAGGAGTTCTATGAAAAAGATTCTTCTTATTACTGCACTTAGTCTTACTCTTCCTCTTGGCTTAATTAGTTGCCAAGGGGAGGGGCAAGATTCTACATCGAACATTCCTTCATCAAGCGAAACGATTCAAGCGGATCGGATTACGATTTCTGATGATTGTCCTACAGAAATTGCCCTTGGTGTGCCTTTCTCTTTAAAAGACTACATTAAGACCACTCCCAATAATGCTTCGCTTTCCTATCGCCCAATTACCGAGAATATCACGGTAACTTCAGAAGGCATTGTGACTGCTGTTGCACCTGGCGATTTTGCCGTTATGGTGGAAAGTGGAGCGACAAGAAGGCGTTTTGAAGGAAAAGCAGTTTCTCAAAATCTTCTTGATGTGAAAGAAGTTTTAAAAAGCCTTACGAACAATTACCAAGCTGTCGGCGTTATTACGGATGCCTCCGATTATTCCAGCGGATACTTGGATATCAATGTTCATAACGATAACTATTTCTGGTCTTATGCCCAATATGGCGGAATATTAGGATTAGATGGATATAGTTATACCTATGAACTGGAAAGCACAATGGAGGAAGATGGCTCCATTACCATGGGTAAATTAACCGTAAACCCTGGCAGATATTCTCCTTTTGATGCTTTAATCTACGGCACTCCTCTTAGTGACTATAGCGATTACGTGGAAGATATTCTTGATCAAAATGGGGACATTACTGGCACGATTCGTATGGATAGAGCTGCCATGGAAGACCTTCTTTATTATGTCTTTGGAGGCATGAGTCTTTCCTCTTTGGAAATGATTGGTGGCTGTTATCAAAGTGCAACATACACGGTTGAACTTTTCAAAGATGAAGAAGGGAATTTAAGCGGCATTGATTTTATTGGTTCGTCTCCTACTTTGGGTACAAGTTATCTTACTGTGGAATTAACAGCTATTAATGAAAAGGGATTAGTCGAACCAGTTGAAGATTTTATTAAGGCTGGCGTTCATCCTCAAAAACTAGAAAATCCAAAATTTAATGAACGTTTTGCGGAGATTCTTAATAAAAAAACCTATACAATCGAGGCAACTGCTTCTGTTGGTTCTTTTAGTAGTGAAGATACAAATTACGATAGAAATAATTGGATTGAAACCGATGATTCTTACGTTTTAACCTCGATGGAGAATGATTGGGGATTCCATAATGGTTCTTATACCCGTTATGTGAATGAAACAACGGTTTACTCCATTAATAACGAAACAAAAGAAAAAAGTGTTCTTCTCCCCCATAATAACGTTACTTATCAAGCAACTGGCGATGAAGAAGGCTGGGATACTCCTTCAGAAGCCTTTACTGATCCTGAGCTGAACGTTTGGAGCGAAGGAGTTGGCATTACCGTTGACTTAGGTGTAAACATCGGTTCTGTTGTTACTTATGCCGGATTTACCTTTGCGGATTTAACCACTGCTCTATTAGAAAAAGTTGACTATAACGATGTCAAAACTTTAGAAGACGGCACGATTCGCGCATCAGCAAACGCTTTAGGCGATGAGAAAGGGGCTTTTTTCCAAGTTGCCTTAAGTAACTTCCCCATGGAAGGGCCTTGGATTACGGCAATGATTTCCTGTCTTCAAGCCTCTGGTAATCCAAATATTGGTTGGCAAAATTTAATTGATTTAATCATCGTTACTCTTAAACCAAACGGCGATATTACTCTTCAATTCTCCCTAAGCGGCCTTGCTTTAAATGAAGAAGCTTCGGCTTTATTTGGTATGCTTTGGGAAATTTCGATTACGAATATTGGTGTTGACCAAGTACCAAGTAATCTTGAAGCGGAAATATTTGGTGAATAAGAAACCGCTTTCACAAAAGAAATAGCCCCGTTTTGGGGCTTTTTTCTTAAATTTTAAAAATAATCATTGAGATAAATAAGAAAGCGCATATAAAGACAAGTGCTCATAGGAAAGGAGTTTTAATTTATGAATAAAACGAAAGCATCGGTCTTCGTTCTCAGTGCTCTCGCCCTTTGTGGTCTCATTCTACCAAGTTGCGATGTTAATACTGCTTCTGATACGAATACCTCCTCAACAAGTGAACTTCCTGGCTTAGACGTTAACCAAGTCACCTCCGTTATGATTAAAGATGGTGTAAACCGTGACGTTGCCGTTGGCACAACAGTGGAAGTGCGCCCCAACATCAACGTTCGTCTTAGTGGTGCATCCGAGTCGATTAGCGGTGACGCTTACTCTTATGCGATGACTTTGACGGCAAATACACCAAACGTTACTGTAGATAATGATAAAGGTACTTTTACTGTTACGGGTGCCGGTGATTACGCAGTAAGAATTACCATTGGTACGGTAAACCGTGTTTGGCAAGGAACAGGCATTTCTCAAGCTGCTTTTGAAATCCGGGAATTAGCCTCTAAAGTAACAAATACTTATACGGCTAAGTTCTATGCTCAACAAGGAGCTACCACGACCTTAAGTTTATTTAACCGTATTGTTCACGATGAAGATTATGTCCGTGTTGATCAAACAAGTGGTTCTTATGGCTATCTCCGTTCTGGATTAGGCCATTGCTATATGTATGAATATTTAAGCAACGGAACCATTGAGGTTGCCCCTGGAAGAATGATTGACCTCAGTTATTTGATTGTTGGCGCCGATATTAGCATTGCCAGTGACTCTATTGTCGATGTTATCGATGATGATGGGAATGTCTTATATCAAACCATGGACATGACGACATTTAGTGATGTAGCTTATACAGCATCGGCTCAACCTTTTGATGCTACAGCCTTAGAAGAAAGCGGTCATTTAGAGGTTAGCACATATACCGATGAAAAAGGTGCTCTTGCCTTACGTATGGATTACATTTTCACAAATGAAACCGATCCTTATTTCCGTTTAGACATTGAAAATATTGGCGTTGAAAATCAAATTCCTGCCGTAGAAAACTATATTGCTTCGAAAGAAGAACCCACTCCTTTAAAACAAGAAAAGATTGAAAGCGTCTTAACGGATATCACCACAAACAAACTTTCTTATACCTTAGTAGCCTCCACTCAAGTTGGTTACTTTGATGATAATGGATCGTGGCACGATTATGCTGATCCAACTGCTGTTGATATCATCTCTCAATGGGGATTCACCACATCTTCCCAATCCATCACCTTCGTCAATGGCGATAATTACTATAGCCTTGATCAAAATGGCAATGTCACAGCTTATTTACCAGGAGAAGGGGCAGATACGAACATCTACTCTGTTGTTGGAAAAGTTACTTCTGCTGATGGAGAATTTGACATCAATGATGAAGAAGCTTATGGCACAGGCTTTACTCAAAGTGGCACCGCAACGGCTTCTGGCTTAACCAAAGCTGGTACTCCAGAAACAACCGTTGATGGAGGAGAAGCCACAAGCGATGGCATTTGGAGTAAGGGAATTGCAGCAACCGTCAGTGGCGGTGGTCAAACCTTCACTTTACCTGCACCAATCACCATTACAGACTTAACTGGCGAGGCCTTTGGCAAAGTAGACCTTAACTACAGTGAATCACAAATTTTAACGGATACTCTTGGTTTAACAGAATTAGGCACCTTTGATGTTGCGGCAATGACTCCTTATGGAGATGAGGAAGAAGGAAACTTCATTTATAACATCATCGCGAACATCCCAGGACATGGATACGCAGATGCCTATACCCTTTCTGGCATGACCGATTCCACTTACACCATGAAGTGGTATGACTTCTTAGGTGTTGCTCAAATTGGCTATTATGATTTCAACACCGAAGCAGAAGCCGCTGGAAATAGTGACATGCTTACGATGATGGTTTCTAGTAGTGGTTGGGGCAGCGCGGTTGTCGATGGTAGCGCCTACGCCATTGAATTAATGTGGAATATCACCGTCATGGATATTGGTAAAACCTCCTTACCAGAAGGATTTATGGAGAAAGTAACCTTACCCGCAGCAAGCGAAAACGCTTAATTCTTCAATCAAATATTGAGCCTTCAAAAGAAGGCTCTTTTTTATTTTTAAAAATTAAAAATCAATGCAAAAACGAAAGATTAAAAAAGAAATAGGGACTTCTATCCCTATTTCTCTTCAATCTTTTTGTTTTCTTGCTGTAATAAGTGAATTCCCATTTTTAGTTTACTACGTTCAGATGGTTTTAACTTCCTTAAACGAGCAATCTGTTCAAGAAGATCTTTCTTTTTCCTTTCTCCTGTTACCTTAGGATTACTAAGATTTGCCATTAAAATAAATTCGAATCTTTTTGCTTCTTTTAACGCTTCACTTTCTTCCTTTTTAGGACGAGAAGTAGGCCTTATTTTTTTCTTTGGTGCTTCTTCTTTCTTTTTTAAACCATCTAAAGAGGCAAAATACGTCTGAACCTTTTTCACATGGAAAATGACATTATGAATGAGAAGTTCCTTTTCTATTCCTGCAGGTAAAGTAAAGTTCTTAAGAGCATCCTTTAAATTCCCTTCCGTTAAGTCGTATGGCCCATGAATCATCGGAACATACGCAATTTCATCCGCGCGAAGAATGACATGATTCTCGCTTATTGCTTTACGAATGGCTTCTTCTAATGTTGATCCGCTATAAAAGGCAGCGTGAATCGAAGAAGAAATTTTATCTCCAACTCGGATTTCCTTTACTGGATTTTTCACAGGAATGAGAGTGCTCCTTTTCGCGTCAATAGGACGCGAAATCTTTGCAAAACTCCCCTCATTATTCCTTTTTTGTAAAGATAATGACGGTTTTACCTTTAATAAGCTTGTCTCCAAATTTTTCTTCCATTCCATTAATTTGCTAAAAGAATAATGAAGATTTAATAAAGAAGTTTCTTCTTTGGAGATACTTTGTAGTCTTTTTATTTGTGTGGAAACAAGAGAAAAAATCTTCTTTTCGTTTCCTTCTTTCCTCATTAAAAATAATTCTTGGTCTTTTTTTAATATCAACGATAGTTCTTTTGATAAATTCGGCTTCTTACTTTTTCCTTGAGAAGAGGGATTATGTATTGTTTCCTTATTGCTTAAAGCATCTTTAATGGGGCTAATCTCTCCTCCTGACTTTAAGCTATAAACAGAAACTAGTTGACCATGTTGCGACTCCATTTGATTTAAGTGAAGTAAATCTCTTGCTAATTTTCGATCTTGAGTCACAACAAGAATTCTTTTTTCTAAACGATATTCGTTTACGTAGTTATAAATCGCGTTATCAGCAAAGGTGGCCTTATTCTTTTTTTCGTGTTCTAAGAGTTTGCTGCCCCCTCTTGCGGCATCCGCTTTAAGAATTTTTAACGCGCGAATCGCCCCAATTCTAGTTACAGGGTTCGTATCTTCTTCTTTCTTTTCTAATTCATGAAGAACCGCGCTTAATAAAACGATATGAACGCTATTTTTCCAATAATCCTTTGAATTCCATAAAAGTTCCATGAACTCTGGGAATTCTTCTTCCATTAAGGAACAAGTATCCAAGAAGACGTAATCAAATCCTGCTAGGATTAGACCAAACGCCGAGGATTTCTTTTCCTCTATGTACATGTTTTCTTTTTCTTTCCTCCTTTCTTTCTTATTTTACTTCATTTTTTCTTCTATAGAAAAGGAGGGGTTTCCCCCTCCAAAAGATGAAGTCAAATTTTGTTTAGGCTTCAGGAACAACAAGAGTAATTCCCTCTCTTGTATAAGTGTAGGTTTCTCCACCATCAATGGTTACCGTCACTTCCCCATCAACCTCTTCAACCGTAACATTGAAATAAATGACGCCATCTAAGATAAAGACATAATCACGGCCGATCACTTGTGTGGTGTCTTCAGGATTTTGGCACGCTACAGAGATAATTTTTGCTCCTTCACCTGTAACTTCCCCTGTTTCAATATCGTAATTAAGGGTGAAGTTATTCGTTTTTAAAGCCTCTCCGTCGATTGGGCCCGATTGATAGATAAGAGAATTCTTACTCATCATATAATGGCTAGAGTTATTAAAGACGATAGTTTTTTCTCCATCCGTATATACGGCAATTCTTCCCTCGTTAGCAGTAAAGTGAAGAATATCTCCATTTAAAGTTACGGAATCGCGATCAACATCATAAACAGTGCCATTATCCCATTGAAGGGTATTTACTGTGACATCGATGCGGTAATAGCTTGATCCACTACTACTACAACCAATATAAGCACCCGTATATTCTGCATATTCCGTTAAAGGCCCGATATAAGCAGCACTTGTAATGGTGATGGATTCTGCTTCTCCTTCAACAACAAGATAATAGGTTGTTCCTTCTACTAGAGAGATTCTCTTACCCGTTTGAATAACACTAATCTCTTCTTTATTTGCATTATATAAACGAATTGTCACATCCGTGTTAGAAGGAGTGAGTTCATAATCGCCTGTAGCAAAGCCGGTGAAAGAATAATACATTCCCCCTTCTTGTCCTCCTTGCGTTAAGGTTAAACTACCATCAACCCAAGTAACCTCATGAGGACAAGAGAAGGCATCTCCAGGAAGAAGTTCTTTCATAGAGAAACGGAAAGTCGTTGTTGAATTGTAACTATAGTTCAGTTTGATGATGTATGTTCCAGCTTCTAAGGCAATTTCTTCATAAACATCACTTCCGTAGGTAGAAGATCCCCACCAATCACTTTCACCAACTTCGCGAATTTCCTTAATCATCTCACCTGCTTGGTTATAAATCGTGGCAATTTTAGCGTAGCTTGTAGAACCACCACTTAAAGTAATGGCGTAACTTCCACCAGCAACTGTTGTTGAATAATAGTGAGCATCAATGCCATCAGGAATTTCAACTTCTAACTCTTCCCCTAAAGTATAAGGAAGTGGGTTAGACATTGCGGTACCTTGTTGTGGTCCTGATAAGGAAATGGTAAGAGTTTCCTCACTTGTCTCAAAGGTATCATCCCAAATAGCAGAGACTTCAATGTAATAAGTTTTTCCTGCAACAGCATCAAAGACAACAAAGGGTCTTCCAGAATGAAGAGTCACTACTTCATCCATTTCTCCTGCTTCGTTTTCTTCATAAACTACCGCTTCCCAACCAGAAGTGACTTCAGTATCGACGTTTAAAGAAACCGTTTGCGTATCTAAAGCCGTATAAGTAAGGACATGAGGAATTCTTTGATCACGATCATCTGGACGATATAAAGATAAGGTTACTTCTGGGCCATCATAGGTTAACTCTTCCCCTAAATCATCAAGGGTATCTCCCTCTACGGTGAAGATTCCATAAGAGAAGGTGCCCCAATCATAACTAGGATCGGTGTTGCTATAAGGCTTACCAACGCAAACGCGATAGATAATTGTTTCCCCAGCGTCTAAGTGAATTCTTAACATACTATCTTCAAATCCAGTAACGCGAGACGAAGAGAAGTTATCAATGGAACTATCCGTTCCTTCAATTTCCGTTCCCGTTTCATCAAAAATGGTAATTACGGGATCAAGATAAGAATTGGGGTTGTTAGGAACAACGTTGTAAAGATCAAAATACCAGTAATCTTCCGTTGGGGCTGTAAACTCAATGTAATAGTATTGCAGAGCTTCAAGCGTTTCCGCTGTTCCTTCTGTAGCCTCGGTAATCATAACGGGATTGTCCATAGAATATCCAGCAGGAATATCAATATACCGCGCATAAAGAGTAATGTTTTCCATTACAGGTTCGGTGAAGGTATATTTTTCGCCTCCCTCGGCTTCTGTGTACCAACCATCAAAGATTTTTCCGCTATCATTGGGTGTGGGATTACCAAGATTAGGAGCAGTTTTTCCAACAATAACCGAACGAGTTAACGTTCCTTCGCTTTCTCCTAACTTCCCATCGCCTAAATCATAAGTAACGGTCACTATTTCGGTATCACTACAAATGACATCGGTCGTTTCTTTAACCCAGTTGGTGGCATTTTCTGCTAAAACAGCCCATTCCGCCTCTGTTCCTTCATAAGTAATTTTGCTAATTTCTGTAGAATAGCCAAATAAGGAATTGGGTAAACTTTCTACCTCATGAGAAACAACGACTTCTCCCACAGGATTTTGTATCGCCGAATGCACGTTCTCATCCGTTAAGTTAATTGCATCGTAATATAGCGTATCAAGTTCAAGGGCACTGAAGCAGTTCCCACCAATTTGATCCAAATCACGAGGGAAATTAATCTCACGAAGACCCGTCATTCCTGAGTAACAATAACTATCAAAGGCCTTAATCGTATCAGGAAGAACAATTTTCCGAACCCCTTGTTTATCTCCGTTTATGGATTCAAAAGCACCATAATTAGGACGTTCTTCACCAACAACAGTAATGGGACCTAAATCTTTTCCAACATAGCCTTCCACTTCTACATATCTTTCAGGGAAGATAATTTCTTCTGTCCCAGCAGGAATATAAGTAGGAGCGATGTAATATCCATCATAAGTCGAACAATCAATGTTGCTATCTTCAAGGGTATTTGCTAAACCACCAGACCAACCAAGTTCAGGATTAGGAATACCCATAACACCAAGAACATTCCCGGCTACAGAACGGGTAATTGGATCACCCGTAACAGGAGTAGTTGTAAAAGTCACTTCTAATACGGCATCTTTCATATCGGAAGGAATATTGTGCATGGTATATACCATGTAGTAGTTATATCCCGTTGGAAGCTCAGTACTCCATAAAACGTTATCCGCATCAACTAATGAAGTATAAACCGTATCAACCGCTAAAGTGTTAGTTCCTAAAGTTGTTCCCTCTTTATCTTTAATCACACGTGTAAAAGAAGCACTCTTTAATCCTTGATATCCATCTAAAGCGGCAACAAACCGCAAAGAGTTTGTCCCTGTTTCATCGGTAAGATATTGGACACCAAGTACACTATGTACGGAGTCAACCTCTTCCGCAGCAAGACGTTTTGCCGGGAAGGCTAACGTTTCGCCTTCTGTTAAATGGACAGAATCACTAGGAGTATTTTCCTTTGTTGTTATAGGGGTTAAAGCGGCTGCTGTTAAGGCTGCTCCACTTCCTAAAAGTAAGGAAGAAAGAGCGGCAATTTTCATTATCTTATTCTTTTTCATAGCTCTCTCCTTTCCTTAATTAATAAGGCCAGTCCTCCGTTACGCCATCATCAGGACCCGCTTCTTCTCCTTCGTGGAAATTTTTCACCTCCACAATATATGAGCCTGCCCCGTGTTCATCCGATTCCACAACAATCGTTGCTGTTCCCATACCAACTGCCGTAGCAACACCAGTTTCTGCATCAATGGTTAAAACATCTTCATTGGTGCTTTTCCAAGTTAAAGTCGCATCGGTATCTACCGTATAAGTTTCTGTTTCTCCAATTAATAAAGTCTTTTCGCCGATGACAGTAAGAAGTTCAGTAACTTCAACTTCTAAAGTTCCTCCTCCTTCTTCATTTTTAGCTGTGATGGTTACTACTCCGCCATCTAAGGCTTCCGCAGCCCCTGTTTTTTCATCAATAGCTAAAATAGTTGGATCACTACTTTCCCAAGTAATTCCCTCCCCATCTGCGCTATAGGTTGTTTTATCTCCTACTGTTAAAGCAGTGGAACCAGTAATGGTTAGGAGTATCGGTTCATTAACGGTAATGGTTAACGTTCCTGTTGCTCCGCTTGGAGCAGTCACCGTAATTACGGCACTTCCTTTGGCTAAAGCCTCATAAGCACCCGTATTTTCTACGGATACAATCGTTGGTGCACTCGATTCC
>CASEFL010000004.1:0-5837 GCA_949287245.1 uncultured Bacillota bacterium
AGCCGCCTGCTCACTCTTTACGCCCAATAATTCCGGATAACGCTCGTGACCTACGTATTACCGCGGCTGCTGGCACGTAGTTAGCCGTCACTTTCTGGCAAGGTACCGTCAGGCCGGACTCATTTCCTAGTCCGGCGGTTCGTCCCTTGTAACAGAGCTTTACAACCCAGAGGGCCTTCATCACTCACGCGGCGTTGCTCGGTCAGGCTTTCGCCCATTGCCGAAAACTCCCCACTGCTGCCTCCCGTAGGAGTATGGGCCGTGTCTCAGTCCCATTGTGGCCGGTCATCCTCTCAGATCGGCTACACATCCTCCTTGCCTTGGTGGGCCGTTACCCCGCCAACTAGCTAATGTGCCGCAGGTCCATCCAAGAGCGGCGCAAACGCGCCTTTCAAAAGGGGCTCATGCGAGCCCCCCTGTTATCCGGTATTAGCCAAGCTTTCGCCCGGGTATCCCAGACTCGAGGGCAGGTTACCTACGTGTTACTCACCCGTTCGCCTCTAGGGGATTGCTCCCCCCGATCGACTTGCATGTGTATATTCTGGCTATTTTGATTCTTGTTATTTCTAGAATCGACGTCGACGTATAAGTAGTACATCTGTCCAGTTTTCAAAGATCATCCTGGGTTGTTTCCTTCCCAGCACCCTAGAATTTAGGGTGTCGACATTATACGCTTCTTAAGAATCTCTGTCGAGGAAATTCTTAATGTTTTGTTGCGACCCGTTTGGGTTGCAGCGTGGGATATTTTATTCATCTAGAAGCAGGATGCAAGAGGAATTTTTACTTTTTTCAAATTCTTTTTTCTTGTTCCTTTTTCTTTCTCTAACCCCCCCACTTGGGTTAGCGGGTGCAATGATACAAAGGTGCTATCCTCTGGTCAACAAGAAAATTTATTTTTTTCATCGATGTTTACTTAATACACGCGCGCGTATATCTACTTTATTAAAAGATAAGAAAAAGGCCCCTTTTGGAGCCTTTAACTATCTTTTCTTTTTGTTAGTTATTCCGACGAATGGAGATAAGAATGGATAAAATTCTTAAGAACAGGGACATAAAATCCGTATAAAGAACAAATCCACAAAATAAGCCTAAAGAGGAACTTTGTCCGGAACTTTGGGCGATTTTTCTTACCCGATGAACATCAAAACCGATGAACAAAACCATCGCTACAACAAATAGAACACTAACAATGCAATCAATAACAGGGAAAAGTTGTGGAGCAATAAGGAGGAAGAATAAACCCCAGAAAGAAGTAAGAAGAAGAGTGGCAAAAAGAAGCATCATTCCTAGTGTTCCTGCCCAAGACATTTTTTTGGCAAACCATCCTACTAATCCAGCAACAAGGAAAATTAGAGTGGTAAAGCCTAACGCCTCTAAGATTGTCCAATAGGTTACTCCAGGAATAATTAAGAAGGAACCAAAGAACACGCCCTCTAAAATAGCATATAAGGCAAAAAGGATAAGTCCCCCGCTTCCCGAAGCTGTTTTTCTAAGAACAATGGGGACAAGAATCATTTGTACGATAGCCGTAACAAGAAGGGTAATTAAAGCGGCAAGGCTTCCCGTCTCCGATAAATAAGTCCCATCCCCTCCAAAAGTAAGAAGAAGATAAGCATATAAGAAACCAATCACAAGAGAAATAAGAAAGCCTAAGCCCACATAAAGTAAGCTTTTGCCAATAAGTTTTCCTTCCTCAAGAGCAACTTGAGTACTGCCAGCAACGTTTCTTAATTCGTCGCGGTCTTCTACTCCCCCAGGAGCAAAATGTAAATCAGCCATTAAGCGTTAATCATTCCTTCTAATAATGCTTTAAAACTATCCGGTTCTAAAGAAGCTCCGCCAACTAATGCACCATCAATATTTGGACAAGTCATGTATTGAGAAACATTATTTGGCTTAACCGAGCCTCCATATAAGATACGGATGGTTTCCGAAGTTTCTTCTCCGAACATATCTTTTAATACATCACGGATATTTTTAATCGTAGTTTCAGCAATTTCGCTAGATGCGGATTTTCCTGTGCCAATCGCCCAAATTGGTTCATAAGCAATAACAACTTTGCTGGCCTCTTCTTTTGATAAACCACCCATTCCTTCCCGAATTTGTTTTTCAACAAAAGAAGAAGTTTCTCCTGCTTCAAAAGTATCTAAACTTTCTCCGCAACAATAAACTGGCGTCATCTTTTCTTTTAATAAAGCAACGATTTTTTCGTGGCAGCGTAAAGAAGTCTCTCCTTCATACTCTCTACGCTCAGAATGACCAATAATCGCATGAGTCACACCAATCGAAGAAAGCATAGAAGCACTCACCTCTCCTGTATATGCCCCATGATCATGCTCATTCACATTTTGAGAGGAAATGATTAAACCCTCGGGAGCATGAGATAAAACATCGACAAGACAAAGGAAAGTGGGAGCAACACCAATTTCCACGTTGTGCTTTTTGCTTAAAGAAACTAAATCTCCAACCTGAGAGGCGAATTCTATCGCCTCTTTCGGAGTTTTATTCATCTTCCAGTTTCCTAATAACAACTTTGTACGCATTGTTGTTAAACCTACTTTAAAACATCTACACCAGGTAAATGTCCATCATTTTCAATCATTTCTAAGGAAGCACCGCCCCCTGTAGAAACATGGCTGAAATCGGCTTTATAGCCAAATTGTTTGACGGCTGAAGCACTATCTCCTCCTCCACAGACGGTGAAGGCAGATTTTCCTAATTCACGAACGGCTTCACAAATCGCAAGCGTTCCGTTTTGGAATTCTTTTTGTTCGAAAACGCCCATTGGACCATTCCAGAACACAAGATGAGCTTTGGCTAATTCGTTTTTATAAAGTTCACAGGTCTTTGGCCCAATATCAACCCCTTCAAAGCCTGCAGGAATGCCGCCTTCTTTGGTTAAAATGGTCCGTCCTGAACCATCATCTTCAAACTTATCGGTAATCACACTATCAATAGGAAGCAACAAACGACCATTCGCCTCGTTATAGCAATTTCTTGCATAATCGAGTTGATCATCTTCTACAGGAGAATCACCAATTTCTTCTCCTAAAGCCTTTTTAAAGGTATAAGCCATTGCGCCACCAATTAAAATCTTGTCGCATTTTTTTAATAAGGAATCAATAACTTTAATTTTATCGGAAACTTTAAATCCTCCTAAAACCGCAATATAAGGACGGTCTTCTTCGGTAGGATTCACACATTTCCCAAGGTTATCTACTTCCTTAAGCATTAAATAGCCAAGAGCAACGGGCTTTCCTTCTTCTTTTAAGATACTTGGAACGCCAACAGTAGAAGCGTGAGCGCGGTGGGCAGAACCAAAAGCATCCATGACAAAAACATCAACTAAAGATGCCCATTCTTTTGCAAGAGCAGGGTCATTTTTCTCTTCCCCTTTTTCATAACGAGTGTTTTGCACAAGCAAAACTTCCCCATCTTTTAAAGAAGCAACAGCATCCGCTAATTCTTTTCCTCTTGTCGCAGGAGAGAAATGAACAGGATGTTCAGGCATTAACTCTTGTAAGGCTTTGGCAACAGGGGCCATATCGTTGGCCTTTTTCATTGCTTCAATCTTTTCTAAATCCGGCTCTTTCCATTTAATTTTTCCTAAATGGCTCATTAAAACAAGCCTGGCTCCTTTTGAAGCTAATTCACGAATTGTTGGTAATGCGGCAACAATACGATTTGTGTCCCGGATGACACCATTTTTTTGTGGAACATTAAAATCCACACGCACATAAACGCGCTTCCCGGTTAAATCATTGAGGTCTTTGACTGTAATCATGTCGAGTAACCTTCTCCTTTACGTGAGAAAGTATAGCACCCATTTCCCTTTATAAGATAGAAAAGAGTTACGTTATCGATTTACGGATATTTATAAAAGGAGCAAAGAAGAATAATAAGGAACCTCATCTTCAAAAAAAGGATAGGAAAGATAAGTAGAAGAATCTGGCAAAATAACTTCTTCTTCACTTAAACTGAGACTCCATTGTTCTGACATTTGAAAATAAGAGGTATTTTCTTGATAAGCGCTAAAGAAACGGAAAAAAGACACTTGATAAGAAGATAAATGAAAACTTATTTGATAAGCAAAAGCCTGTGTAGGATAAGAGGAAATAATGTCGCTTTGGCTAGGAAGAAGAGAAACAACAATTTCCTCTTCTTTCTTTTGATAAATAATGTCCCCGATTAATTCCATTTCTTCCACATAATCTTCAAAAGAGAAAGACACTCTTGTTTCTATTCCTTCGCTTTCTACTTGATAAGAGGAAGGAGAAGGCTCATAAGAAGAAAGAGTAAGATCATCACCTTTTATATAACTTCTTCCCCCATCATGAATTTCTTCTAATAAGAAAGGATAAATTTGATCAGATTCCTCTTTCTTTTTTACACTTCCTTCAATTGAACCAATGCCCTTTTCCTTGTCTTCTTCAAAATAGCCTAAATAAGAAATTGTTGCCCTTTCCTCTAAAGAAGAAACCATCGTTGATGTGTTCTTTGTTTCTTGTTTCCTTTCAAATTGACCTTGAAAGCAAAAACAACGATTTTGATAAGCATCGAGCACTTTTTGACAAGAAGCGATTAGTTCTTTTTCCTTAAGAAGAGAAGAGGAAGACTCGATTCCTTCACAAGAAATAAGAAGAAACAAAGCAAGAAATAACCCAATCTTTTTCATATCTTCGTCTTTATCTTAAAGAGGAAAAAGGAAAAAACAAAGAAAAAACAATTTCAAAAATTAAGAAAAGGAAATATCTCCACAAAACCTCATTCTTTTTATAAAAAAAGGAGCCCGAAGGCTCCTTAGAAAATAAGAGAAACTTACTTTGCGAGAAGTTCGCCGTAAATTTTAGCAAGACGGATGTATTGGCAGGTGAAGCTATACTCATTATCGTACCAGCTAACGACCTTAAGATGATGATTTCCGCAAGCATCGGTATAAGCGACAGTTTGTGTAGCATCAAAATAAGAACCGTGAGTTTCACCCACAATATCCGAGGAAACAATTTGATCTTCGGTGTAACCAAGGATGTCCTTTAAATAAGTATTGGCAGCTTCTTTCATCGCCGCATTTACTTCTTCCGCAGTTACTTCATTGGTCATCACTAAGGAAAGATCAACTAAAGAACCATCGGGTACAGGAACACGGACCGCACCACCCATCATCTTGCCCTTTAATTCAGGAATGACAAGGAAGATGGCTTTGGCAGCACCAGTGGTGGTAGGAACAATATTTGCCGCGGCAGCACGTCCACGACGGAGATTTCCTTTTGCTAAGTCAAGAATTGTTTGGTCGTTGGTATAAGCGTGGACAGTAGTCATAAATCCACCTTCCACTTTAAACTTCTTGACTAAGACATCCATAACTGGGGCAAGGCAGTTGGTCGTGCAGGAGCCACCAGAAATAATCTTTTGATCAGCAGTGAGCTTATCGCTATTGACACCCGCAACATAAGTTGGGATATCTTTATCGCTAGAAGGAGCAGAAATAATGACTCCTTTTGCTCCATTAGCAAGATGGACTTCACCATCCGCTTTGCTCTTAAGACGGCCAGTGCATTCTAAGACGATGTCTACACCGTATTCGCCCCACTTTAAATCATGGGGATCTTTTTTACCAAGAACAGGGATACGATGTCCTTGGAAAATGAGATCATTAATGCCTTTTTCGGCATCCACTTCTGCGGAAATCTCATCTTTATGCCAACTCCCTTGAGTGGAATCATACTTCAAGAGATAAGCAAGTGTCTTGGCATCAACAAGGTCATTAATCGCAATAACCTCAAAACCGCCCACTTCATAGGCGCGGCGGAAGGCTAGGCGGCCAATACGCCCAAAGC